>NZ_QGGS01000034.1:42834-47627 GCF_003148705.1 Pseudomonas sp. OV226 | reverse complement strand
GATCGAGGTGGCACAGCCTGCGATAAATCTCTTCCTTGCGTTCACGTACGGCATGGTTCTGCGGCAACAACTCGCAGCAGCTATGCAGTAAATGCCGCACTTCCAGCACCAGATCGGGCGCCTAGGCGCTGAATCAAAAGCGCGAAGTGGATTTCCATTTCGCGCATGGCTATCTAGGCGGTCAGTCTGAAAGTATTCCCAGACCATTCGCTGGCCATAGAACCAGAAAGGCACCTTCGCCAGGTTCGGCTCAAGTACCACCAATAGGTCGGCGTATTTGTCCAGGTCGAAACGGTCTTGTTAGGCCTTGAGCTTGTCTGGCGGAAACCGCGCAGCACGTTGATTTGCTTGGCGTTGCGCTCAGGGTGGCGTCGAGGGGCAACCACAATAACGTGCGGTTAAGGCGCAAGGCGCGCAGTTCGGTGGCTTTCTGATTGAGCCACCAGGCACACAACGGCCGTGCGCGCTCTTGCTGGGCGCGCAGCGCCTTGTGGGTTTCTTTTACGCTGTCGATCGGTGTGTCGGCGGCGAACAACGGTGTGGCGACTTGCTTGACTTGAACCAATGCAGCAGCCCCCGCTAGCCCGAGCGACGGCTGGTTATCGGCGGCGGCGCGCTGGACCGCAAAACGCAGAGCAATGAGCAACAGCAGTCGTGCGTCATCGCCTAAATGCTTGGTGCAGACTGCATCGAGCCCTTCTTGGTGTTCCACCACTCGGCGGAAAAGCGGCAACTGTTCCTTAATTACGACATTTTCGCTCAACACGTGTTCAAGGCACGGCACCAGCCATCCGATGGCGGCAGTGTGGGTACGCAGTTTCGACGGATGGATGCGCGCCAAGGGGGAGTCGGACAAGTGCTGCAATAGCGCGTAGCTGACCAACAAGCCCGAAAAAGAATCGCGCTGATACAACGCCCAAGTCAACCAGGCGCTCATCCGCAAATCCTTGGATTGGCTGCGCACAAATGCCTCTCCGACCTCCTGCACTTTCAGCCAGTCGGTCTTTCCACTTTCAGGCATGGATTGAGCTTTAGCCCGCTCGTGTTCCAATGCCTCGAACTCACTGAAAAAACGAACGTCCTCCCCAGCGAACTGCTGCGTGAAAATTTCGGACGTCGCGAGTTCGAGATAGTAAGTGTATAGCTGGCTTGAATAGGACATTTATCTACGCTTGATCCGTGCAGCCCCATTCAGGAGAGTTATAAGCTGTTCCAAAAACGACCTGAGCTCGTGGCACTTAGACGACATTCTTTTTTGATCCAAGCAGTTTTAGTTTTTTTTAACTAACTAAATATGGTGTTGAGGGCACGGAAAGCTGTAATCTCCAATGCACTGGCGCGAAGCCTGCGAAGCAGTCCAGCCTTCTCAGCGCAGCGAAGGTTACGTACTAAAATAGTCAAAATTCGTCAGCGACAACATGAGCAGCCCTCGCGTAGCCTCCACGCAACACCGGTTAGTTAGAATGTCGGTTTACGCTGCAAGAATATCGCCCGCTTACGCCACGTTAAAGACCGAATGCGCCAAACACCTAATTCGCCCGTGCAAAAAAGTCCGGTTGTAAGAATCATGCCGTGACGCACGACCAGCGTGAATCACCACTCAGTTGAGACAATAAAGGATCCAGTTAGCGTATCTTGGGGCAAGACACCGTAATTTTCACACTGAAGTAGTCAAGTAATTGTCCCTCGACCAAGATATGAATTGTTTCGGATCAAGCGCCTGATTCTGGTATATGACTTCATAGTGCAAGTATTACATCCACGCTTAGTGATCCGCATAGACGCTATCCGGCTCATCAATGCGCCTATGGAGATGCGCACAGGCCGGGGTGATTGCAGTATGCGTGCGGCGAAGCCGCATTGTGCTTATCTCTTCGCCAATTCCCACTCGACACAATGGACGTGCTGAAGCTTGATAGAAGAGGCACTTGACTGGTTGCGCGGCGGTTGAGTTAAGGGGGGCGATTCCGACAGGGGGCGAAATGACACCCTAAACGCATTTGCAATGTCTGCGCAAGATTTGCAGTGATGGTTGTAAGGCGGAACCATCGAAAGAGGAGTTTGAAGTCCAACGGAACGGAAACGTACGTTAAAGCTCCATCTCCTGTTCCGAAGGCTGCTTTAGTGGTCTTAACTGCCCCCGCGAGAGTTGGGTATGCCATGGCAATGCGCAGCCTCCGGTGGCAAGTTGACCGCTTGTAGTACCGCAGTCCTTCATCTTCCTTACGTCAATCCGGCAAGCGCAACACAGCATCACTATTGCGCTCAATGTGGAAGTCCTAGTAGTAGCTTAAAATCCACTTTCTGAGCCCCCCCCCCAATAATCAACTTCGTTATTTACCTTGTATCGCCAATGCTGACGACACTTCATTGCTGCCAGCGAGCATCGACACATCGAGTAATAATGCTGCAAACTTCCCTCTCGTTTCATTCACCTTTTCACCACAACCGATAATACTGCTCCCTTCCCCCAATATGCATCAACAAAACCATTCCAACACGACACAAATATTGAATAAAACCTCAGAAAAGGAAAGGGAGCCATATGGCAATTTACTCGGAAACGATAGTCACAACGGTCCTACGGTTGGGAGCCAGGCACTCAATCAGTTGTGGGGTTTTCACGCCGGGACACGTTACTACCGCACCAGAAGACCCACGGCCGTCCACGCTGATTAAATTAGCATTGATGCCTTGCTGGATAAAATAGGAGCGAACTGCAACGGCTCTATTGAGGGAAAGTTGTTCATTTTCGTGTTGACTGCCGATGCGGTCAGAATAACCAATAATCTGAATTTCTCGCAGATTCGACTCCCTCATTCCCTCGAACAACTTCAAGAGAACACTTTCACCTTTCGCACTCAACTGGGCGCTACCGAATGCAAATGTTGCGTCAGCGGCCAGTGTTAGCTTTTCAGTTTTAACCGCCATCGGCTTCGGCTCCGGCTTCGCCCCCTGCGACTTCACGGCTGGTTGCAAACAATCCTGCGGCAAGTAATAGAAAGACTGTGTCACCAGTTCGCTGTCAAATAGCACTTTGAATTGACACATTTTGTCTGGCAAACCATCAGGCTGGCGAAATTTAAAAATGTAATCCCATTCTTGTACCTTGTACATGCCCTCTGAAAAGTGCGGAGGACCTATCAGATCCTGAACTTGGACCTTTGTCATGCGCTTGTTGATTTTATGCAAATTTTCGAGGTTTACATAACTGCCTTCGGAGCGACTGGCATCAGCGACAGAAGGAAATATGGGTGTTTCAGTCATCCCATGAGAGTCAACTTCACTGACGGTACGGGTGCCACAAGCCGACAGAGCGACTGACATAAACATAACTGCTGCGACGCGCAAGCAACTGAAGTCTTTTGCATTATTCATAATTGATTCTCTAGCGTGATTCTAAACAAAGGCCCGTCTCGCGACGGGCTTGTAAATTACTAATTATTTACCACTGATAACCGACGCCTACAGAAGCACCCACGTCACGCTGAGTGTTGGCCGTGGCCTGTAGTTTCGCAACCCAATGTCCGTTGTCAGAAATTCGGGACACCCCTAATGCCATCGAGGACTGTCCACGATAAGTACTGAGTGCGCCAGAAGTCATACTGGCCCCTGGAGCATAAGGTTGAGGGAGTGCGGCCATGGCCATAGCACCCGCGATGCCTGCACTCAAATCATCATCCAACTGTTTAATATCTTTATGCAACGCTCTGTATGCCGAGTCGGTATATGCGTTAGCGTTTTTTGTGGCGTCGGCGAGGCCACTATTCAACTGACCAAGATTCACCGCATCCGTTGAAGACGTACCTGCCGCGAGATTAGTGATTTGCCGTTCACTACCTGCCGCTCCTACCGAGACACTATTCTCACGATCGGCAATTGAACCAGCTCCCAAGGCGACAGAGTTATTAGCTTTAGCTTTGGCTTTAGAGCCTAATGCCGTACTGTTGGAACCAGAGGCTTGAGATCCAGCACCACCAGCGACGGCATCGCTACCGGAGGCGTCAGGCTTTGGCAAGTTGCTACTGTTGTTCACTTGGAACATACCATCCGTACCGTTCTGCAAGTGAGTGATATCCCCTTCCGTTTTTGTAACGCGCTTGTCGATATTTTTTATCTGACTACCGACGTTCGTTACAGTTGTGTTGACCTGACTGATCGAGTCATCCGTGTATTGCTTCGACTCGGCAACAGCGCCGTCAAGTTGCCGCAGGTTTACAGCATCGGTGGCTTCCTTGCCATCCGCTACGTTACTGATGGTGCGCGTAGCACCAGTGATCGCATTACCGACGGAAACGGTACCTACTGTATTATTATCGGCGCCTGAATATTTACCGGTGTAGTTTTCGATGCCTCGCCCACCATCACTGGCCCCCTGACCTAATGCGACACTTCCAGCAGCACTGGAAGAAGCCCCCTCGCCTAAAGCGACAGCTCCGCTGCCAGTAGTATTAGCGCCATTACCCATAGCGATTGAACTCGAAGCTGAAGCAGTGGCATTCGGGCCAACCGCGGTCGAATCGGCGCCATTGGCTACTGAATCGACACCTGTCGAATTTGTATGGAAGTACTTAATACCGGCGCCATTGTTTATGTTGGTAAAAGAGCCTTCTATATTTGTTACGCGATCATCGACAGCAGTAACTCGATTGTCCAACGCAAACAACTGGGAGCCGTTTACAACGTCCGTACTGTTCGCACTGACATCGCCAGGGGCTACATTGGTAATTTTGTTTGGACCGGCACCACCATGGCTGGCGCTGAACGCACCGTTACCACCGTTGGCAGTCGGA
>NZ_QGGS01000034.1:0-42735 GCF_003148705.1 Pseudomonas sp. OV226 | reverse complement strand
GCACTGACATCGCCAGGGGCTACATTGGTAATTTTGTTTGGACCGGCACCACCATGGCTGGCGCTGAACGCACCGTTACCACCGTTGGCAGTCGGATCCCACAGCAGTGCGTCGTTGGCCAACGCTTGGATATTGGTGGTGTTGTTCGTCACCTGCGAGTTGGTTTGATTCAACTGTGACATATTCACCGCGTCACTATCGGCCACACCGTTGGCCACATTGGTAATGGTCGTGCCGCCGGTGTGAGTGGTGTTGTCGTAAGTCGAACCGCCCAAGGTAATGTTATTGTGCGTGCTGTTGTCATACATCACCGCATCAGCCACCGAGGCAGTGCTTGCCGCTTTCAATTGCGCGACGTTGACCGCATCGGTATCCGTCGCACCGGCGACCACGCCCGTGATACGACGATCACCGATGTTCACCTCGGAACTTGCGGTGCCGCCGACCAGGTAACCCTGCTGCCCCAAAGTCGTACCATCCGCTTTCGAACCACCACCCAGTGCGACACTGTTATCGGCCGTCGCACTAGCATTATTACCCAGTGCCAAACTACTCACACCGTCAGACACGGCGTTGTACCCTACGGCGGTGCTACCTTTGCCATGCGCAAAAGCATCCAGCGGTGGCAAACCGGTTTCATTGGTACGTGCATAACGGATCCCGACACCATTGGCATCGGTGTACACATTGCTGGTATCTCCTGCGAGCCCGAACAGCTGACTGCCGTTGATGGCATCAGTACTGCCTGCACTGACATCGCCAGGGGCTACATTGGTAATTTTGTTTGGACCGGCACCACCATGGCTGGCGCTGAACGCACCGTTACCACCGTTGGCAGTCGGATCCCATAGCAGTGCGTCGTTGGCCAACGCTTGGATATTGGTGGTGTTGTTCGTCACCTGCGAGTTGGTTTGATTCAACTGTGACATATTCACCGCGTCACTATCGGCCACACCGTTGGCCACATTGGTAATGGTCGTGCCGCCGGTGTGAGTGGTGTTGTCGTAAGTCGAACCGCCCAAGGTAATGTTATTGTGCGTGCTGTTGTCATACATCACCGCATCAGCCACCGAGGCAGTGCTTGCCGCTTTCAATTGCGCGACGTTGACCGCATCGGTATCCGTCGCACCGGCGACCACGCCCGTGATACGACGATCACCGATGTTCACCTCGGAACTTGCGGTGCCGCCGACCAGGTAACCCTGCTGCCCCAAAGTCGTACCATCCGCTTTCGAACCACCACCCAGTGCGACACTGTTATCGGCCGTCGCACTAGCATTATTACCCAGTGCCAAACTACTCACACCGTCAGACACGGCGTTGTACCCTACGGCGGTGCTACCTTTGCCATGCGCAAAAGCATCCAGCGGTGGCAAACCGGTTTCATTGGTACGTGCATAACGGATCCCGACACCATTGGCATCGGTGTACACATTGCTGGTATCTCCTGCGAGCCCGAACAGCTGACTGCCGTTGATGGCATCAGTACTGCCTGCACTGACATCGCCAGGGGCTACATTGGTAATTTTGTTTGGACCGGCACCACCATGGCTAGCGCTGAACGCACCGTTACCACCGTTGGCAGTCGGATCCCACAGCAGAGAATCATTAGCTAGAGCAGTAAGTGATGAGTTGGTCGCGGAAAGCTGTGAACCATTGACGGCATCGGTACTTACGCCACTGATCCGGCCAGCAGCGACATTAGTAATTGCCCGCTCTGCGCCAGCGGCACCAACACTCATTGCCGCTAAGGGCGTTGCGCCTGCGAATGCGTGATACCCACCATAAATACTGGTTCCAGTCGTACCTACGGCTGCGGCAACCGTGGAGTTGTTGCCTAATACGATAGAGCTGTCCAACCCGGGAGCGACGTTAATATTGCTGCCAACAACAAAAGCATTATTAGCGCCTATCGTATTATTATTACCCAGCGCGTAGCTTCCGACACCGCTATTAACACTTGCTTGACCAATAGTTGCGGAGTTATTAGCAGTAATGACTTGGTTTGAACCGATACTGATGGCATGGTCCGCAATTACGCTTGTGTTGGAGCCCAGAGCCATAGAAATGTCGCCGGTGACAGATGTAGAGCGCCCCATAACCACTGACTGATCACCCGTAAGATTATTCCCGTCACCTACTGCGACGCTGTTAGGGGCATTGACTGAACGGTTTTGGTTACCCAGAACCACCGAATTAGGCGACACCAATGCATATGATTTCGCACCGACCACGACAGTCCCAGCCGACTGATCGTCAATTAGCACTTCTGGAAGATTACCTGCGATTCCATAGTTTGGAGAAATGAGGATCGTGCGCGCACTATTGGATTGCGCTTGGTTACCGATAACAACGATATTGTCTTTCGTCGCGACAGTGCGCGTACCAATTGCAAGACTATCGATGCCAGCGACGTCGATATATGAATTGCGACCAAGAGCAACGCTACCGTTACCCAACGCTTGTGTGTTGTCACCGATAGCGATAGCAGCATCTGCTGTTGCCGAAGCGTTCAACCCGATTGCAATTGTACGTGTGCCTGTAGCCTTCGCTCCGGAGCCCAAGGCAACACTATTGCCACCCGTTGCAACAGTACCTGTACCCACAGCAGTATTCCCATTGGGAGTCGTAGCCGCTGGATCAAAAGCGATACCACCATTCACAGACGTGTTTGAGCTAATGCCACCATCTAATACAGGGTTGCTAGCACCAGTTTCTGCAATCCACGCGTTGGCATTTCCCGCAAACATCAGTAGCGCAAGCGCGCCCCCCCCCCCCCAGCACACCCGCCGAACGAACGCAACCTTTTTTTCCTTTGGCGCTAGCTAGTTCGGAAGCGACAACCCATAAGGCCAAACTTTTATTCCATACCAAACGAAATGTTCTATTCATACGTCCCTACCAGTCAATAAAATTTATTAATAACGCCTTGGATTTTTTGCTTCAGAGTGCGTTGATGGCTTGCTCCAGAAGTGGTCTCTCAATAGACTCACTTGACCAAGGAAGCTCACGCACATACAGTTGTTTGGCGCCGATCAAGTCTTTGTGTACAAACTCTAAATAGCCTCCAGCAAAAAATGCCATTTCAACGCGAGCATCGCGCCTGGAGCGCTCATCGAATGTTAATTTGGCAATCTCAGCAAACACCGAGTCGACACTCCCTATGCCGGCGTACACATCAACTAATTTTTGCTGATAAGCAGTTTGAGGTTTAAGATGAGACACCTTTTCTTCAAGCTCTTTTTGCAGAGCAGTTACCGAGCCTTTGAATGTTTTTGCGGTGAGCCACAACTGCCAAAACTGCGCATAAGTCGCTGCCCTCACGTCCCCCTTGCTCACTATTGTAGTAAATGCAGTTTTAGCCTCGTCGTAACGACCAAGTACCGCCAAATTGACCGCTGATGAAACAGAAGCATTTTGATTAAACTCATCACTCCTTAATAAGTCATACAGCACTCGAGCTTTTTCATGATGGTCGGTCGCATCATTTAAAACAGCCAACTTTAAAATCGCAGCACTTTCATCACTTGGAGAGTACGTAACTTGACCAGGGGAAGATGGTACTAGCTCACTTGCCGAAAGAGTGGTCGAAGCACAAGCATTAAACATTCCGAAACCAAAAGGCACGACAACTACAGAAGCCCTCAAAAATAACTTGATTGTTGTCACCCAATATTTCACGAGCAGCCCAAAACTAACGCATAGTCTTTGCGGCTCGGCCATTTCTCCTCCCGCAAACGTGGACCCATTAGAGTCTCGATATAGAATTTTCATCAGCAACCTCTTTTAAAAAAAACTACAAATTGGTGCCTCTCATCATCCAAGCAAAAAAACACTTAAAAAATCGAGCGGCCGCCATGCACGCTTAACTCAGCGGTAGTTATTTACGGATAGATACAAAGAAACCAAACACAAATACCCACACAGCAAGGCGACACCTGCCGCTAAACTTTGCAGCGTAAATAAAAAATTTTAACAGTCTAAAATTCGATATGATTTAAGAACAAAGTTTTAAGACGCCCCCCCCCCCTGCAGATCTGTAGCAAACCATGTAAAGCAATTGGCCGAGCGCCACCCAATACAAAAATCAAGTCGCAGATAACTCGCAATTGAAATCAATAATTAATACTATTCAAGTCTCAAACCTTCAGAAGTATAAAACTGAATAATTAATCACATTAAAGTATTTAGTCGTAAAAAAACAAAACCCACCATATGTGGCCTCCAAGGATAAGGCTGCTAAGGCTTTAAATATCACCCCATTGCGCCAACTATTTGACCCATTGCGCCAATCAGTCAAGCCCAATTAAGGCTGATATGCATTTTCGCGAGAACGCTTGCCAGAAGGACGTGCCTAATGGTCAAACATAAGTGCTCGGTGATTACAGATTGCGTAACGGCATCCAGCTAAGGGGCAACAACTCAACTATCTCGTTCGCCCGATTCGGTGGCAGTCGCGTCAGCACACCCTTCCTTCAAATAGGCATACGGATCATGATCATTGAGCCTGAACGGCTGAATCAGACTCATAAGCGCTGCCGTCCGTTGGTCGTCAGCGGGGAACTGGTCGCCTTTCTCATCCACCTCATAGAGCAACCGGACTATAGGTGACTTCGTCGGACACACATGGAGGCCCTTGTTTGGCAAACACTCATCTAGAAACGGCGTATAGGTAACGAATGTGCCCGTACATACGGACTTTTACCGCAAGACTTGCTCGCTGTCCTTGAAGGGTTCCGCTGATTAGCAAGGCGTGTTCGCCGGAGTTGCGGGACATTGGAATCCCAGCCCCAGAACCAGAAGCTTAAAAAAAAACGGTGCCTGTTCAAACACCGGTTTTCTTCGATTGCCCGCAGCAAAAATCCAAACTGGGTTAGCCCCTTAAACTCAGATGTTTGCCACGCTCCCTTTTCGTCGTTTGATCTTTAAAAGGCGAATCTCCCCCCCCCTCTCCACTTTATCCGCCGAGTAGTCTTTTGCGCCCCCTGCAAAGTACCCGGGGACTCTACGGTCAACGTGCCCGCACCCTGCCCGCCCAAGGTCACAGCTGGATTGGTCGTAGTACCGACTACCAACACCCCAGCCTACACATCAGTTTCTCCGGTATGACTCAGCGAGCGTTCAACCGCTAACGATCCAGCGCCTTTTTTGAGCAGATCGCCCGCGCCCGACAACGCATTGGTGAATACAGCGTCTTGGGCGACATCCAGCACCAGCGTGCCATTGTCGGTGACGTTATCAGTACCCAGTCCACCCGCATTGTCCAAAAGCACAGTGCCGCCAGCGGAAATGGACGTGCCAGCCTTGAGCGCCACATTGGCCCCCCGTAAGATTCTACTAACCATCACCCTGCAATGCCCCAAGGAGGTATCGCCGTGAGCAATGGTTAACGTGCTGCCGTCAACCTTCAGACTTGAGCCTGATTTACCGTCGAACTGCTGAATTGTCTGGCTCGTACCGTTCAATGCCAACGTAGTTCCGGTGGCGAGATGCAACGTTTGGGTATTACCAGGGCATGATCAACATCCGTACGCAGCATGCCCTCGGAAACCGAGGTATCACCGCGGTAATTGTTGGTTATGTTGGGCAGCGATACAAACCCGCTTGCTGCGTCGATATTGGGGTTGCCGCCACCGACAATCCGTGCCGACATATCGGAAGTACCACCGATAGCGCCCGCGGTCTCTGCCAAGGTCAGTGTTTTTTACTGCTGCACGTCCAGTTGCATCAGGCCATAGTTTACGTACAGACAGTCTTCAGTCGCACCGTCATGGGCTGCAGTGGTCAAACGGAAATCGTAGGTGCCTTTCGCCACCGTCGTGCCGCCCTGAGCGATGTCGAACTGTCGAACTGTCGCGCGGCCGTGATGGCGTTCCCGAGTTGAACCTGCAGAACCAACGCACTAGGGCTGCCACTGACGGTCGACGCGCGGAGCAATTTCACCCCGATGTTGGCGTCGTCTTGTTGGAGCAATTTGACGGTATTTGGTGTATTAGGTGCGCTCGTACAAATACCGGCTACACCCTAATGCCAGCCACACCGGTACCACTCGCAGAAAACGTGCTTGCCGTAATGGTGCTGGTCGCCCCCGCTTGATCAGGTACCAGGGCATTGAACTTAATGTTGCCGCCATTATCCACCGTCAGCAAGCCGCTGCCGGCCAGGTGATTGGCGAAGGTACAAGCTGCGACCGGACTGGCTTGCAATGCCAACGTGGAGGTGCCGTAGATATCAAGACCCGCGCCACCCGTATCTACGGGCTTGCCGCCGAGGACGGTTTGCAGTATTAGCGTCGAACCGTTGCTCAAGTTGACCTAGTCGAAGTTCGGCGCCGTTTGTGTGCCATCAAGAGTATTGAGAGCACCATCAAAGACCTGCATGTCGTTACCGCTGGTGCCGCCATCAAGCGTGTTGAACGTGTTGCCCTGGCCTTTGATCGTCACGGTGTCGTTGCCAACGGATCCGGCCAACGTATTGAGGGTCGCGCCACTCTGCAGCAGCACCGTGTTCGTGCCGGTTGCCCCCGTCAAACCAATGTTGCCTGTCACCGTACCGCTCGCAAGCGTCAGTTGGTTATTAGCGCCACCAACGACCACATCACCGGTAATGGTGCTGGTGTTAAGCAGATGGTTGCTACCCGCACCATTGTCATACGCCAGGTCAAATACCTAAACAACATCGTTGAACAGGATCATCGAGCGGTTAAACGAGTCAGTCGGCTTTTGCTCGGTTTCAAAAGTTTTCGTTGTGCCAACATCCTGTTGGCGGGCATCGAGTTCATGCACATGATTATCAAAGGCCACCTGCTGGGCTGCGGGGAAATATGTCTGCCGCAGAACAATTCTATTCCCTGGCCAATGAAAGAGGGGCTCCTCGGGTTTTTAGGCCTCTGTTCGCTTACTGCGACAGAAGCGTAATTTTCACGCATCGTGATCTCTCGTGTACTAGAAAACAAGCCGTACGCCTGCCGCTGTAACTTCGGCGTCTCGGTGGGGGGTTCAAACACAAAAGAGTCTGACGCATACGGTCACAAGGTTGGCGCAAGCAGGCGATTTTCTTAAAACAAAAGTGTTTACGTTGTCACTCTCAAGCTGAGCAAGCTATCAGAGAGGCCTTTTAAGTGCTTTTAATTGGCGGACACCCGCGCGACATCAGACCTGTCGCGAAAGTATGTGTAGCATGGGAGAAAATGCATGAACACCCCGACGCAATGGCTAGAGGAACAAACTCGATTGGGGCGACGCATCTACCTGATGTTGGATTCTGATGGCCAGCTTGACGTCAGAAATGCGCTCACTGGAGAGCTGGGCGCTGACCTATACCGCAATCTCTACAGCGGTACACCTGCGGATGCTATGGCGCACATCGGGCCACACCTGTTTCAGCTAGAGTCGATTACGCAACCACTAATACAGAAGCTTCTCCGAACACCGGAGCATCATTGGGGATGGCTGGCCAGTGCCAATGACGGTGATCTTGATGCACTGACCACACACTGGCGCGAGCGACTGGTCAGCGGGGAGCCGCCTCATCCGACGCTCTATCGGTTCCATGACAGCCGCGTACTGGGTCGTGTTCTAGCCTGTCTGCGCGTCCAGCAGCATTTGTGTTTCCTCGGGCCGATGCTCAGCGTGTGTTATTGGCAGGCCGAGCAATGGACTCTAATAGACAATTTACACCCCGGTCTGTGCTCGCTACCGCTCGACCCCGAGTGGTTGAAACAGTCCGTCCTGGAGGCCACTTGCGCGGGGGGATAATTCGACGACACTGGGTGAGGCGTTATTTGGAAGCGCCGGTTTCATTTATGCCTCGACTGCACGAGGACGGCTTCGATTTTGAACACATGCTGCTGGTTGCTGATCTTGCTCATCTGAAAGCTGTGCTAGAGCAACTAACGGCTGATGGTTCGGTACGAACCGCCCGCCATGAATCATTCACTGCATTGGCGTATGGAGCGCGTGATGCGTTTGTAAGTGAGCTTGGACAAACCATCGGCCGGCATTCTTTTCCGCGTCGACATGGGCAGTGGCAAATGCTACTCACTGCTCAGTCTAAACCAGCGATCGGAGCCTACAGAACAGGCGCGATGCATTTACGACGCAAGCCTGGCGGGCTAGTTGTCAGTACAAAAACAGCTCTATCTTCTGCCCTTTCGCCCTTTCGCCCTTTCACCGTTTCCAGTTTCCGTTTCCGGGCTAGCCAAACTCCTAGATCTTAAATGATGCATCCGGACCACTTACCAAGATCAAAGAACAGCATTCGCGGGTAGGACAACGAAAAACATCGGCAGCTAGAGCAATCGTCGCATGAGAGCGGAAGTTGTTGGGGCCGTCTCAGGAATATGCGACTGGCGCGCCAAGTCATGAGATTGGCGTAAACGGGCGATCTTCTCAATCCCACAACCTTTACGTTGAGCATACGCAGATAAAGAGCTGCTATTTAGGGTGCCTTGGTTTTGCTTGCCACGACGTGTTTGGGGTCAAGTAATTTACCGTGCGTTAACCCCTTAACCGTGCGTCCAAAGACTCGCTGCAAATAAAATGGCAATTTGCCATTGCAATTGCATTATCTACCCGCACATTAACGCAGCACCCCATGACTCACGGTCAAGGAAAGAGCGAATATGCCCACTACACCCTCTACTCCGGTAGCTGGCCCTCCCCCGCTGGACAATCTTGGCGGACAGGCTTTGTCCAACTGGCTCGATGATTGCCTAACGCAAAAACATCGTGTTGCTTATGTGTACGCCGGATATCTGTGCAAGCTGGTTGATCTCGATGACCCCGGCCTTACGCTTTACCCTGCTGACCCGGAGTTCGAAGCCAAGCCACT
Source organism: Pseudomonas sp. OV226 (assembly GCF_003148705.1). Taxonomy (NCBI): domain Bacteria; kingdom Pseudomonadati; phylum Pseudomonadota; class Gammaproteobacteria; order Pseudomonadales; family Pseudomonadaceae; genus Pseudomonas; species Pseudomonas sp. OV226. Next base: position 33,903 of record NZ_QGGS01000034.1, on the reverse strand, counting down.
GCTCAAAAAGTTAGCCAGCAAACGGCTGCTTTTCAGTCTGGAGTCGTCGTTTCAGACACTGATTAACACGCAGGTGGCCGCAGCAGGTTGGACCTATTTGCCGGTATTGGCCAAAACAATTGTAGATACGCTGATCGCCACGCGTGCTGGCGCATTAGGCAAAACCAACGGTAGAGGCCCCGAGATTACCGAAAGAACGGCACAGAAGGTCTGGGCGGATGCGGGTGCGCGGTGCATGTTCGAAGGCTGCGGTGACGATCTGTCAGAGATTTCGCTTTGGACGAAAGCCGCCCGCGTAGGCTATTTGGCCCACATCGTTGCATCGGACCCCGAAGGGCCACGGGGAAATCAACAAGACTCTCACCGGCTGGCAAACAACCCGGACAACATTATGTTGATGTGTGATGAGCACCATCGCCTGATCGACTCCTTCGCACCTCACTACTACACCGCCGAGATCCTGAACGAGATGCGACAGTCCCACCGGGACATCGTACGCAACTACCTTGATTCCTTGGCATTCCCACGCACGAAGGCGGTGACGCTACACGCCAATCTGGCAAACGTGCCAACTTATTTTCACGATTCCGAGCTGATCGAAGCCATTGTGGCGACCAGACGAGCGATGGCGCCCGGGGTAATTCATTACGTGCGTCGAAAGTCTCAGCGTGACGACCGCCACCTTCCTGAGTTTTGGTACCAATATCTCAGGGAGCACGAAAACCACATTCGCCAACTGGTCGATGGATTCAACTCAAGCAGCGGCTTGAGCACCGAAAGCTTGGCCATTTTTCCTCTACACCACATCCCGACATTGGTACTGGCGGGGCGTGTGATGGGTGAAGCGCAGGCCATTCAAGTCTTTCAATACGACAAGGATCGTAAAACCTGGAGTTGGAACTCACAAACCGACGCCCATCCACCAGGCACGTTTAGTGTTGACGTTCTGCCGCAGCAGCAAGTGCAGGAAGTATTGATTACGCTTGAGCTGTCAGCGCACCTCGACGAGGACGCATTGCCTGCGCAGTTGAAAACTGCCGTGGATCTAGGCTACATACCCCGGATCCGCGTAACCACCTCCCAAACCGGCTTTAACTGCATTGGCCGACCAGAAGACCTAGACCAATTCGCGCAAACCGCCAGACAAGCGATTGTGCACGCTCAAGACGTGATGAGGGTTCAAAAAGTGCACCTGATCGCAATCAGTCCTGCCAGCACGGTTTTCCGTTTTGGTCAGATGCTCCAGGCGGGCCACCACCCAGAGTACATCGTCTACGACCGTGCGGCGCGTGATTACAAATTTGTGCCAGCACTATCGATTACGGGTCACCACGTATCCGCCACTGATGGGCAACATTCCATCAGCATCCCCCTTCGCTAACCCGCCTGAAAGAGCCTGATTCCATGAGTCATACTAAAAGCGCAAATCTAGTGATCCATGCCGAGCAGGGACGCCCCGCTCGACTGACAAAAGCGCTAGGGTCATTTACGGACATACGGGAAAATTTTGCTGCAGACGCTAAAACCCAACGACTTGAATACCGGCACTGGGCGCAGGCGCTGAATGAGGCGAACGTACACATCACGGTAAGGGATGATGAAGTCGAGGCTGCGAAAGAGGCATATCAGGAAGTGGCTATGCAGCTGGCGGCGAATCTATTCTGGCCGCCGGAAACGATATCCATTCTGCCTCAAGGTTCAGCCAGCACCAGGACCTTGATTCGCTCGCCCAATGGTGGTGAGAAGTTCGACATTGACGCCGTGTGCCAAGTAGACATTTCACGCGTGGAAGCCACCGACCCCATGGCGTTCTTTGAGTCCATAGGGCAAGCGCTGGTCGAGCTAGAGGCTGAAGCCAAACGGCGTTGCTGGTGTATCCCTTTTCCCCGACAGCCGTTTTACCTCGAATTCACCCCATCCGTCCCCCTGAAAACTGTACCCGCGCAAACCTTGTACGCTATGGCGCCCCGCTATCGCGCCTCGCGATATGAGCATACGGCATTGGCGGTGGTGGACACCCCTACCAAGAGATGGAAAACCTCCAACCCAGCGGGGATCAGCCAATGGGTGGACGATACCGCCAAACGTCCTCTCATTCTCAACGTGGTGAAGGAAGCGTTTGCAGCTGATCGGGCACTTGCCAGTGTTGCGCCGGTCCCAGATCAGGCGGTGGAAATTACCGACACGTTGCGGGTGGCCATCCGCTTGTTCAAGCGTCATCGAGATATGTGTGTGAGGCGAGGTATCATTGATGCAGGGACCAAGCCCATCTCCATCATTATTGTCACCCTGCTGACTACTTGCTACGAGGGACTGGCTGACCTCAATCGCTCGTTTGAGCATCCCGTAGAGCTGCTGGCTGAACTCGGGGCATTCCTGCCGCACCTGGTTTTTACACTCGATGGCAAGCATCGCGTTGATAACCCGACCGTTGAGGGCGAAAACTTCGCCGAGAAATGGAACGACGATCAGGGGGAGCGCTACAGATCATTCATGACTTGGTGCGAGACACTTTCGGCTGATCTGAAAACCATTCTGGCCCTCACAGATCCTCAGGCGATTTCCAAGCGTGTGCGTGAGGTGTTCGGAATTCCAGCGCCTGCTGGCGGTAGCAGCGGCCTGACGACCTTCCAACCGCCTGCGCCTAGAGCTACGCCGGCGAGCAGCGGGCTGGCCTGATGATTACGGTGAATTAATTGAGTCTTAACTTGGCTGTACTTCGCGATAAATTCCCGGATTTGCAGCCTTCGTCCCTGGTCCGGGATGCTGGAATGACAGCCTACTCGCTAAAGCTGCCAGTTTTTCAGCTGGGAAGAGAATTCAAATGGGCGGAGCTGCGTCTGCCAAAAGGATTCCCTGAGCGCGGCAAAGCATTCGTTCAACTCTCCCCCGATGCGGTATTGCGTATTCCACACCTCGATGACGCCGGTATCCTTTGTATGGAAGGTGATCCAGGTCCAGGTCTTGGTTACTCCAGTGAAGATCGAATTCTTCTCCTTCTACACGCCTACTTGGAACGGTTTCTCAAACCTTGGCTGCAGGGCGATCTCGACGGCGACTTTGAGACTGAAGCACTCAATTACTGGGCGATCGAGGTTGGCCGTGCTCGCTCCAACACTGATCCCGTACGGGAAGTGTGGACAGTTGATCTGCCCCCGAAAAAATCCAGGATCAGGAGCGGCCTGCTGTTGATGCCCAATCGCATCCTCGTTGCCGGGGATGAGCAGTTACTGATCACCAGCCGCCTCGTCCAGACCGTGGGTCCGAGGACACAGCAACGTATTGGAGTGCGGGTGGCTGATATTCCCATTTCCCATGCATTGACTCCCGCAACCTGGCCTCAAACGTTGTCCGATTTAGATCGACTACTTAAAGGCCGGCTTACGCCCGCTGAGTATTCAAAGTTTCAAGCCTCTCGCAGCCGCCGCGGTCAAAGCACGCATCGTTTGGTGCTGTTGAGGAGTGATGAAGCTGCTTTCGCCTATCTTTTGCCACATGGTCCACCGGTGGTTCTGGACGTGGGACAGCAAAAGAAAACATTTCCTTCGCCCCGTAAACCGCTGCCACTTTTGGTATCCCGCTTAGACCCGAGTTGGATGTCGGGGCGTGATCAGCACCCTGAGGTGGCTAAGCGTCAGACAAAACATATTCTGGTATTAGGCACAGGGGCACTCGGGAGTCCGTTGGTTGATCATCTTGCCAAGGCGGGACTCGGACGAATATCGGTGGTGGACGCGGATTCCATGTCATCCGCTAATGTGGGGCGACATCTGTTAAGCGCCGAATCCATCGGTCAAAAAAAGGTGGCTGCAGTCGCCCGGCGGATAAACTCCGGCTACCCGGCGACGCAGGTAATTCCATACGCAATGAGCACCGCGCAGTGGTTAACCAAGAACTCTTTGGCGGGCATCGATACGGTAATCGACCTCACCGGCGAGCCAGAAGTAAGAGTAGAAGTCGAGCGGGCTCGGCAGAAGCACGCCTGCCCTTTGCTTATTGGTTGGATGGAGCCCTATGTCGCTGCCGCCCATGCTTGCCTGCTACCTGCGGGACAATTATGGCTACAGGGCGCCGAGGATCCACTGTTCATGCTTGAGTCAGTAGTCTGGCCAAAGGAAGTCATCCAACAAGTGCCCGGATGCAGCAGTCGCTTCCAGAGTTATACCGCTGCAGCTGCAGCCCATGCCGTTGCGTTGGTGGCGGAGTGTGCACTGGAGATGATCGACTACGCAGCAGAGCATCCCCTGCCGTCGGTGCGTAGCTGGATACGCGGACAACCCTATCTGGATAAGCACTGGCCAGGTCTCGTCCACAAAGAATGGGCTCAGGCGGCCGCTCCATATGACGGTTTGATCCTGACCAGGCCATTTCCATGAACAGGATATTTTTCTATCCCGACAATACTCGATATGTACTGTTCACTGAGCAAGCCTTGTTCCACATGTATGCGTATGCGCAAAGGCGACTTTGGCAGAAGGAAGCAGGCGGGGAGATTTTCAGTTCAGAGCCGGATGCTGGTGGGCTGATCATCACGGCAGCAACCGGGCCCCACCCTTCTGATCGCCGTAGCCGCTTCGCCTGGAATCCGAATATCAATGCCTCCGATAGATATAGGCAGATTGAATTTTCTCATAACCGCCATGCCGTGGGTTTGTGGCATACGCACCCAGAGAACGTGCCAACACCCTCAGGAAGAGACCAGGCAACCACTAGGGAATACCTCGACGCTTTTCGCGGAGACAGGTCACGATATCTCATGGTGATCATCGGCAATCGAGGAAGTGTTCCCCGTATGGCTGTCTGGGTGGCCAGCCACCAATCGACCCATAAGTGGGTTCAGCTCAGAGAAGCCACTCCCGAGAAGCTAAAGTCGATGCCCGCCGAGAAGCCTGAACATTTAGGCTCGACGTTGGGTCGCCCAACTTAGGCGCTAGGGTTCTCACTGGGGCCTGGCACGATTGCCCTAATCAAACGAAATAGTTCCGCCTGGTATAGGGCGTCTTGTAGTGCATTATGGTTTCCTCTCGATTGGGGGCGCAGCGTCTCAGCCATTCGGCTTGAGCGAGTATCAGTCCAACATGACCCTGTCGCGCCCATGTAGAGCGATTTGATATCCAGTGCGGAGAAACCGAATGGGTTCGACTGAAGATAACGGTGAAAATAGTAGTTGATGAAGGACCAATCAAAGGAAGCATTGAGCCCAACAAAAACGGGCATGCTGTCCTTGCCCGCAATCGTCAACACCCAGTCCTGAAACTGGCGCATGGCGATTTCTGGAGTTAACCCCTCCAGTGCGAGTGTCTCAAGAGAAAGTCCCGTCACCGCCATCGCCTCGGTGTCGACATCAGCCGAAATGGGCTTGAGCAAACATGAAAATACCTGGTCAGGTGCATCGACATTACAGGCACCAATCGTTAGCAAGCTGAACTTACCGGGAATCGGGCCGGACGTCTCGACGTCGACGGAGAAAAAAATTTCGTGTTTCTGGTTCATGGTAATAAGGGTCAGCAGCGTGAATGGGACGGTTTTGAACGGAGTTTCCAAGTTTGCTGCGTGTCACGACGTTGAAGCTATCCAGTGGATGGAAGCCCGAAGAGGCAGGTCGGGAGCACCAGAATCCATGATCCATTTATTGGTACCCAGATATTTAAGCGCTGAGAGGTAAATGTATCGATTGTTATTTTGAGTAACTCGCGACTGTATTACTGAATGGTGAATATCTGTGGTCTGAGGCGAAAATCGCTTAGGTGCAATCCTCCCCGTCCGGACCGACCTCAATCTGGCTCCGCCAGAGTACACGGATAGTCTCCAAGCATGTTCATTGCCTATCGCACAGTCCCGACCACTCCGGTGCAGAAAGCACGAAACAGCGTGGTAAGTTCTGAAGCCCTGGGCGGACCAGGGCCTCAGAGCTGGCTCAGGCGATCACGCCGTTGCGGTTGATCGTGGTGTCGATCAGCAACTGCGCTACTTCCGTGCCGTTGCTGCCCATGTAGACCGCATAGCTGTGGCCGGCCGCGCTCATAGTGCCAGTCTGCGTCCAACCCTGAGCGATGACTTTGTCATCGGCATTGCCATCGACCACCAACTGGTTAGTCTGCGAGAGATCCAGCATGTCCTGAACCGTAAGCCTCAAAGTATTGGCACCGCTGCCGCTCAGGTCGATGTGCTCGATCGACTGCAAGCGAGCCACATGGCCGGGATCGGCAACCGACTTCTGCCCGATTAGCGTCAGGTCCAGTTCGATACCTTGACCACTCAGAACCAGAGCGTCGTGGCCGCCAGCGCTCCCCACCAAGTGGGTGCTCATCGTGTCGGCGGACAGAACGGCCACAGCGGGCGCGTCGAGGTTGAAGACGAAGCTGCTACCCTCACCACCCACTGCGTTGCCGGTGGCATCGAAGCGCTGCTGGTAGACACCCTCGGCGCTGCCGTCCTGACCGGTGCTCTCCCAAGTGACGATCCAGCCACCGTCCTTAAGGTCGGAAATCGCAAACGAGTGATAGCTGGACCAATCGCTGAAACCACCCCAGTGCCCCTGGTTGCCGGCGGTGAAGCTGTTCACCTGGATTTCGCCGCCCAGCTTGCTGCCGTCGGCGGCGTAGCGTTGTTGGAAGATGCCAGAGCCCGAACCATCCTGGTTCTCACTCTCCCACGCCACTACCCAGCCACCGTCGGCCAGGCCGGTCACCACCGGCTCGCGCTGCTCGCCAGCTACGGTGGTATTCACCGAAGTCGGCGTGCCTTGGGCCTCGCCCGCGGCGTTGTAGCGGAGCTGGACAATCCCGGTATTGCCCGAGCTTGTGGTCCCAGTGGTCGAGTTCCATGTCACTACCCAGCCGCCATCGGCCAGTGCCGCCACATCGCCATGATGATCCAAGTCGTCAACGCTGAGTTGTATTTCGCCCCCCCGCATGCTGCCATTCGGGTTAAAGCGCTGCATATACATGTTGATCGAGCCGCCTTGACCGCCTTGCCATACCGTCACCCAACCGCCATCAACCAAGGCGGTGGTGTTGGCGTCGGACTGATCGCCGGTGGCTGTGCTGTTGACCCGCGTATCGCCGCTACCGATTTTGTTGCCGAGATTGTCGTAACGGTCCTGGAAGACGCCCCGACTGTCGCTATCCGTACCCAGCCAGGTCGCCAGCCAGCCACCGTCCTTGAGTGCGGTGATGTCGGTCGCCGCATCAGGCCCCGACGTCCCGGTGTTACCGGCATTCATCTTCACCGCGTCGGTCAGTGCCACGCCATTTGCGTCAAAATGCCGGTAATAGACATTGTTGAGAGTAGGACTCTGCCAGGTGACCACCCAGCTACCGTCCGCAAGCGCGGTAACGGCCGCATCGGATTCCTGGACACCGCCGGTGGGGCCACCGGAGACCCTGGTCTCGACGCCGACCTTGGCACCCGTCGCATCGTAGCGTTGCTGAAACAGGTCCCAGTTCGAGGTCCCGGTCAGCTGATTAAAACTTTGCCACACAACCACCCAGCCACCATCTGGCAACTTGGTGGGTTCCCCCCGCATCTGCTGGCCTGTCGTGAAAGTATTGACCGAGGCGTTCGGCACCACGCACTGGGCCGAGGCCCAGGCGCTGACGTTACCTGCCAGATCGGTGTATTGGACCTGCACCGTGTTATTGCTAGGTACCGTTGTCGCTTCCACGCTCCAGTAGCCGTTGGCGTCGGCTAGCACGTTGGTGGTCGAGTTATCCGCCCACTTCACCATAACGGTTGCCCCTGGCGTAACCTTGCCCGCCACATTGGGCAGATGGTCGCCATCAGGGTCGCTCACCACCAGTTGCGGCGTAGGCGCCGTTGTCGCCAGCACCAGCTTGCGCTCCGCGCTGGTATGGTCCGCTTGTTGCACCTGATAGCGATGCACGCCCTCGGTGAGGTTGAAAGTGTTGCCCGTGCCAGTCTGCCAGACGCCGCCGTCGACGCTGTACTGCCAACTCGTGCCCGCTTCAAGGCCACCCACATTTACCAGGCTGTTCTTGGTCACGCCGTCGTTGGTCGAGATGCCCGTGTCCTGAGCCAGCGCTAGGCCCAGCGTCGGTGTACCGCCGCTGAGTACCGCCGAGCGGTCGATCGTGGTATCGACCAGCAATTGGGCGGCCTCCGCACCGTTCGAGCCCATGTAGACTTCGTAGGTGTGACCGTGCGCGATGATGGTCCGGGTCCAGGTCCAGCCTGCGCCCATGACCTTGTCGCCAGCGTTGCCATCGACCACCAACTGATTGGTCTGCGACAGGTCCAGCACATCCTGCACCGACAGATTCAGCGTGTTGTCGCCAACGCCGGTCAGGTCGATGTGTTCGATCGACTGCAGACGCGCAGCCCAGCTGGGATCGGTGAGGGTTTTTTGCGCGATGTCCGTCAGATCCAGGGTGCTATTGGCGCCGGTCAGCACGATGCCGTCGTAGCCACCGTTGCTACCCAGGAGCGGGGCGCCCAGGGTGTCGGACAGGTCGGCTACAGCGGCTGCATCGAGGTTGAAGACCCGGCTACTGCCTTCACCACCCACCGCGTTGCCGGCGGCGTCGTAGCGCTGCTGGTAGATGCCGCTGCTGGCACCGTCCTGTTCGCTTTGCCAGGTCACGAGCCAACCGCCGTCCGCAAAGTCAATGATCTCGCAAGAGAGGTAACCGCCACCCTGATTACCAGTGGTGTAGGTGTTCACCTGGGTCTCACCGCCCACCTTGGCACCGCTAGCATCGTAGCGCTGCTGGTAGATGCCCATGCCGGCCCCATCCTGGCCGTTGCTCGTCCAGGCCACCACGTAGCCACCGTCCGCCAGGCCGGTTACCACAGGGTCTTCCTGGGCGTAGGCCGTACTGGTGTTGACCATGACCTGACCCTGCCCCACACCCGCGGCAGTGAAGCGTTGCTGATAGATATCGACGACATCGTGGGCCGTGTTATAGCCGGCCCAGGTCACCACCCAGCCGCCGCCCGCCAGGGCTGCCACATCGGCATGACGATCCTCGTTGGTGAGATTGCCCACCACAGACTCGGTCCCACCCGCTGTACCGTTCGGCTTAAGTTTGTTTCCGCCCGCATCAAAGCGCTGCATGTAGATGTCAGGCTGGTTGCCGTTCTGGAGGCTTTCCCAGACCGTGATCCAGCCGCCATCGGCCAGCGCGGTCGTGTTGGCGTTCTGCTGGTTGGTGTTCTGCGTGGCGTTGACCAGCCTGTCGCCATAGACCTTGACGCCGCTGGCGTTGTACAGATTCTGATAGACGCCCCAATTCGAGGAGTCCGTGCCCATCCATGTGACCACCCAGCCGCCGCTGGCCAGGGCGGTGACGTCAGGCGCCGCATCAACTGAAGTCGTCGCCGTGTTGCCACCATTCACCTTTACTTCGGCGCCCAACGGTACGCCGTTCGCGTCGAAGTGGCGTTGATACACGTCGTCGCCGTTGCTGCCGCCATTATGAAAAGCGACCACCCAACTGCCGTCTTTCAGCGTGGTAATGCTGGGATCGGCCTGCCCGCCGCCCGCGACAGAGGTGGTGGTGACCAGGGTTTCCGCGCCGACCTTTTTGCCGGTCGCGTCGTAGCGCTGCTGGTAAAGGTCCCAGCCCGACGTGGTGCTGTACTGATTTTTGCTTTGCCAGGCGACCACCCAGCCGCCGTCGGGCAACTGGGTCTGCGCGCTGTGCACCTGGTTCTCTGTGGTGTAGGTGTTGACCGGGGCATTAGGCACGCCATACGGCGCCGTAGCCGCTGCGCTGAGGTTGCCTGCCGCGTCGGTCTGCGTTACCGATACCGTGCCCGCGATCTGCTGCCGCGGCGCTTCCAGGCTCCAGTAGCCGTTGGAATCCGTCAGCACCTGGGTGCTGCTACCGTCTGGCCATTTTACCGTGACGGTGCTACCCGGCTCGGCCTTGCCGGATACTTCAGGAAGGTTGTCACCGTCTGCGTCGGCCACCACGATTTGCGGGGCGGCGACCGTCGTGTCCAGAGAATAGTGTTGCAGCACACTGGTGACGAGGCTGCTGCCCTGAGTCTGGCGTACCGCATAGGAATGCGCGCCATTGATTAGGTTGAAACTGCTGCCCGTACCGGCAGTCCAGGTGGTTCCGCCGTCGCTGCTGAACTCCCAACTCGTGCCGGGTTGGAGGCCGTCTACGACGACCGTGTTGTTCAAGGTTACGCCGTCGCCTGCGATACCTGTGTCCAAGGCCAGCACCAATCCAATCGGCGGCGTGACCCCGCCGGCCACGCCTGAGCGGTCGATCGTGGTATCGATCAGCAATTGGGCGGTTTCTGCGCCGTTCGAACCGGTGTAGACCACATAGGTGTGGCCATTGGCAGTCATGACGCCGGTCTGGGTAAAGCCTTGGGCGATAACAAAATCCTTGTCATTGCCATCGACCACCAGCTGGTTGCTCTGCGACAGATCCAGCACGTCCTGCACCGTCAGTTGCAAGGTGTTGTTGCCACTACCGGTCAGGTCAATATGTTCGATCGACTGCAGGCGTGCCACGCCGCCGGCATCGGCGGCCGACTTCTGGCCGATCAGCGACAGGTCCAGGGTGATGTTGCCACCGTTCAGCACGATGGCATCGCGGGCGCCGTTGCTGCCGGATAGATGGCTGATCATGGCGTCGCCCGACAGTTCAGCCACGGCGTTCGCATTGAGGTTGAACACGAAGCTGCCGCCCTCGCCGCCCACGGCGTTGCCTGCGGCATCGTAGCGCTGCTGGTAGATGCCCGAGGAGGAACCGTCCTGACCGGTGCTCTGCCAGGTCACCACCCAGCCGCCGTCGTTCAGGGTCGTGATATCAAAGCTATGGACGCTGGCGTTCCAGTCACTGGTGCCGTTGAAACCGCCCTGGTTACCGCTGGTGTAGGTATTGACCCGCGTCTCCCCTCCCACCTTGGCGCCAACGGCGTTGTAACGCTGCTGGTAGATGCCGGTGCCGGAGCCGTCCTGGCCGTTGCTCTCCCAGGCCACCACCCAGCCGCCGTCCGCCAGGGCTGTCACCTGGGGCTCGCGCTGCTCGTTGGTGGCGTAACTGTTAACTTGGCTATAGGTGCCTGCCTTGCTGCCGTCACTGTTGAAATGCTGCTGCCAGACGTCGTCGTTCCCGGTCCACACCAGCACCCAGCTGCCATCCGCCAAGACCTTCACCTCGCCGTGGTGGTCCATGGTCGTGTTCGACCCTGCCAACAGCTCTGTCGGACCAATCTTGGTGCCATTCTTATCGTAGCGCTGGGTATACATATCCCAAGTATTGCCCTGATAACTCTGCCAAGCCGCCACCCAGCCGCCGTCCGGAAGGCCTGCTAGGGACACGACCTTCTGGTCGTTGGTAGTGGTGTTGTTTACCCGAGTCTGTCCGCCAAGCGCCGCGCCGCTAGCGTCGAAGAGCTGCTGATAGATACCCGTGCCCGAACCATCGTTCGAGTCTACCCAAGCCACCACCCAACCGCCGCTGGCTAGCGCGGTGACGTTGGCCGTCATTTCTGGCCCGGGGATGTCAGTGGCGTCGGTGTTCACCTTCGTCTGCCCCCCCAGTGCCAAGCCGTCCGCGCTGTAGCGCTGCTGATAGATGTTGCTGGTGCCGCCCGCCCACCAGGTCACCAGCCAACCGCCGTCTTTGAGTTGGGTTACGCTGGCGTCGGCCTGAGTGTTGGTGGTGACGGTGTTGACCAACGTCTCGCCGCCGAGCTTGGCGCCGGTCTTGTCATAGCGCTGCTGGTAGAGGTCATAGTCCGAACCTGAATTAAGCTGGTTGAGGCTATGCCACACCACGACCCAGCCACCGTCGCCGAGTTTGCTGATTACAGGGCGCGCCTGCTCACCCAGTGTGTAGGTATTGACCGGGGCGGCCGGTACGAAGTACTGGGCCGTAGTCCAGCCGCTGACATTACCCGCCGTGTCGGTCTGCTGGACCAGCACCGGGCCGGCATTTTGCACCGCCGACGCTTCCGTACCCCAGTTGCCGTTGCCATCGACTAGCACGTTGCTGGTTGTGCCATCGGGCCATTTCACCGTGACGGTGCTACCCGGCTCGGCCTTGCCCACCACGTTGGGTCTGTTGTTGCCGTCGAAATCACTCACCACCAGTTGCGGGGCGTCCGCCACGGTGTCCAGTAGCCAGGTTTTTACTGTGCTGGCAACCGAGACGTTGCCCGCCTTGTCGGTCTGGCGCACCGCGTAGCTGTGCGAGCCCTCGCCGAGGGAGAAAGTAGTGCCGCTGCCGGCCTGCCAAGCGCCGCCATCGACGCTGTATTCCCAGCTCGCGTAACCGCTTTCAAGGCCCGCCACATTGACCAGCTTATTGTTGGTGATACTGTCACTGGTTGACTTGCCAGTGTCCTGGACCAGGGCCAGCGTCGGCGCGCTGAACGCTGTTGTGTCCAGCACTAGGGTCTGCGTCGCGCTGACGGCCGAGAGGTTGCCGGCCGTGTCGATCTGGCGCACTGCGTAGGTGTGCGAACCGTTGCCCAAGGTAAAGCTGGTGCCACTGCCGTTTACCCAAGTACCGCTGCCGTCGACCTGGTATTGCCAGCTTGCACCGGCTTCCAGTCCGCTGATGTTCACTACGCCGCTGTTAGTGATACCGTCGCTGTTCGACATACCGGTGTCCAATGCCAGCGCCAAGGACGCTGCCGCAGGCGCGCCGGTGTCCAGCACATAGGTCTGCGTCGAACTGATGGCGAGGTTGCCCGCCTTGTCGGTCTGGCGCACCACATAGCTGTGCGAACCGTCGATAAGGGTGAAACTACTGCCCGTGCCTTCACTCCAGCTAGCGCCGCCGTCGTAACTGTATTGCCAGCTTGCGCTAGCTTCCAGGCCTCCTACGTTGACCAGATTAGTCCGGGTGATTCCATCGCTGGCCGAACTGCCCGTGTCCACAGCCAAACTCAGCGTGGGTACCACCACGCTCATGTCCAGCACGAAGATCCGCGCCGCGCTGGCGACCGATACATTGCCAGCGACGTCGATCTGGCGCACTTTGTAGCTGTGCGAGCCGTCGCTGAGCGCGAAGCTGTTGCCCGTGCCCGGGAACCAAGTGGTGCCCCCATCGGCGCTGTATTCCCAACTCGCGCCGTCCTCTAGGGCGCCGACGTTGACCAGGTTGTGCTTGGTGATGCCGTCGCTGGCCGAACTGCCCGTGTCCGCCGCGAGGGTCAGGGTCGGCACCGCCACGCTGGTGTCCAGCACAAAGGTCTGTTGCTCGACAGCAGAGACATTGCCAGCGATGTCAGTCTGGCGCACCGCGTAAACGTGAGAACCTGCACCCAGGACAAAATTGGCCCCGTTACCGGGACTCCAAGGTGCGCCGCCGCTCCCGGAGATCCAGGTGCCGCCGTCTATGCTGTATTCCCAGGTAGCGCCGGCTTCCAGGCCGCCAACATTGACCAAATTGTTCTGGGTGATACCGTCGCCGTTCGAGCTGCCCGTGTCGGCCGCCAGGGTCAGGGTGGGTGCGGCGGCTGCGGTGATGTCCAACTCATAACTCTGTGCCGCACTGTACGCAGAGACGTTGCCGGCGGCATCGGTCTGGCGCACTGCATAGCTGTGTGAGCCTAGGCTGAGAGTGAAGCTGGCGGCATCACCGGGATTCCAAGGGGCGCCGCCGTTGCCGGAATTCCAAGTGGCACCACCGTCGAGGCTATATTGCCAAGTCGCGCCGGGCTCCAGACCAGTTACATTCACTTGGCCGTCTTGGGTGATATCGTCGCCCGCAACACCCGTGTCCGACCTTAAGGCCAGCGTTGGGGCTACCGGCGGGATCAGATCCACAACGATGGAGGACTCCAAAAGGACCGTATTACTGTTGGCCACAGCGTTACCGGCGCTGTCGGTAAGCGTATAGCTGATCTGGACGGATGACCCGCCGGTGTCGAGGACATACTTGTCCAGAACGTCGAGCAGGATATAACCGTTGTCCACATCGTCTTGGGTCACGATGTATACAGGATCCGCCGGCGGCACTTGTATTACTGGAGCACCATCCCAGGTCAGGTTAATTTTGTCGCCGACTGCCATGCCGGTATAAGGACGGATCAATACCTGAATCCCATCAGCTTTTTCGTCAGCATTGATCCCCCCACCGCCATTGATCACCACGGGAGGCTTGGCATCGTCAGGGGGCACGGTGTCGACGAACATCGACTGTGGTGTGCTCATGCTCACGTTGCCAGCCAGATCGGTGACCGAGTAGGCGATATTGAAGCTGCCGTTGATAAGTTCAAGAATCGCAGCGGGCACAACCAGGTTAAGATCGCCCCCCACCTCGCTCGCGTCGACGGTCCATAGTTCGAACTCCTGACCGCCCCAGACTAGCTTGATGACGTCGCCAGCTGCCATGCCGAAGTATTTTTCCAACGTCACCGAGGTGCCATCTGCAGCTTCGGCCGCGTTGATGTAGAACCCGTTCTCGTATTCTGGAATGTGCAAGGGGCTGAGGGCTGCAGCCGGTGCTGTATCCAATGTGTATGTGGTGGTCGGACTCGTAGAAATATTACCGGCCGCGTCGATCTGGCGCACGGCGTAGCTATGCTCGCCTTCGCTGAGCACAAAGCTGCTTCCCGAACCGGCGTGCCAGTCGGCGCCGTCGGCACTGTATTCCCAGCGGCTGCTACCGTCGAGGCCACTGACGTTCACCATGCCATTGTTGGTGATGCGATCATTGGCTGATATACCCGAGTCGACGTCCAGTGCGAACGCGGGCAGCAGCGGCGCAGTGATGTCCAGCACATAGGGATACCAAGGGCTCTGGGACACATTTCCAGCGGCATCGGTCTGGCGCACGGCACAGTCGTTCGAGCCTTCGACAAGGGTAAAACTGTTGCCGGTGAGGGGCTTCCAGGTCGTGCCATGGTCAACGCTGTATTCCCAGCTCGCACCGGGTTCCAAGCCGCCGACGTTTACGCGGTTGTTATTGGTCAGGTGATCATTGCCGTCGCTACCGGTGTCGGCGGCCAGTGTTAGTACCGGGACAAGTGGAGCGACAATGTCGGTAATCAGCGTGAAGGAGCTCGATGGCAGGCCCGAGTTGCCAGCTGCGTTGATGATCTTCGCGCTGAACTGGTGTGTGCCGTCGCCCAGTACGGGGGGGGTGAAAGTCCAGTTCGTGTCGGTCACCACCGCATCGCCGAGGTAAGTGGCGCCATCGTAGATGCGCAGTGTTTCACCAGGCTGCAGGGCTTCCGACAGTGTGCCCAACAGGGTCGGTGTGTTGTCGTCTGTCTCACCGCCGTCGGGCACGGTTCCTGTATGGCCACCGGCATTATCGCTGATGCCGACGATGGTGATGGCGGAGGCAGGCAGCGAGGTGTCGATGCTGGCTATGGTGGCTGCGTCACTCTTATGGCCGGCGGCGTCCGTTGCAACCACGCTGATCGAACCCGGGGGCTGGCTGACCGGCGACTGAGCGCTCCAGGTACCATCGTCTCCCACCAGCACGGTGGTGGTGTCCGTGCCATTCGCCCAGGTCACGGTCACGGTGCTGCCGGGCTCGGCCTTGCCGACCAGCTCGATCTTGCGGTCACCATTGGCGTCAGCGGCCACCAAGTCCGTCGGGGCAGCCGGAGCAACTGTATCGACGTAATTAATCGATGCGGGCGGGCTGTCATGGTTCGCCGCATCGGTACTGATCACGCTCACCGGGCCGGAGGTCTGCACCGTGGGCGACTCGACGCTCCAGTTGCCGTCTGCATCCACCGTCGTCTGGCTGTTGCTGATACCGTCTGGCCAAGTAACCGTGATGGTGCTCCCCGGTTCACCTTTGCCTGACAGGCTGATCTTGCCGTCGGCATCGGTGTCATCCGCTACCAGGTCGCTGGGTGCTGGCGGCGCTATGCTGTCCACGCCGGAGATGACCGCGGGCAGGCTTACATTACCGGCCAGATCGGAGGCAACCACGCTCACCGTGCCTATGGGCTGGGTCGCCGCCGCTTCCGCGCTCCATTTGCCGTCGCTAGCAACAGGTATTTGACTTTTGCTGCCGTCGGGCCAGGTCACCGTGACCGTGCTACCGGGTTGGGCCACGCCAGAGATTTCGATCCGCCCATCGCCGTCACCGTCATTGACCACAAGGCCGCTCGGGGGCTCCAACTCCAAGCTGGCCAACACGAAGGTTTGCGCTGGGCTGGCAATCGAGCTGTTGCCAGCGGCGTCGGCCTGGCGCACGGCGTAGCTGTGCGAACCCTCGTCGAGGATGAAGCTGGTGCCCGAGCCGAGTTGCCAGGTGAAGCCCCCATCGTTGCTGTATTCCCAGCTTGCGCCGGTTTCCAGGCCATTGACCTTGACGACGTTGTTGCTGGTGATGCCATCGCTGTCCGAGGCGCCCGTGTCGTGCTCCAGGCTCAGCGTCGGCGACGTCGACACACCGGTATCGAGCACAAAGTTGTACGCCGGGCTAACCGCCACATTGCCGACCGCATCGGTCTGACGCACCACGTAGCTGTGCGCGCCTTCGCTCAGGTCGAAGTTGGTGTCCGAACCCGACTGCCAGGCGCCGCCATCGACGCGGTATTCCCAGCTCGCGCCTGTTTCCAAGCCGTATACAATCACTGAGCCTTGGCTAGTCAAGCCGTCACTGGTCGACAGGCCCGTGTCCTGTGCCAGACTCAGCGTCGCAGCCCCCACGCTCGTATCGAGCTCGAAGGTCTGTGCCAGGCTGGGGGGCGAGAGGTTGCCGGCCTTGTCGGTCTGGCGCACGGTATAGCTGTGCGAGCCCTCGTCGAGGACGAAACTGGCACCCATGCCGACTTGCCATGTGGCGCCGCCGTCGCTGCTGTATTCCCAGCTTGCGCCAGGTTCCAGACCGTCGACGTTGACCACACCGATTTTGGTCTTGCCATCGACGACCGATATGCCGGTGTCCTGCGCCAGCGCCAGAGTCGGCGCCGTTACGCTGATGTCCAGCACAAAGGTCTGTTGTGTGACGTCGGAAACGTTACCGGCGATATCGATCTGGCGTACCTGATAGCTGTGGGAGCCTTCGGTCAGCGTAAAGCTGTTGCCGCTGCCAGCCTGCCAAGTGTTGCCACCGTCGCTGCTGTATTCCCATGTCGCGCCGGGCTCGGTCGTTACGGTTATCTGATCGTTGTTGGTCACGCCGTCAGCAGTATTCGTACCGGTATCCTGCGCCAGTGCAAGAGTTGGCAGAGCCGTAATAGTATCCAGGGTGAAGCTCTGCGCTACGCTGGAGTCACTGATGTTGCCCGCCGCGTCGATCTGGCGCACATAGTAGTCGTGCGTACCATCAATCAATGTGATGCTACTGCCCTGGCCAGCCTGCCACGTACCGTTGGAATCGACCTTGTATTCCCAGAACCCGGCCGGGTCTAGCTCCAAGCCACTCACCTCAGCAAATAGGTACGAAGTGATGCCATCGGTATCATCCGCGCCCGTGTCGTTCCCTGGCGCCAACAGCAGGCCCGGGACGGCTGGTGGGCTCATATCCACGACCACTTGAGTTTGTAGCGAGCCAGGAGCTACGTTGGCCACACTGTCAGTCAGCGTGTAGCTGAGTGTAAACGCCCCACCGTTGAGGTCGATGACTTTGTCAGCCGGGATATCGAGCACAATGTCCTTGCCCAGATCGGCGGAGCTCACCGTGTAGGTCACCGTGTGCCCCTGCCAATTCAGCGTGATGACATCACCCACGTCCATGGCCAAGTACTCGCGGATCAAAACCTTGACGCCATGCTCAGCCTCGGCAGCGTTGATGCCGCTGCCGTTAATGACCACGGGGTACTTGGGATCACCTGGCGGCTCGGTGTCGACGAACATCGACTGCGGGATACTCCTGTTCACGTTGCCAGCGATGTCGGTAACCGTATACCAAACGTTGTAGCTGCCGTTGTTGGCTTGGAGGTCGGCGGTGCTCACCAGCATGTCGATCGATTGACCCACTTCGCCGAGAACCACAGTGTGCTCGATGAACGTGCCGTTCCAGTTCAGTTTGATCACATCACCGATGGCCATACCGTCATAGGGCCCCACGACTATGGTCGATCCCGCTCCCGAAATTGACTCGGCTAGGTTGATGTAGTTGCCGATGCTGTACTCGGGCATCAGCAGGTCGGGCAGCACGCCGTCTGGTGATGTGATGGTGTCAAGCACGTAAGGCACCGGCGAGCTAGGCGTCGAGACATTGCCAGCGGCATCGGTCTGACGCACGGTATAGTTGCCCGGCCCCTCGATGAGGGAGAAGCTGCTGCCTTGGCCAACTTGCCAGTGATCGCCCCCGTCGGTGCTGTATTCCCAACTTGTGCAGGCCGGATCAAGGCCGCTTACATTGACGATGTTGTTGCTAGTGATTCCATCGGTATGCGATACGCCCGTGTCGTCCGCCAGCGCGAGGCTCGGTGTCACGGGCACGCTGGTGTCCAGCACCCAAGTATGCACTGGGCTGTCGGACAGATTACCGGCGGCATCGATCTGACGCACGACATAGTCGTGCGAGCCTTCGCTGAGTTCGAAACTGTTACCGCTGCCAAGGTTCCACGTCAAACCAGCATCGCTGCTGTATTCCCAGTTCGCACCTGGTTCCAGGTCACTGACGTACACCTGCTTGTTGTTGGTCAGGCCGTCGCCAGTATCCCCACCAGTGTCTGCGGCCAAACTCATTTGCGGAGCGATCGGGACGAGGATGTCCGTCGTCAAGGTGAAGACACTCGACGGCAAGCCCGCGTTGCCGGCTGCGTCCACGATCTTCGCGCTAAAGTTATGCGTGCCGTCGACGACGTAGGGTGTCGTGAAGCTCCAATCAGTGCCGCTCACCCCTGCATCGCCAAGGTAGGTTGCACCGTCGTAAAAACGCAGCGATTCACCAACGCCCAGCGGCGCAGACAGCGTACCGAAAAAGGTGGGGGTGTTGTCGTCTGTCGTACCACCATTGGCCACGGCGCCCACATGACCACCGACATCGTCGGTCAGGCCAGTGATGGTTACGACTTGTGTAGGGATCAACGTATCGATGCCGGCGACCGTGGCGGGGTCGCTCGTATTACCTGCCGCATCCTTTGCCACCACTGTGATTGAGCCTGCCGGCTGGCCCATGGGTGATTGCGCGCTCCAACTACCATCGGCTTCCACCACCACCTCGCTGGTACTGCCGTCAGTCCAACTCACCGTCACAGTGGTACCGGGCTCGGCCATGCCCGAGAGGTTAATTTTGCCGTCGGCGTCGCTATCGGTGGCCACCAAGCTGCTGGGTGGCAATGGGGCGACCGTATCCACGTAGACGATCGACGCTGGGGGACTCACATGTCCCGCCGGGTCAGTCACCACGACGCTCACCGGACCGCTGACCTGCACCGTGGGCGACTCCACGTTCCACGTGCCGTCCTCATTCACAGGCACCTGGCTTGTGCTGTTATCGGGCCAGGTCACCGTCACTGTACTGCCCGGTTCGGCCTTGCCCGACAGATCAATCTTGCCGCCAGCATCGGTATCGTTCGCCACGAGTTCACTCGCTGCCGCCGGCGCCACCGTGTCTACGCCGGCAATCGTCGCGGGCGGGCTCACGTTGCCTATGGGGTCAGTGACAACCACGCTTACTGGAGGCAGTGCCGGCTGCGGCGTCGGCGATTCGGCACGCCAGTTGCCGTTGGCATCTACCACTACTCGGCTGATGCTGCCGTCGGGCCAAGTCACCGTCACGGTGCCGCCGGGCAAGGCCTGCCCGGAGATTTCGATCTTGCCATCGCCACTTGCATCGTCCACCACGAGAGCGCTAGGCGGCGGTGGCGCCGTTGGCTTGAGCACAAAGTCCCCGTTAGCGTGGCTACCGCTACCGCTACCGCTGGCTGCCGCCAAGCCGCCGGCTAGCGCCAGACCACCGGCTGCCAGCGCGAAGCTCGACAGTCCCATCCCGCCGATGCCGCTACTGCCCAAATAGGCGGCCCCACTGCCCAACGAATTAGCGCTTAGGATTGCCGGCGCCAGTTGGCCTGTAGAAAGGTTGGCCACCGCGCCCGCACCGTCGTCCAGTACGTAGGCATGCAACTGCCCGTCTTCGGCCACGCCATACAGCCCCTCCGGAGCCGGCTCGACAAAATAATCCTCGATGATCAATGCCGGTTCGGACTCCCCCTCTAGGTTCACTCGCAGATCCTTCCCTACTCGACGCAGCCTGACGTTTTTTGGCGCTACCCCGTGATCATCCACTAGCACGAACTTGTCGTGGGCATGAGCTGTAATCTTGAGAGGTGCACTTCCGTTGGCGACGAGGGCATGAGCCGTGGTCTTGCCATGCGCGCTCACTACAATCGAAATATTCTTTACAACCATGATCATGATTCCTACGGGGGAATGACGGAGCTGGAGGTGCTTCGTCACGACATCAGGAGCCAGCATCGACCAGCCAGGGGCCAGCTCAGGACACGGGCGACTTCAATTTGCAAGACGCTTTCTCAGGTGAGCTTTCCAGCAGGCGATTCAGCTCCCGCTGCCATACCTGCAGCAACGTCCGTCGGGCTCGCGGCGATGCGAGCAGGTACGTATGCAGAGTTGCCATGAAGAATTGGGTATCTGCCTCGCTCAATGCACCATACAAAAGCAGTACTTTGTAGCTGGCGGAAAAGTCTTCCTTGGACATACGCTCGAAACCTTAAGAATTCTTCAGGACGAGCATAGAAAGACGCCGACGCCTTGAAATTAGGACGAGTCCTAAAATGGCTTGGGTCTGTCCTAATCGAAGCTGAAGCGCCTGCGCCGCCTGCCGTCAGCGGGGGGCGAAAGTAGCAACAGGCTGGCGCCTGGATGACGCTCAAACGGCTCAGCGATAGCTGGATAGGTGCGTGGTGATTGCGAGATTGAGGCGCTCCACACTGGTCGCGATGGCATCGGCCGCACCCGCGATGGCATCAGCTTCATCGCGGCGGATAGCGTCGGCGAGCGCCTCGCAATCGCCACAGACTTGCGCGGCCCCTATCAGCCTCGCAGCCCCCTTGATGCGATGGCAACAGGCCGAAGCTTCGGCAAGCGAAGCGCTGCCAATGAAGTTCTGCAAGGTCACCAGATCGCTCGTATTGGTTTGGTGAAGCACTTCCAGAAAATGCACTTCAGCGTCATTCGCTCCGCCGAAAAACGCTTGCAGCAAACGAAGGTCGAAGGCTGGTGGCACGACAGCGTTGCTGCTGGGCACGGGCAACTCTGGTGCAGGAATGACGTCGCTGGACAGATGGCGGGCGAGCGCGGCCAGCAATTGCGCGACTTCGAGAGGCTTGGTCAGGCATTCGTCCATCCCGACCTGCAAGGCAAGGTTCAGGCGATCTTCCTGCGTATGGGCCGTGCAACCGAGGATCGGACAACGTATCGCCCCACTCAAGCGTTCTTCGGCGCGGATGGCGGCGGTAAGCTGGTAACCGTCCATCACCGGCATCGTGCAGTCGGTCAGCACCAGATCGATGCCGCCCTCGCGCCATATCTGCAAAGCGATCTCACCGTTTTGCGCCTGCTCGCAGCGAAAACCTAAATGTGCCAATTGGCACTGCAGCACGATACGGTTCGCCAAGTGGTCGTCCACCACCAGCACCTTGAACTTACCCCACTGTGGGCCCGCTTCTGCTAGTGCGGGCACATCGGCAGTGGACGGGGAATCTTGGGTTGGCGGCTCGGAAAGCGGAAGAGTCAATGTGATCCGGGCACAAGTGCCTTTGCCAGGTTCGCTATCCACAATAACCTCACCGTTCATTAAACAGCACAGACGATGCACGATGGGCCAGCCCAGTCCAGTCCCCCCTTCCGTGCGCGGGCCCGCTGCCTCAGCCTGGTAGAATGGGATGGAAAGGTTCGCCAGTTCATCCGGCCCCATACCGATGCCAGTGTCCTCCACTTCGAGGACGACTGTTTCGCAATTTGCGTCACCCCCGCTCCGTCGCAGATTGACCCGTACTTCGCCAGCGTCGGTGTACTTGATCGCATTGCTGACGAGGTTATTCACGATCTGGCGAAATCGCAGACTGTCAACGTGGTGCCACGCCGAGATGGCGGGGTCGATGAATACGCTGATGCGCAAGCCGCGCTGGCGAGCCAGGCTGGCGAAGACGGCGACAACCTCCTCGACGAGGGGGCCGAGGCGCGCTGTGTGAGCCGTGATTTCCAAACCGCCGGCCTCGATTTTCGATATATCCAGGATGTCGTCGAGTAGTCGCAGTAGCGAGGCAGCAGAGCTGTAGGCTAGCTCAATGGAGGTGCGGTCTCCCTCATCCAGGCGGGTCTTGCACTGCAGCAACTCAAGGACGCCCAGAACGGCATTCATCGGACTGCGGATCTCGTGGCTCATGGTGGCCAGGAAATTCGACTTGGCGCGGCTCGCCATTTCTGCTTCGGTCCTGGCCGCCTCGACCATTTCAAGCAGACGCTGACGTGGGGTCACGTCGGTCAGCCCTGAAATGAGCGCAACAGGAGGATCACCTGCCTGCAGCACGACCGGGGAGACCCAATGGGACAGTTTCGCCGGCACCCCCGCGACGACCAAATCGATGTCCAGGCTTATCGGCGCACCTTTCTCGAGCACGGCCCGATAACGTTGTTCAGTCTCGTTCGATTGCGCCTTGGTCTTGCCGGGTAAAGGTCGCTCTGAAACGCTGCGCCCGAACAATTCGTCGCGCCGCAGTCCGTACAAATGCTCCATCATCGCATTACAAGTCACCAACCTGAGATCGCGATCACGCACAGCAATGGCCTGCGGGATGGCATCCACCATCGCATTACGAAACGCCAGTTCATCGCGCAACTTGTCTTCGCTGCGCTTGCGTAAGTAGATCTGGCGCTGCAAGGACCGGTTCCACAACAAGAACAGGGCAAAGCATGCCA
Organism: Pseudomonas sp. OV226; assembly: GCF_003148705.1. NCBI lineage: Bacteria > Pseudomonadati > Pseudomonadota > Gammaproteobacteria > Pseudomonadales > Pseudomonadaceae > Pseudomonas > Pseudomonas sp. OV226. Next base: position 11,108 of record NZ_QGGS01000034.1, on the reverse strand, counting down.
ATAGGCCTCCGGCGCCTCCGAAAAACCAAGGGTAATAGCGGGCCCAGTCAATATCGGACGGGCGCACGTGCATCCAGTGGGAACGCATACGCCACATATCCTCTGGTGATAGAGTTTCCAGCGTTCGATTGATGATGTTCACCAGCTCAGGCTTGTCCGAACGCACCCCGAAAGCGATGTCCACGGGGGCCTCACTGATACCGCCCGCGACTTTCAGGAGGTCGCCGTAGTAGCGGACAAAATAGTTCGCTGTATTGATGTTGCCAACCGTAACATCGGCATCCCCTGATACCACCAGTTTGTAGCTGTCGCTGATCGACTTTACAGGGTGCAGTTGAACGCTTGGAATGCGCTCCTTGATTTGCTCGACGACTCCATTTGGAGGTAGGTAGGCGATGCGCTTGCCCGCCAGGTCTTCTAGGCGGATGTGATCGGCACTGGTGACGCGCGAAACAACCACCCAGTAGCCACGAAAGTAACCATCGGTAACGACCATGCCCGACTCGGGTGTCATGTCTCGTATGGCGACTGGCTGCATATCGATGCTCGCTGTGTCGGCTTGCCCTTGGTCAACCGGACGAAAGATTAGGCCCGTTTTATCGGCAATCAGGTCAAGCAACTCAATGCTCAGGCCACCCAGATGGCCAGCCGCGTCGAGAAAGATAAATGGCATGCGGTCATGCACCGCCGCGTAATGCACGACCCTATGGGTCGCGATCCACTGGCGCTCGGCCTCCGACAAGCTGACGTTCGAGGACACGTCGCTCGGATCGTAGTTTGGCGTCCAGCGTGCCTTAACCTCACTACGGGCGCGCACAGGGAGTGCCGCCAATGCGCGATCGATCAACCGCGCCAGCATGGCATTGTCCGTACCCACAGCGAAATGGAACTGCATATCCGGCGCCTCCAGCTCCACCGGGCGCAAAGACAGCAATTGGTATTGGTCGATCAGGTATGCAGCGCTGGCGCCGTAATCGACAAACACATCAATGCTGCCGGAGCCTGCGGCTGATAGCCCCAAGAAGGTGCTTGCATAAGGTTGCAGGCGTGCGTGCGGAAACGCACGCTGCAGGATTTGCGACATGGCATGTCCTCGAACATAACCCACGGTAACCTCTGCCTGCGGGTTCAGGTGCTTGCCTGGCGTGGTCACCTGGACCAATCTGGCCGGGATGTAGGGGTTGGTGAGCCTACCGCTGCCCCACCATTGCGTCGGTATCGAAGGAAGAAGATCGACTTCATTTGCCGCGAGTGCTTCGCTTGCCTGCTCGACGGTGAGGAAAGTGCGGACCTGCAGCGTCACCCCGAGCATAGCCGCGATGGCTCCTAGGTAGTCTGCCGAGATACCTTCGTATTCGTTGCTCAGTCCGATAATGTCAAAGGGCACCATTTCGTTCGAGACGACGCCGATCGTGAGCGTATGGTGCTGCGCCAGCCATTGGGACTCCTCTGTATTCAACGGCAGGGCATCGCGGGCAACACGCATATTGCTGACAATACGCACAGGGAATGGCTCGACAGTCGCTGTCGCATCAGCGAGCAGTAGGAATTGAAGGCATAGAAGGCAGCTTGCAAGACGGCGGAAGTGACGGGGCGTAGCCATTGTTGTGCCTCGGGCTGTTAGTTGACTACATAGCCCCCAGGATACGCCGCCTCCGGGGTATGACATGTTGGAGGCAGAAATACCACCCAATCGACATTCTGGGGCCAACCAGGCTGAACCCTGCAATCCAGTGAGTCTGGCGTTTACTCGGCCATCTGTCTGAAGCTGCAATCTAAGAAAAGCAATCGGCGCCGGCAAGCCCAGAGACACAAGCCTTCCGAGAGAAAAAGGACAGTGCTACTATCGCTCGTTCGTGGTCAATCCAAACGAATGGCGGTTCAATTTAGCGCGGTCAGCGAGGACAGTACCGAGTCTAGCTCGGGTGATAACGTGCGCGTACCCCCTGACCTCAGAACGTCTACTCTGTATCAGAGTTGTAAATGAGCGGCTATACCCTCGCCCGTAGTATGGCATTCACTCAGTCGGACTACTCGATGATCAAAACAAAACTTCAATTGGTGCTGGCCGATGATCACCCTGCGGTGCTCGCCGGTATATCGTACAAATTGAGTTCCATCCCCTCTCTGCAGGTGGTCGGCACCGCCAGCAATTCAACAGAAATTGTCGAATTGCTGGCACGTATACCCTGCGACATTCTCATCACCGATTACGCCATGCCCGGCGGCCAATTTGGCGATGGTATATCACTGCTGTCATTCCTGCGCCGACGCTTTCCCGCCTTGTGCATCATTGTTTTCACAATGCTGGACAATCCTGCCGTTACCAGGGAAATGTCGAACCTGGGCGTAAAGGCGGTACTTAGCAAGGCAGACGATATCGCTCACCTCGTGGCGGCTATCGACGCAGTTGGAAGAGGTGCGATCTATTTTTCGCCCAGCGCCCTTCCCAGTGGTACTCGCTCGGGCCTGATCACAGACTGGTTTGACGGTACGAATGCGCTCACAATGCGAGAAGCCGAAGTGGTGCGACTGTTTGTGGCAGGCCACACGGTCAAAGAGATTGCCGAACAACTGCACCGCAGCAAGCAAACAATCAGCGCACAAAAGATGAGCGCTATGCGAAAACTCGGAATCGAACGCGATGCTGACATCTTCCGTTTTGCCCAGGAATTCGGCTTCACCTCTCTAACAGGCACTCTGCCTGAGGCTCACCCCAGCGTTCAGAAAGAGGCCGACAAGGAGTAAGCAGCCCCTGGGCGCAGTACCTTTGCCGTATCCGACAGAACCGCAACATCACCCTGCAGTTTATTCTCCCTCGCTTGGCTCAAGTCATACGGGCACCATCCGATTTCACGGCTATCCGCTTCAGGCTCCCGGCGCAGCCCTAGCACCCCGAGCCATCCTCTGGCGGCATGTCAGACCGCGCGACCAGATAGTACAAGTCTGCACGCGTATAGGACGAATCCTAAATACATCCCCTAGGCCGCTTCATAGAATTTGCCCCAGTGGCACTTCCTATCTGAAGTTGCCGGGAGAATGACATGCGATTTAGATTTTTCGGTGTTCAAAAGCGTTGGCGGCGATTTTCGAAGCCGCCGACTCTTTACATCGGCATGGCCAGCATCGCTCTATGCCTGTCCAGTCCACGCGCCTACTGCGAAGAGCTTCCAGACTTGCTACGCATGACGGGTGAACATCCGTCCGTAGCGGCGGCAAGGTCTGAAGCCAATGCGAGCGAGTCAGATATCACCGTGGCCAAGGCTGAAGGAAAAGTGCATGTCAATGCGGGCATCGACTCGCGGAGCTACACGGACCAGCCGGGATACCACGACGAGCTTTTCTCGCCTTTCGTCTCGGCGAATAAGCTGCTTTACGACCATGGCCGACTCGATGCGACTGTGAATGAACGCAGCGCCGCCTATCAGGCATCGCTGGCTAGCGTCAAATGGCAGCGCGAAATCATCAACAAGCAGCTGACAACCCTTTATACGACCGCCCTTTCGCAACATGTCACCGGCAATATTCTCCAGGAGCAAGTCAACACTCTGCAAGCGTTGCGTGACAAGGTCTCGGCCATCGCCCGAATTGATCCGGGAAGAGCCTCTGAAGTCCATCAAGTCGACTCTAGACTTGCATCGGCCATGGCCAACCGCGAAGGCCGCGCCATTGGCGAGCATGAAGCATGGAAGCAGATCACCAACCTTTTGCACCAACCGGTGACCTTGACTCATGACTTGCCGGACCTGAGCCGAATGATGTTGCTACCCCAGTCCGAAGAACAAGCCGAACAACTTTTGCTAAACCACCCTGAGTTGCTCGCCGCGCGCGCGCACCAGGACGAGTCGCTTGCAGCACTCGATGCGGCCTCGAAATGGAATCGCCCACGCTGGACCATCGATGTTCGCGCGCAAAGCCAGCGCGACCGACAGAACGGCGGAATGGAGTTTGGCAGTGTGGTGGTCCAACTCAGTAGCAACCTGTCGTTGCTAGACGGCGGCGGCGGAGCAGCCAACACGCACAGCCAAGCGCAACACGCGGCGGCGGCGGAATCTGCCGTGGAAAATGCAAGTCGTGAATTGCAGCAGGAGTTTCAGCGCTTGTGGGTTGCACTGCCGATTCGCAAGCAGCAGCTTACCGAATTGGAAGCGGCAGTGGACGCCGCAGACCGGATGCGCGCAACAGGTGAGGAGCAGTTCTTCGCTGGACGCCGCCCCTTGACCGACCTAATGGGTTTCGATAGCGAATATTACAATGCCCGCATCAGCTACGAAGAGCAGCGCATCCAGTACCTGAGCTCACAGTGGCTGATCATGTCTGCCCTCGGCCAACTTTCCGATCTGGCCGACGTAAGCCGCCCTTGGCAAACACCACGCCTTGCCGATATCGCGAACGCCACCGGAAAGCATCGCCCAGCGGGAAATACTTCCGCCGCGCAGAACCCGCGGAACGCTCAAGCATTACGCGCCAGCCTCAACAGCACTTTGTCGGCGACGCCTGCGGCCGGGTTACCGAACCTGAAGTGATCAGAGTGTCGCAACGCCTACAGGAAAGTCTTTTTATTTGCCTCGCTACGCGGCTGACGTTGAGCCTAGCGAGCACTTTTGGGTAGTAATATGAAAGTCGTGGACATGCATAGGCCGGCGAAGGCCGACACTAGTAACACATCGGACCAGCAGAGCGCCCCACCCTTGGACCTGGGCAACTCGTCAATGCTGCGCTGTCTGCGTGCAGCATTGAGACAGGCAGGCCACTCTCTAAGTCTGCATGATCTCGGCGATAACCAGCCCAGCGCCCCTTCGATCCAAGACCTCCACGGGGCTAACGCCAGTGTTTCACGCCAATGGAGTGTGGATGCACTGCGGCGCCATGGATTGTATGCGGGATGGCATGAAGTCGATTTCGAGGCGCTGAAGCCGTCGAATCTTCCGGCAATTCTCCTGCTGGAGGAGCGGCTGGTTGTACTCTACCGCTTGGGTGAAACGCACTGCCGGGTCGTCGACCCTTCTTTGGGCGATGAGCCGGTGGCCGTCGAGACCGCTGCGCTGCGCATGAGCTATAGCGGCAATGCGCTGCTATTCAAGGCCGAAACACGGGTGGACAACCGCTCGGATGAGCTGGTCAGGGTTCAGGAAAAGCACTGGTTTTGGGGTACCGTCTGGCGATTCAAGCGCTTCATTGCCGAAGCCGTTGCACTTTCGGTGGTCATCAATGTGCTCGCACTGGCAATGTCCATCTTCACGATGAGCGTCTACAACCGGGTCCTGCCCAACCAGGCATATGTAACGTTGTGGACAATGGCCATCGGCGTCAGCCTGGCCCTCCTGTTCGAATTCGGCGCGCGCGTGGGCCGTGCTTGGGTGCTGGACCGGGCGGGCAAGAAAATCGACTTAATCCTGGGTGCGAAGATTTTCCGCCACGTACTCGCCACCCGTTTGGAAAGCCGTGCGCAGTCCAGCGGTGCCTTTGCAAATGTCGTGCAAAGTTTCGAAACTGTTCGTGACATGGTGACTTCGGCCACACTGACGGCTGTCGCGGATCTGCCGTTCGCACTGTTGTTTCTGCTGGTTATATACCTGGTGGCTGGACCATTGGTCTGGGTAGTTGTGGGCACTATGTTGGCCGTCGTAGCGCTAGCCCTGTTGATCCAGATCCCGCTCAAGCGAGATTCGCAGAACTCGATGAAAGTCGCCAGCAACCGTCACGGCCTTGTGGTGGAAAGCCTGGACAACCTAGAAACGATCAAAGCTCTGCGAGCTGAAAGCTGGATCGCGAGTCGGCATGACGCGGCCAGCGTGCAACTGGCGCAGCTCTCCATGCAAACACGCTTTCTCAGCAGCTGGGCGACGACACTGCTGCAGTCGTTTCAACAGTTCAGCACGGTGGCGCTGCTGTTGTGGGGCGCATATCTGGTCGGCGATGGCACTATCTCGATGGGCGGCATCATCGCCACTATGACACTCAGTGCCCGTGCCATCGCACCGATCGGTGTGCTGGCTGCAATGGCAGTGCGCCTACAGCAAGCGCGTACCTCGCTGGCTTCTCTTGAGCAAGTCATGGCGAAACCGAAGGATCGCTCGCCTAAACAGGTATACGTGCAATTGCCTGCCGAAGGACCTGAGGTCTTTCGCTGCCATGATCTCAGCTTCCGTTACAAGAAGGAGCTGCCCCCGGTGGCAGACGGCCTTGAGCTGAGCGTGCGGCCAGGCGAGCGCATTGCCATTCTAGGCAAGATGGGCAGCGGCAAATCGACCCTCTTGCGCCTCTTGGCCGGGCTCTATCAGCCGACCGGGGGACGTATTGTGATCAATGGTGTGGATTCCCGCCAGGTCGATCCCGGCGAGCTGCGCTCACACGTGGCATTGGTTTCACAGGAACCGCGCCTGATGTATGGCACTCTGCGCGACAACCTGCTCATGGCGGCACCCCATGCGAGCGATGAGCAAATGTTGCATGTCGCCTCGCTAACCGGCGTCAGCGATATCGTGGCACGGCACCCGATGGGGTTCGGAATGCCAGTGGGTGAACGAGGCGATACCCTCTCTGGGGGACAGAAGCAAGCCATCGCCTTGGCGAGAGCTTTACTCGCACGGCCGAGCGTGCTCCTTCTGGATGAACCGACCTCTGGCATGGACATGGGCTCGGAACGCACGCTCATGAGTGCACTCGGACCAGCGATGGAGGGTCGCACCGTGATCATCGTCACCCACAAGCCGGCCTTGCTGCAGTTCGTCGAACGCATAGTGGTAATGGACGACGGAGTTAAAGTGGCCGATGGCCCGAAGGAGCAGATTCTCCAGGCACTCAACAGTGGGAAAATCCCTTCCGGTTCAGAGCTGCGCTCTGCCGCCAAGACATGGCAACCCACCGCGACCTTCGCACACTGAGCTCAATGATGAAATTTTTTCGAAAATCCACCTTCGCAGCCGCGTCAGCGGGCAAAGCGCCGAACTATCAGTTCAAAACGCAGCACGCAGATCAATACAGCGTCGATGATTTCTCCAACGAGATCACCCTCGCTGTGCGCGACGATCGCTCCAGCGGCTGGCTGATACTGGCTTTGGGCGGAGTTACGCTGCTGGCAGCAGCAATCCTGTGGGCGGCCTGCTTCCAGATCGAAGAAGTCACCACAGGCACTGCCAGCGTCGTGCCCAGCTCGCATGAACAGGTGCTGCAAAGCCTTGAGGGCGGCATCCTCCAAGAACTACTGGTTCATGAGGCCGACGTGGTCCAGAAAGGCCAGGTCGTGGCACGCATCGACCCCACGCGTGCTGAGGCTTCGTTCAAGGAAAGCGCCAACCGCGTGCGAGCACTGCGCGCCCAGGCGGCACGTTTGAGGGCCGAATCGCTAGGGACAGAGCTGGTTTTTCCGCCCGAAGTTTTGGTAGATCGGACCATCGTCACCAGTGAACAGGAGAACTACAACGCCAAGCGCCGTGCGCTAGATGAGTCCATCGCCGGTTTCAATCAGGCACGGGCACTGGTCAGTCAGGAGCTAGGGATTGCTCAGGAGTTGTCCGTCAAAGGCCTGTTGTCCGCCACTGAGGTGCTCAAACTCAAGCGTCAAGCCAATGAGGCGCAGCTACAAATCATCGAACGGCGCAACCGCTACCGATCCGACGCCAGCGCTGAACTCTCCAAAGTCGAAGGCGAGCTTTCTACCTTGGGGGAAACAGTGGCCGGGCGCCTCGATACTTTGGAACGAACCGAGGTGCGCTCGCCCGTGAACGGTATCATCAACAATATTCGGATTAACACGATAGGCGGCGTCATCCAGCCAGGAGCTGAGATCATGGAGGTAACCCCACTGGACGATACGTTGCTGGTGGAGACCAAGGTAAAACCGGCCGATGTCGCCTTCCTGCATCCGGGCCAGGATGCCATGATTAAATTGTCTGCCTATGACTTCTCTACCTACGGCGGACTCAAGGGAAGCGTTGAACACATCAGCCCTGGTGCCTTGAAAGACGACGAGGCAAGGAATCGCCCTGGGGCAGAGACCACCTACTATCGCGTCATGGTGCGCACTCATGGCAATAGTTTGACTAAAGGCGGCAGCCAAGAGCTGCGTATCATTCCAGGTATGACAGCCACGGTCGACATCCTGACAGGTCGAAAGACCATGCTGGACTACCTGTTACAGCCGATCTTGAGAGTTCAGGAAGCGTTTCACGAGAAATAAACGTTATCCCTCAACGAACCCTGATTATTCGAAACTTGGTGGCGAGCTCAGTGAATCCGTTTTGTATCAATGGACACGGGGCTACCGTACACACCGCATCCGTTTCGCAGGATGCTTATTCCGAAGAAAAACGGCAAGACGAGGCCTCTAGGAATTCCCTTGATGAACTGCCGGGTCAAGCCGGCACTCCATTTATTGGCTATGGAGCCTACAGCGGAAAATCGTCTCGAGTCCGAGACTCGATCACCTCAATTCTGCGCCCTCCCCCCCCCCCGATTAAGTTCGAGAAAACGCTTGGGTTGCGACTGTCATAAACGGTCTTGTCTTTGTCGCAAAATGGCGATATTTGCGGTGTCGATACCTTTATCTTTTAAGTTCAGTTCGCTCACAAGCTAAATGCGATGAGCTCCTACTAGTAGGAAAATTGCGGTGCGCGTGTGTGCAACATTTGACGAGACTGACAAACGATTAGGAAAAGTCGACATGCCCCATAAAAATTGCAAGGAGATATGGATTGATCGCCGTTGCTGTGATTGGGATATGTTTCTATTTGAATTGATTGGCACAGCGTACCAAATGAAGTTTCCCCTGCTGCTGGTCAACTGGCGCGAAGCCCGGCGCTACTGGCGACGATACAGCTGCACAGGAGCGGAAGTCATTAAGATACAACGAGCCCGCGAGATAAATGAGGCGTTGTACAACGGTTACGGGGAGCTCTCCTGCCAAAATGGCAATCTAGTCGATGATTCAGATTATGTGATGCCTGACAGACAACCAAATCATTCCTTTTGGTGGAGAGGCTCATTGGACTAAATGCTTCAACGCTTGCACCAAGACAGTGCTGGTAGCGGATCAAGGCGCTCGCACCGCTGTCGCCACACGATGCTGCAGATGCCGCCCTATGTACCAACCAACTGATGCATTAAGCCGGAACTCCGACTCACCCCTGAGGCCGGCCTTACGCCTACAAGCCCCGCCCGGGAAGGGCGCGGTCCAACGAGCAACCTGATTCTCACTTAAAATTATTAAACCAAGGAAAGATGAAATGAACCCCATGACAGCTCTGTTCACCGCAGCAGCCCTGATCCTCACCGCAGGCTTGGCCCAAGCCGATGTTCGATTGGATCGGATCCCGCAGTTGGTCAAAGAAGGCAAGATCAAGCCGCTGGAGGAGCTGAACCAAACCGCACAGAAACTACACCCTGGCACGACTATTACCGATACCGACCTAGATAACCACTTCGATGGCTACGAATACCAAGTTGAATTGCGCGACTCCAATGGCATTGAGTGGGATGTAGAGCTCAATGCTGCTACCGGAGAAGTTTTGAGCAACAGGCAAGACACGTAATCTCAGTTGAAACAAAGCCATATGATCTGAGTATCATATGGCTCTTATGCATTCGAATCTGAGACTCCGGTGTTGCAGAGCTGCATAGAGCACTGGATATGCACGTACTTGGACCTCAATAAGTGGAAGGTTTTTTGTCGGCGAGACAGACAAAAGAAAAACTGACGGGTGTCGGGCCTTAACTTAAGGTGGGCGAGAAAATGAAGGACCTCCGAGGTCGCCCCTAAAGCGTTTTACCGGCTTGTACCAGTCCTCCTATTTGTCGAGTTGTTCGCTGTTGACCATGGTTTGAGCTACAGCCTCCTGATAGTACGTTAGGATCGAGTCAGCCTTGTCCCAGAGCGCCGGCCGACGCGGCGACACTATGCGCTGCGAGCTCTTTGAGTCGAAAGCGGCCGCCAGCTTGAGAATGGCGATGATTTGGCTGTCTGAAAAACGTGATGTATTCACGCAAAATTTCCTTGATCCGGTTAGGCGGAAATCCTACTTCTGACGAACACTGATTTCAGGGGAGATTCCCCCCAGCATCCGCCGCCAATCATAGGGAAAATGAACACTCAATGGCAGTTGATCGATTCTCCACCGTGCCGGCAATGGTTGATCAAACCTGGCTGCAACCTGCAATCCCATCTCACTCGCGGCAAATGGCCCACGCAGCACCGTCGGCGTGCGAGCGGCACTGTCTACCGCCCGCACCACGTGAGCATCCAGCCACTCTCCATCGGGCATGTGCACTTTCAGAGGCTGACCTGCCCGCGCATAGTTGATGTTAAGCGGCTCCAGGTAAATCCACAGCAATGGGTCGGTCACCTGCTCCAGACGCATCAGCACCGTTCCTGGGCCAACGCTCTCACCTGGAGTAACAAGCACTTCTGCTATACGACCACTCTGCGGCGCCTTCACTAACAAGGCGGCCAGCCGTGTCTTCAGCCATTGTTGTTCCGCATTTTGCTGGATCACTTCTCGATCAAATCCTTGAGGCGATTGAAGAACGGTCTGCTCACGACGCTCGAAAGCCAACAAACCCGATCGAAAACCATCGCGCTCGGCCTGTGCGGCCAGCACTTCACCGCGAGTGGCAGCGCCTTGCTGAAGCAGGCTCTCCAACTGCTGAACACGTTGCTCTGCCCTGCCCACCCGGGCTTTGAGCAATTGACGCTCTTTCCTACCCAAATCGGAATCGCCACGCCGTGCAGCTTCAACGGGCATGGCGGCAAGTTGTAACAGCCGGGCACGCCACTCTGGATTGTCGAGGTTGACCAGCAGTTGGTCGGCTTGCACGTGATCACCCACTGTGACGAACACCTGCTCGACCCGAGCGGCATCTCGTGAGCGCACCTCCTGAATCGGCAAAAGCAGTTGCGCCGGCGCGTCAATCACCAGGACGCCATAGAAGAACTTGCCGAAAAGCCAGAGTAAAGGGCTAGCTACCAAGAATAGGATCAAGTACCAACGTAGGCGAAATGCCATACGCTTACCCGGAGCGTAGAGCACGTTCAGGCCATGCTCCTCAGTGGGGTTGTGCTCTTTTTGACTATCGAAACGAATCTTCATGAGCCTCTCACCGTTTGGGGA
>NZ_QGGS01000033.1:0-52360 GCF_003148705.1 Pseudomonas sp. OV226 | reverse complement strand
ATTTTCAGAAGTTTTCAAAGTTTCGCTTGGAAATCTTTAACAACTTCAACCACTTGCGCTTCCGATCACTCGGTAGCGGGAGGCGAATTCTACAGTGATTCAATACTGCGTCAAGCCTCTTTTGAAACTTTCTTCACCACTTCAAACGTTTGTACATTAAGGACCTTTCCAGCCCTGCTTCAGCAAGGCTGCATCACTTGAAACGGCAGCCCTCCCAACCCGCCTTCGACTGGCGACCCCTACTCGGTCGTCCAGTCAAGATCGTCGTCCCACTCCTCATCATCCTCAAAGTCTTCCTCATCAACCTCCTCTTCTTCTGGGTGGTTAAGGAGAAAATCCTTACGGCTCTCAGTAATTGCCCGTCTTAGTTCCTCCCCCTTTACGGGGCAGTTGAGCATTTGGGCGATGCGATCGATTTTTTTCGCCACGGCTTCCTCCAACGCATCGGCTATGGCCCGATAGTGCGCGCTTTCGGGCCTTGATGCCAAATGGCTGACCACCTGGCAACTCAGTTTTTGCGTAAATCTCCGAGTCGCCCGATGAGGTTTTCGGTTGGGAAGCGAAGATGCAATGCCTTTAACAAAGCATCTGCCGCCGGGGCCTGACCGGCATCCTGCAGGCGAATCACCTCGCGCAATTGTTCATCCAGCTGATTCGGTGGCACCGCGGTACGTTTGCTGACTTTTGATTCCTCAGCCATTCCGGCGTTGATCGATTCGCTCTGCGCGGGCGCAGCAATATCCGCCATCGGCGCAGGGGCCGCCAACGCGCGAGCAGCAGGCGCCGCCTCTTTTTTGGCAACCGGCGCGGACATTTTGGGCGCAGGGGCGAAGTCATAGCTCGGCGCTTGCTCCGGCGTACGTTGCACCAATGCCACCATCAAGGCGACACCCACCAGACTGGCAAACACCACCTGCCAGCGAGGCTTCTGGCAAACCTGAACCCAACGTTGCCAGACGCTTGGCTTCGGCATCGGGGTTTCCCTGTGGGCCACGCCAAGGATCAATGAATCCAGATGAGCCGACGGTTCACCCACCGCATGTTCACGGTAGTGCTTCACCACTTCGTCTTCCGGTGTAGTACGGGCGTCAGTCATGTCAGTACCTCCTCGGCCAGCAGCCGACGCAGTTTTTGCTGGGCGTAGCGCAAACGGCTTTTGACCGTTTCCAGCGGTGTTGCGGTGAGTGTGGCGATCTGCGGCAGGTCGAGATCGCCATGTGTACGCAGCAGGAAGACCTCACGCTGTTCAGCAGGCAGATTTTGCAGGGCCGTTTCAAGACGCTGACTGTCGCGGCTCAGGCTCAACAGAAGCTCCGGATCGGTCGCCTCATCAAATAAGGCGTGAGCCTGTTCGTCATAGCTGTCGTGCAACGGATGGTGGATACCGTGTTTGCGCCAGTGATCGATGAGTCGGTTGCGGGCGATCTGATAAAGCCACGTACGAAAATTCGCCCGACCTTGTGGCTGACTGATACTGCGTATCAGGCTCAGCCAGGTTTCCTGATAAACCTCTTCGGCCAATTCGGTTTTACCGCTGAGGCCGAGCAGGAACCGGTAAAGTCCCTGCCGATGACGGGCGTATAAAATCTCGAACGCCGGCCCTTCGCCTCCGCGATATCGGGCCAGCAGCGCTTCATCGCTCGGTTCCGGCGCTGACATGTCAGTTGTAGCCTCCTTTAAGTGGCTCGCTGTTCAATGCCGTAGTGGTACGCAGGCTTTGCGCCAGCTCCACCAATTGCACGAACTCTGCACGCAGTCCGAATGGGTCCTCACCCCGCGCACCGCGAGCCAGCGCTTGCGTGTCCTTCAAACTGAAATCACCGGTGTACCGTCCATCCTTGAGTTGCTGGGAAAATGCCGCCACGGCCGCCGCAAATCTCAGGTCATCGCTGGCTTTGGCCGTTTGACTGTTAATGATAGGCCGCTCGATCAAACGACTATTCCCACCCTCCGGTAGCTGATACCGCACTCGTAATATCGCCAGTTCTGCGGTATTCGCCGAAACAACTGCCTCAGGCTGCCCATAACGCAGCGGCTCCAGCCAGCCTTTCTCGCCTTTGGGTACGATTTCATACAGCGCCGTTACCGTGTGTCCTGCACCGATTTCGCCTGCATCGACTTTGTCGTTGCTGAAGTCCTCACGCTTCAACGCCCGATTCTCATACCCCAACAACCGATATTCGCTCACCTGCGCCGGATTGAATTCCACTTGCAGCTTGACGTTCTTCGCCACGACCGCAAGGGTCGAGCCCAGCTGATCGACCAACACCTTGCGCGCTTCACGCAAGTTGTCGATGTAGGCGTAGTTACCATCGCCGGCGTCGGCCAGTTGTTCCATCAGGTGTTCATTGTAGTTATCCACCCCAAAACCCAAGGTCGTCAGAGAGACGCCGGACTTGCGTTTATCCACCGCCATCTGTTTGAGGCTGTCGAAGTCGCTGATGCCGACATTGAAGTCACCGTCGGTGGCCAGCAGGATGCGGTTGATTCCTTTGGGGATAAACGCTTGTTGTGCCATTTGATAGGCCAACTCGATGCCCGACGCTCCAGCGGTCGAGCCGCCGGCGGTCAATTGATCGATAGCTGTACGAATTTTCGCCTTTTCGCGTCCGGAAGTCGGCTCCAGCACCACGCGCGAATCACCGGCATAGACCACCAATGAAACCCGGTCCTGCTCGCGTAATTGATCGACCAGCAATTTCAGGGTGCTTTTGACCAGCGGCAATCCTTCGCGACGATCCATTGAACCGGAGACGTCCACCAGAAACACCAGGTTCGCCGGGGCCAGTTCCGCCACCGCGCGGTCCGACGCCTTGATACCGACGCGCAGCAGTCGGGTATGCGGGTTCCATGGCGACGGCGCCAGCTCAGTGGTCACCCCAAACGGTGAGCCATCAGTGGGTTGGGCGTAGTCATAGGGAAAATAATTGACCATTTCCTCCAGCCGTACCGCGCCTTCGGGGGGCAATCGCCCCTGATTCAACAAACGCCGGACGTTGGCGTAAGCGCCGGTATCCACATCAGCACTGAAAGTCGAGACCGGTGCCTCGGTCACGCTGTGGATGGGGTTGTCCGCCAGCGCTTGGTATTGCTCTCGCTGTTCATCCCGATACCCGGGCGGGAACGACTCAGGTGCAAAACTCGCAACCGGCGCCGGGCGAACGCTGCGCTTGGCCATTGACGCATCCGCCATGCCCACCTCGCTGCGCACCAACTCTTCAAGCTTTACCTCGCTTTGAGCCGGTGGCGACACGTGCGCGGAATCAGGTGTGGAGGAAACGCCGCAACCGGCAACAGCCAATAGCAATCCGCTGACGAATCCCAGGGCTGCCGGGCGAAGGTAAAGCAGAGGGAGGGACATGGGGGGCTGACCTCAGGAGGAAATTGATCCATTCATCCTCTGAGACGAGCCCCCTTTCAGGTTCGGGTTAAACCGGCTGAAAATTAAACTCAGCGGTGATAACGACGTACCACGCTGCTGTTTTTCAGCACATGACCTTTGATCTTTTCCAGCAGTTGCGCGCGCGTAAGCCCGGCGGGCAGGGCCTCTGGAGCAAGGTCCAGTGCGTACAGCTGAATTATGTAGTGATGTGCACTGTCGCCAACCGGCGGGCAAGGCCCGACATAACCGGTGGTGCCTTTGCTGTTGGTGCCACCGACGCCTTCGAGTGCCGACTTTGCCCCGACACCGGCGGGGATCTGGTGAGTGGTGGCCTTGATGCCGTAATGCACCCAATGATCGGCACCCTGCCCCTTCTGCCCATCGGGGTCGTGCATGACCACGGCATAACTCAAGGTACCCTTCGGCCCGTCGTTCCAGTTCAATGCCGGTGACGCGTTGTGTCCGCCACAACCCGGAGCATCGCTGGCCGCGGCCGAGGTAAACAGCCGGTCATCCGTGACACCTGGAATGTTCAGGGTGAAACGTTCTTGGGCTTGCGCCGGAAATTGCACACAAATGGCGACTGCAATGGCCGCCAGCCAAGGGTTCAGAGAGGTCAATCGGGTCATTCCGGAGCACCTTGTGGGGTAGGGCCGTCGTCGGCTTGCGAACTATAGCTGTACCGTTCGTGCGGTGGCAGTGGGAATTGGCTGAACCTCGCATTACGCACCAAACTCTTAAGTGAAACGTCTGTCTGGAGAGCCGTCATGGCACTGCATCGTGTCGCCCGTTTCGCCGATGTGTCTGAAAACCGGGGCCTCGAAGTCCAGATTGAAGACACCAAAATTGTTTTGCTGCGGGTGGGCGATCAATTACGCGCCTATCAGGGTGAGTGCCCGCATGCCGGGGCACCGCTGGCGGAAGGTGCGCTGTGCCACGGACGTTTGATCTGCCCGTGGCACAAAGCGGCGTATCGAATCGAGGACGGTGCGTTGTGCGAGCCGCCGGCTCTGGACAGCCTCAAGCGTTATCCGTTGGAAATACGCGATGGCGACATCTGGGTCGATGACCAGCCGTTTGCAGATGCACACACTCCACCGGCAGACGACGAGCGCACGTTTGTGATCATCGGTGCCGGGGCAGCCGGTACGGCGTGTGCGGCGGCGTTACGCGAAAAGGGCTTCGGTGGCCAAGTGCTGCTGATCGACCGTGAAGCCGACGCCGGATACGACCGCACCGTCCTGAGCAAATTTGTGATTGCCGGGCAGATGCCACTCGAAGAAGTCCCGCCGCTGCGCGATGACGCGTTTTATCGCGAACAGCGGATCGAACGCATGACCGGTGAAGTCGCCAGCCTGGATTCGTCGAATAAAACCGTGCGGCTAACCAATGGTCGATCGCTCAACTATGACGCGGCACTGCTTGCCACCGGCGGCAAGCCCAATCAACTCACGCTGCCTGGCGCCGATTTGCCGCAGGTGTTCGTACTGCGTTCAAAAGATCAGGCAAGCCAGATTCTGCAAGTGGCGAAACCTGGCCAGCGAGTGGTGATCATCGGTGACAGTTTTATTGCGCTGGAGTCCGCCTCAGCCCTGCGGGAGCTCGGGTTGGACGTCACGATCCTGGCCCGGCATGCCATTCCCTTTGCCGCACAATTGGGCGAAGCCGTCGGCAACGCCATTCGCGCCTTGCATGAAAGCAACGGCGTGGTGTTTCACACCGATGGCGAAGCCTTCTATATAGAAGGCACGGACCACGTAGAGGCGGTGTGCCTGGACAACGGTCAACGCTTGCCGGCGGATCTGGTACTGGCCGGCATCGGCGTCAGCCCCGCAACCGAGCCGTTTACCGATTTGCCCAAGGAAAAAGACCGGTCGCTGAAGGTCGACGGCGGCATGCGCGTCACCGACGGGTTGTGGGCGGTAGGTGATATCGCGACGTTCCCGCTCAACGGCCAGCCTCAGCGCATCGAGCATTGGCGTCTGGCCCAGCAACAGGCGCGGATCGCCGCCGCGAATATGCTGGGCGCTGACGAGCATTACCTCGACGTGCCGTATTTCTGGACCTGGCACTTCGGCAAAAACTACGACTACCTCGGCCACGCCGAAGCCTGGGACGAGGTCGAGTTCAAGGGGGATCCGAACCATCCACCCTTTATCGGCTTGTTCGGCAAAAACGGCGTGGTGGCTGCCGCAGTTGCCTGCGATGAAGAACGGGCGATGGCGCTGCTGGCCGAACGCATGAAACAGCCACTGTCGGTGGACGAGGCGTGGCAGTTGATTCGGGACATTGGGTAGCGGGCACACACCCGACAGCAAAACGCCCGAACTGCGGGAGTCGCAGAGGTCGGGCGTTTTATTCAGCCGTGGGATTTATTCCTGGATTTCGGCACCGCCACCGAGCTTGCTCATCACGAAACCGACAAACTCTTCAACGGTCATTTTCTGGCCATTGAATTCCACCTGATTGTTGGCGTAATGCAACTTGCTGACAACGTTGTTGCCGTCCAGTTTGGCGAGCTGCGTGCCGACCGCCATGCTGCTGAACATGTCGGCAGTGGCGGTGGCCTGGTCGGCGATGAGCTTGGCATCGGTCTGACCGTCCAGTTGGCTTTGCACGGTGAGTAAATCGACGAGCATCGGCTTGGACACCTGCACGTTGATATCCAGCAGTGCGATCAACTGTTGGGTCAGTTGATCAGGCGGCAAGTCCATGGACTGCGGTTTGGTCAGGTCAAGCACCAGGTTGGCGCGGCTTTCACCATTGGTCGTGTTGAACGACAGGTTTTCCAGCGCCACTTGCGGGCCAGCAGCCAATAGCTTTTCGAGACCGGTTTTGACTTGCGCCTCCTCGGCCGGAGTCAGGACCAGTTCAGGAGAGGGCAGACCCGCAGCAGCAGCCTCTGCGGCCGCTTTCTCGTAAGGCTGCAGTTTGGTCTGATAGATCTGCATCAGCGACATGGTGGCCGGGATATCGAGGTTCTTCAGGCTCATGGCCATTTGCGCAGAGCCGACGGTCTTGCCGTTCAACGACACTTCACCCACCTTGTAGTCGGCACGTCCCGAAGCGCTGGTGCCCGACTCCTCGGTCTGGTTCTTCATTTCAAATTTCTTGATGCCCAGTACCGATTGCTTGGGGCCGAAAGTAGTTTTGCTGTCCGTCAGCTCAAGGGTGTTCTCGCCGGTGTAGTAGCCGTAGGTGCTTTTAACCAGGTTGCTGGCCAGGGTCAGGCCAGTGAGCTCGACCTTCACCGGGGTTTGATCTTCAGCCACGGTGCTCAGTGTCAGGCTGTCCATGTAGCCGTTGGCCTTGAGCTTTTGGACCTGGGGGCTGGCGTCGACGTCGAGGTTCAAACCGGTGAATTTCAGGTTGGACTTGTCATCCAGCGCAACGTCCAGCGGCTGCAACTGGAGGGTGCCGCTGGTGGAGTTGTCGTAACCGATGTTGACCACGCCGGTGAGCGGCGATTTGTCTTTGGCGGCGGCAAACCACTTTTCGGTGAGCGACGTGCGTTCAAGTTCGTAGTGACTGGTGGCCATGACCGGCAACCACTTCAACGCGACCAGGCGCGAGAACGGCAGCGGACCGTGTTCGATGTGGTCGACAAACTGCAATTCAACCGGGGTTTCACCAAACATCTCGCCTTCGCCTTTAAGGCGGTAGTGCGCGGTACTGCTGAACACGTGGCGCTCAAGCGACACCAGCTCCAGCGATGCCGTGCCATTGGAACCTACCAGCGCGGCCTTCAGCTCTTTGTTAGCGTCGGCGATCGAGGTGTTCAACACGCCTTCGATTTTGCTCCCGGTGAACCAGGCACCCCCCGCGCTGATTGCGCCGATGGCTACGACAATTCCAAGAAGCACGCCTGCTGATTTATTCATGAATGACCCAGTCAATATCCGTTGTTTGAAGGTGTGGTCGTCTTCCCTGAACCCATGACGGGTTGCGGCTCGACTCCGCTAAATAGCTAAATAAAAGTGGAGTGGAGATTAGCACTCGGCGCGACGGGCGGCCCAATGATTAAAGGTTAAAGAGTGTCTATGGACTACTCAGGACGGTTGAGCGTTTCGACGGATATGAAATCGCCATCGCGAGCAGGCTCACGCCTACAAAGGTTATGTGTCGTTCACAGAACCCTTGTAGGCGTGAGCCTGCTCGCGATGGCGTCACTCCCGCCAACAAAAACTCAGGAATACTGCACTTCCATCTCATCCAGCTGATGATCAAAGCTCTTGAGCCGTGCCGTCCACGTATACACCAGCACTTCAAAATCCCGATTGATCACCGCCCCGCCCGTCACTTCGGCGCGCGGGTCGCAAACGTCCAGTTGATAGCGTTCTCGCGCCATGGCAGTGGCGACATCCGAGAGTTCACGGGCATTGTTCAGCCAGTGCCAGTCCTCCTCGGACACCTGTTTATCCAGTGCCAGGCATTGTTTCTTCAAGGTCTCGAGGCTTTTTTCCAACGGTGTGCCGGTGAGCTCGCCCATGACTTCCTGGAAGGTGCGCCCCGGCTGCCAGTAGCTGCCCCAGAAATATTGGTCAAACACCGTTTCGACACGACGCAACGCCACCTTGGTGTCCCAGATCAGCACCAGGGTTTTGCCTTGTTCGAGTTGTCTTTTTTTGATGCGCTGGCCCTGGACTGAAGCCCAGGCCACCACCACGATTGCCATCACGGCAATCAGCGCACTGGCGCTGTCGAGAAACACCAGAGCCTTGTCGATCTGGTGGGCCAGCATGATGCCGTAGAAATAGGTGGCCGACAGCAAAACCAATGCCGCAATAGCGCACCAAAAGCCAGGAGCATAAGGGTTTTTCATTATTAGAGTCCCCATGACCAACGCGAGCCTTGATTGATGAAATCAGAACGTGACTTCATCAAATCAAAGCATAGCAACGGCCTCAGGGTTTGCTGGTGTTCGAACCTTGCGTTCGTCCGCTTTCCCAGCCACCGCCCAGCGCGAGGAACAAATCGATCTGGCTGGCGGCAACCTGGGTGTTGGCCGCGGCCAGTTGCGCCGTGACATCCGTGTAGGTGCGGGTCGCTTGCAAGTCCGCCAGGAACGAAGCGCGGCCGGCCTGGAAGAAACGGTGCGTCTGGTCCGCTGCCAGTCTTGCCGATTGCTCGGCGTCTGCCAGGGCGTCACGACGCTGCAACAATGCGGTGTACTGGACCAGGCTGGTCTGGGTTTCGCGAATGGCGTTGAGCACCACCCCATCGAAATGCGCCAGTGTCGCCTGGGTCACCGCTTCGGCTTCGCGGATGCGTGCCCGGGCGCCGTTGGTCGGCACGTTCCAGGTCAGCGACGGACCAAAGCCCCAACGGTTGGTGGACGGGTCACCGAGATCGTCGAGGATACCGACGGTGCCGATGGTCGCGCCGATGCTGATGTTCGGGTACAGCTCACCCGTGGCGACACCAATCCCGGCCGTCGCGGTCGCCAGCCGGCGCTCGGCCTGCCGCACATCGGGACGACGCTTGAGCAACGCGGCGCCATCGCCCACCGGAATCAATTGCGCGATTTTCGGCAGCTCGTCGCAGGTGGCGGTGCCGGCCGGCAGTTGATCCACCGGCTTGGCCAGCAACATTGACAGGCGATACAGCCCGGCCTGACGCGAGGCCTCATAGCGCGGCATGTCGGCGCGCAAGGATTTGAACTGGGTTTGCGAACGGGTGACCTGTGTTTCATCACCACGTCCGGCATCGCGCAGACGCTGGATCAGCGTGGTGCTCTGGGCCTGCAGGTCGAGGGAGTGCTGGGCAATCTCTCGCTCTTCATTGGCGGCGCACACCTGGGTGTAGGCCCGGACCACGTCGGCCACCACGGTGATGCGAGCCGTATCGGCCGCTGCCTGCGTCGCATCGGCGTTGGCCTTGGCCGCTTCGATGCCGCGCTGCAACGTGCCGAACAGATCGAACTGGTACGACGCGCTGATGCCGATATCTCCGACGTTGGCCACCGGCACTTTTTCCGGAATCAGGAACGCCTGGCCGGACTCCTGCAATCTCTGGGCGCCCATCTTCACGCCGCCGCTCCAGCCACCCGCCGCTTCTGCCTCATCGACCTGAGCGCGAGACCGCAACAGACTGGCCGCCGCCACGCGCAAATCGGTGTTGGACGCCATGGCCTGCTGCACCAACTGGTCGAGTCGCGGGTCCTTGTACAGGCGCCACCAATCGGCCGGCACCGGTGCGGACACCACCGTTTTACCGTCGACCGCCAAATCACCCTGCAAATCGGGTCGATGGACCGCCGCCTCTTCGGGCAAATGATAATCCGGCCCGACCATCTGACACGCCGACAGCAGCAAGCCTAATCCGGCGACCGCCAAACCCGAGGCCTTGCTCATTGCGCCGGCTCCCGCTTCTGATCGTCGATGATCGATACCGTGGCGGTGCGCCCGGCGATCATGCGGAAATCTTCAGGTACATCATCAAAGACAATTCGCACCGGAATCCGCTGTGCCAGGCGCACCCAACTGAACGCCGGGTTGACGTTGGGCAGCAGGTTATTGCCGATGGTGCGGTCGCGGTCTTCGATGCCGGCGACGATGCTTTCCACATGGCCGCGCAGGCGCGCGCTGTCACCGATTACGCGGATGTCGACACTCTGGCCGACGTGAATGCCGTTCAGCTTGGTTTCTTCGAAATAGCCGTCGATGTGGAAAGAATTGCTGTCCACCACCGACAACACCGGCCGCCCGGCCGTGACGAACTCTTGCGCACGCGGCGCACGGTCGTTGATGTAGCCGTCGACCGGGCTGCGGATGGTCGAGCGGTCCAGGTTCAATTGAGCACTGTCCACCGCCACTTGAGCTTCCATCAACGCAACTTCAGCGCGCGCCACCCGGGACTGGCTTTCTTCCAGCTGTTCGCCAGGCACCAGATTGCCCAAGCCACGGTTACGCTTGGCTTCGCGTTGCGCCTGCGCCAGGGTTTCCTGACGGTCGGCGACTGCCGCTTTGGCTTGGCGCAGGGCCAGTTTGAAACGGTCTTGATCAATGCTGAACAGCACCTGGCCGCGTTTCACCCACTGGTTGTCGCGCACGTCCACTTGCTGGATCAGCCCGGAGACGTCCGGGGCGATTTGCACGATGTCGGCACGGATATGCCCGTCGCGGGTCCACGGCGCAAACATGTAGTACATCACCATGCGCCAGACCACGACGACGGCGAAAGTCACGATCAACAGGGTCAGCATCACGCGACCCAGGGTCAGAAAAGGTTTTTTCATGTCATCAGGTATCGACTGAGTGAGTCCACGGCGCCGAGCAGCAAAGCGTAGAGAGCCACGTTGAACAATGCCCGGTGCCAGACCAGACGGTAAAAGTGCAAGCGCATCAGCAACCCGTGCACCAGCAGGAACAACACATACGTAATGCCCATCAATACCAGCAGCGTGGGCAAAAACACCCCGCTGATGTCCACATCACCGATCATAAAGGCGCTCCATCGATGCCATGGGGCAGCGGTTCTTCGAGTTCACCCGCGCTGACGAATTCCACACCCGGCAACAACGCCAGACGCAGGCCGCTCAGGGCATGCAGCAAATTCAGACGGGTGTCCTCATCACAATCCACATCCAGCGATCGGCGGGCGCGGTCGAGGGTCATCAGCAACGGGCCCGGTGCCGGCAGACGCTCCCCGGCCTTCAGGCAGGCCTTGAAATACTCGCCGACTTCCGTCACTACCTGATGCAGCAGCGCTCGCGGCACTCCGTCCACTCGCGGTGTGTAAGCCAGCAGATCGAGCACGTTCAGCGCCACACGCACCTCACGCAACGCGATGCCGGTGTCCTGGCCGGTCATGGCCAGACGCGGCAAGTGCTGCATCAAACGATCGAGCACCTGTACGCCCAATTGCCGGTGCTCGGCCAGATTGGCCGGTTCTGTGAGGCTGACGATGTCGCGCCAACTGAACCGGGTCAGCCGCTTGGCCGCCAGCTCCGCACCGAACGGCCGGGCGATCAGGGTCCAGATAAAGGCAAACAACAGCCCGATGGGGCCGGCCAGGTTGGAGTTGGCGAAGCTGAGGAAGTCCGCATCGTAGGCGCCCTGAATACTGATAAAGGACGAGGTGTTGACGAGGGTCAGCAGCATGCCCAGGTAAAACTGCGGCTTGACCGTCAGGGTGCCGATGCAGATAAACGGCACGGCAAACGCCAGCACCAACATCGGGAAGTCGTGCAGGTTGGGCAGCACCAGAAACAGGTAAAGGCTGGCCAGCACCACCGACATCGCGGTCCAGAAAAAGAACCGGTAAATCTGCGGCGCCGGGTCATCCATCGAGGCGAAAAAGCTGCACGCCACGGCGGCGAGAATCACTGCCGAGCCGCCGTCGGTCCAGCCCAGCAGAATCCACAACACTGAAGCAACGATGATGGCCAGGACCGTGGATGCCGCCGAGTAGAGCATCAGGCCACGGTCGAGAAACGGCGACAGGCGACCGAGGCGCCAGTGGCGATACACCGCGCGCCAGCTGTCCTGGCTTTCGCACTCGATGGCGTATTGCAGGCTGCGGCAGTCCTGCCACACATCGATCCACTCGCCGAGGCGATACAGTGCGTTGGAGAACAGCAACTGCTTGCGATCATTCAGGGCTTCGGCGGACGGTTGCAGGGCTTCAAGTTGGTCTTTCAGCGCCTGCCAGCGCGCCAGATCGGCGTCTTTGTGATTGAGCCATTCGGTGGTGGCGGCCAACAGCGGCGCGAATTTTTCGACCAGCTCCGGCGTGCGCCGCTCAAGGGCATACAGGGCATCGTCGAGGGCGTCGATCACCGGTAACAGGTGAATCATCCGCCCGCGCAGCTCTTTGGTATTACGTACGGTCTGCGCTCGCGCGCCCTCGTGCGGCAGCTGGCCGATCATCAATTCCAGCGTGTTGAAGGTCGTCACCATGGCGGAACGCAGCGCGCTGACTTCGTCTGGCTGCACCGTGCGGCTAAGGAACCGCAAACTGTACGTCGAGGCATCGGCAAACCATTTGCTCACCGCATCGTTGAACACCGGCGCCAGCCGCCGAGGCCAGAACATGGCACCGACCACCGCCGCCACGGCGATGCCAAGAAAGATCTCTTCAGTACGCGCTTCCGCCACGTCCCAAACCCCCAGCGGGTTGTTCACCACCGGCAGGGCGATCAGCGGCAAGGTGTAACCGGCGAGCATCAAGGCGTAGTTGTTGGCGGTACGCAGGTGCAAGGACAGGAACAGCAGGATCCCGGTCCACAGCGCGATGACCACCACCAATACGTAAGGGCTCTGGACGAACATCGGCACGAAAAAAACCGCCGCCGCCGCCCCGAAAAAAGTACCGATCGCGCGGTACAGAGCCTTGGAACTGGTCGGGCCGACAAAGGGGCTGGAAACAATGTAAACCGTGGCCATCGCCCAATAGGGACGCGGCATTTGCATGAGCAGGGCGATGTACAACGCGATCATCGAGGCGGCAAAGGTGCGCACACCGTAGAACCAGTCCCGCGCCGAAGGCATACCGGTGAAAAATCCGCTCAAGGGTTGACCACCGACGGCGCATTGGCCGCTTCAAAGGCTCTCAATACCCGTAGCGTAGCTTCCAGATCGCTTTGGTCGATGCCTTCAAGCACTTCATGGCGCAATCGCACCAGCTCGATTTCGACGGCCTGCACCAATTCACGTCCGGTGTCGGTCAGGCTCAGGCACTTGGCGCGCCGGTCATGGGCATCTTCGGTGCGGCAGACATAACCGCTATGACACAACTGATCGAGCAACCGCACCAGGGACGGGCTCTCCATCCCGGCGGCATGGGCCACCGTCACCTGCCGCACACCCTCGCCCAGACGCCCGATCATCAAGAGCGGAACGGCGCAGGCTTCGGAGATTCCATAGTTGACCAGCGTGGTCTGGCAGATTTTTCGCCAATGCCTGGCGGCCACCACCATGGAGCTGCTGATGTTCATCTGGAGAGCGTCGAGGTTCTTCGGCACGAGGGAAAACACACACTGTTAGTTTGCTAACTATCAATATGGCATTTGGAGGGAAAGGCGGTCAAGTTTTGAAACAAATTGATGGTCATCCGTCGCAGGATGTTGAGCATGAAATCAATTTAGTACTGACGATGTATATACTTCGTCAGTATGTGATTTGAGGACATAGCGATGTCAAAGCAAGCCGTTTTTACGATGAAACTTGAATCTGAACTGCGCGAACAATTTATGGCCGAGGCAGAAGCCTCTCATCGCCCCGCTTCGCAAATCGTCAGAGATATGATGCGCCAGTACGTTCAAACACAACGAGAGTCGCGCGAGTACGAGGCGTTCCTGCAAAGGAAAGTCGACAGCGCGCGTATTTCCATGCAGGCCGGAGAGGGCTTGAGCAACGATGAAGTCGAAGCGCAGTTCGCGGCCAGGCGTGCACAGGCGGCCAAAAAAGGATGAGGATAATCTGGACGCCCGCAGCAGCACAGGATCGTGCAGAGATTTGGGATTACTTGTATGAACTCAATCCGATTGCCGCCATTGACATGGACAACCGCTTGCGCGATGCCATTGCTCGCCTTGCGCAACACCCCGAAAGCGGGCCAGCCGGAATCATTGCAGGTACTCGTGAGTTGATTCCCCACCAGAGCTATCGTGTGGTTTACCAACCAGAATCGGACGCTATCTGGATACTGGCACTGGTCCACACCTCCAGACTGTGGCCACCCAACAGTTAGATCTTCACACCCCCCGCCCCTTCCTCAACAACACATCCAGTTGATCCACCACTTCCGCCCAATCCGCGTCATCCAGAATATCGTCCCGCAAAAACTGCGCCTGGCTCTTGCTCCAGAAAAACGCATCCGCCAGGTGCAATTCGGGCTTGAGTGGTGAGTGGGTGGCGATGAATTTATCGATGCTCTCGGCGTCATCCGCCAGGCCGAGTTGTTTGAACAGATTGGGCAGTGTGTGGATGGGGGATTCCATGTCGGGCTCCTTTAGAAATGAATAGCTCGCTCCCACAGCAATTGCGTGAACCCTGTGGGAGCGAGCTTGCTCGCGATGACGGCAGCATTGACGACACAACACTCAATCACTCAATTCCCGCACCTCGGCATGCGGCACCATTCTCAGGAATTCCGGCATGTCCATGCGCAGCAGGTTGATGTGGTTTCCGGCTTCCACATAGACGTCTTTCTGACGGGTCAGCAGCGGGTCGATCACCACGTCCAGCCCATAGGCCTCGCCCAGGGCAGGTATGGCACCGCGTTCACAATCATCAAACAGGTGCGGCAAGTTGCTTTCCCGCGAGACCTGCCATTCGCCGCTGTTGCGGACTTTGCTCAGGTCCAGGTGACGGCTGGCGGGCAGCACCGCCATCAGGTAATGACCGTGGTGGTCGTCGAGGATGACCGACTTGGCCACCCGTTCTGCTGGAATGCCCGCAAGCCGTGCTGTTTCCAGGCTGCTGGCCGAATGGGGGTGGGCGACGATGTCATATTCACATTGAGCCGTTTCAAGGCTTTTCTGCACGGTTCTTGCCATTCGCATGATGCACCTCGGTGTCCGCACCCGTGACGGGCGGACGATGGTTAATGCTTTTCTCCGTAGTGAAAGTCTAGGCCCGCCGGCACAAACCGGGGTGAAATCCGCCCATCGGACGCCGTCCAAAACCGTGCAGAATCCAGATAAGCCGCAGCTCTACTAAACTGTATACAGAGCCACTTCAAGACTCTCGCGGAGGGTCACGTGAATACGCGTTGCTTCGCCGTTGCACTGCTGTTGGCGTTGAGCGGATCGGTGTTCGCCGCCGATACCGTCGTGCTGCTGATGCCAAACCCCATCGGGATCTGGCTGATCACATTCGGCATCGCGTTTCTGATTGCCGAGGCGGCGTTGCCCAATTACGGCGTGATCGGTTTGGGCGGCATCGTCATGTTCGTGATCGGTGCGGTGATTCTGACCAATACCGAGGTGCCTGTACCTTTGATGATCGGCCTGGGACTGGTGAGTGCCCTGTTGCTGATTTTCCTGCTGATCCACGCCCTGAAAACCCGACCGCGCCGCACGGTCAGCGGCGATGCGGGGTTACTGGGCAGTGTGACGCCGGTCCTGTCTTTATTGCCCGGCAATGCGTGTAGTGGCTGGGTGCATCTGCAAGGGGAGCGCTGGCAGGTTTCAAGCTCGACTCCGCTACAGCCGGGACAACACGTGCGGGTGGTGGCGCGAAAAGGACTACTGTTGCAAGTGGCCGCGACTGACGCGGCGCCAGCTGGAGAATAGTCATGGGCCTGCAAGTAGGTTTCGCCGCACTACTGCTTCTGGTGATTGCACTGGCGGGGTCAACCTTCCGCATCCTGCGCGAATACGAGCGCGGCGTGGTGTTCCAGCTCGGGCGCTTCTGGCAGGTCAAGGGCCCGGGGTTGATCCTGCTGATCCCGGTGGTCCAGCAAATGGTCCGCGTCGACTTGCGGACTATCGTCCTCGATGTACCGCCGCAAGATGTCATCACCCGCGACAACGTTTCGGTCAAGGTCAACGCGGTGCTGTATTTCCGCGTGCTCGACCCGCAGAAGGCGATCATTCAGGTCGAGGACTTCCTTACGGCCACCAGTCAATTGGCCCAGACCACGTTGCGGGCGGTGCTGGGCAAGCATGAGCTCGACGAGCTGCTGGCCGAGCGCGAACGGTTGAACATCGACATCCAGCAAGTGCTTGACGCCCAGACCGACGCCTGGGGCATCAAGGTCGCCAATGTCGAGATCAAACATGTGGACCTTAATGAATCGATGGTCCGCGCCATCGCTAAACAGGCCGAAGCCGAACGGGAGCGCCGGGCCAAGGTGATCCACGCCGAAGGTGAATTGCAGGCCTCGGAAAAACTCATGCAGGCCGCCGAAATGCTTGGCCGGCAGCCGGGGGCCATGCAGCTGCGTTACATGCAAACGTTGAGTTCGATTGCCGGGGACAAGAGCTCGACCATCGTCTTCCCGCTGCCGATCGAATTGCTCAAGGGGATGGCGGATTTGTCCTCGAAGCCATAAATACTTGCCATCGCTTCAATGCAATACGAACAACTGCGCGTCAGCCCCGCCTGCCCGCGTTTTGTCAACGCTCTGCCAGCCAGCGGGCAACGGCGAGAATTCGCCCGGCACATCGACGGTACTGATCAACCACACGCGATGAGTGCCTTTGGGCAAACTGTCGAGGCGGTCCAGATAAATGTCCTGGGTTACCAGCGTGCCAAAACCATAGGCATTCGGCCGACCCGACTTGCCATTGGCGTGCGGTGGGGTATACAGCAGTGGTTGAGTGGGCGCGCGGTTGTAATAGACGTAGCTGAGGTACCAGAGCATGTCGCTGGTCACGATTCGGTCACCCGCCACAAAGTGCCGGTTTACGTAATCGACCATAACGTTGATCTGATCGTTGGTGTCGACCCTGGTGTTGTTGTTCAAACCCACCAGTTCGATGCCGACAAACAGCATCAGCACGGTCAACGCCAGCACCCGCAAACCTGAATAGAGGCGATCAATGGCTAACGCGACAATCATCGGCAACCCCAGCATATAAGCCGTCAGGTAGCGTTCGACGAAGACGGGGGTGATGAACGAAACGCCAAACACCAACAGTAACGGCAGCGCCGCGTAGCTCACCAGCAGAACACTGCCGCGAATGACGCTACGGTCCCGCGCCAGCGCCACGCCGGTGATGGCCAGCAGCGCCAGCGGCATCGTGATAAAAATCGGCGTCGGCAGGGTTTCACCGTCGTCCTGGGTCAACATCGACCAGATCATCGACGGCAACGAGCCCAGCGTGACCGGCAACTCCCACCCCACATCGCCATTGGCCTTGAGCTGATCCAGGTGCTGGATCAGATCGATCAGGTTCGGCACCCAAGGCAGGTAAAGCAGCACAATCGCGCCATTGGCCAGCCACCAGCCGGGGCGTTGAATCACACGCAATCGGTACATTGGCAGGACACGAATCAGCCCAAGGTACAGCCAGTGGCACAACACGCACAGGGCGGTGAAATAGTGGGTGTAGAACGCGGCACTCATCAACAGCACGTACGCCACCAGATAGCGCGTGCGCCGGGGATACCTGATCCAGTAGACCAGCGCGATCGTGGCACCGATCAGCCACAGGCCCAGCAGCGAATACATCCGCACTTCCTGGCTGTATCGCACCGCCGTCGGCAGCAACGCCAGCAGAAAACCGGCCAACAACGCGGCACGCCGGGTGGCGATCAAGTCCATCAACCAGACGCCAAGCCACACCGTAACGATGCCGGGCAGAGCGCTGAGGCAGCGGATTGAGAAGATGCCGTCGCCGAACACTTCGATCCAGCCATGCAGCAAAAGGAAATACAGCGGAGGGTGCACATCATGGGCGGCATGCACCCAAATATCAGCCAGTGAATACTGGCTCAGCAGCAGGCTCGACCCTTCGTCACCCCAAATCGCTGCCGCCGTCAGGTCGTAAAAACGCACCAACGCGGCCAACGCCAGGATCGGCAACAGCCAGTGCTCCTGCGCCCAGCGTAACCAGCGCTTTACAACCGCCCACCCGCCGGGCACCGCGTGCGGTTCCTGGGTACCGCCAAGCGATGTTTCTCTGTGCGCTAGCATTCGCTCCCCCTGCAACTGGCTCGAAGTCACCAAGCCTGGTGATTACTTTAAGGCCGCGCAGGTTCGTCGTCGATGCTGGCTTTACGACCAACGCCGTCGCTGAACGTATCTCCCAGAGGGATGAGTGGAGGTTTGGACCGCACGGGTGACGTCAGTGGAGGTTGGTTAGTGGATGGAAATGTGTTGTTTAAAAAAGACAAACTTTTCAAAGTTATTGATTGTTCCCCTATCGAATCAGGTAATCGGTAAGGAATCCCACACAACAGTAGGAGCCCTCATTCAAATGACGTGCATGACGCACTCAATTTAGGGTCAGCCCACTACTCACCCCGCACGCAGAGATTCAGTTCTCTGGCAGCTGGGGTGAAAAAACCGGCTTCGGCCGGTTTTTTCGTTTCTGAGGATTGGAATTGTGCGTACTGCGTTATTCGTCGACGGTAACAACGTCCAGCGATTCCCCGGTCGAGTCCTCGACAAACTGCTCCTGAGTCGCCAGCAATGCGCCCTGCACGGTCATCTGAATGAAAAAGGAAAACCAGACACCGAAAAACTTAACGCTGCATCCCCCACCGCTTCACCGTCACCCGCTCCAACGTGTCGAACACCAGGTTCTCCACCAGCAACCCGATCAGGATCACCACCGCCAACCCGGCAAAGACCTTGTCGGTGTACAGCTCATTGCGGTTCTGAAAGATGTACCAGCCCAACCCACCCTTGCCGCTGGTGGCGCCAAACACCAGTTCTGCGGCGATCAACGTGCGCCATGCAAACGCCCAGCCGATTTTCAACCCGGCGAGAATTGACGGCAGCGCGGCCGGAATCAGGATGAACAGCACGAAGCGCATGCCCTTGAGGCCGTAATTGCGCCCGGCCATGCGCAAGGTTTCCGAGACGCCGAGAAACCCGGCATAGGTGTTCAGGGCCAAGGCCCAAAGCACCGAATGCACCAGCACGAAAATCAGACTGTTCTGCCCCAGGCCGAACCACAGCAATGCCAACGGCAGCAACGCAATCGCCGGCAGCGGGTTGAACATCGAGGTCAATGTACTGAGCAGGTCGCGACCGAACTGGGTCGATACCGCGAGGGTGGTCAGCGCGAACGCCAGGACGATGCCGATCAGGTACCCCTTGAGCAACACCACCAACGAAATCCAGACTTTGCCCAGCAGTTCACCACTGAGCAAGCCGTCGTACAGCGCACTAGCGGTTTGCACAAAACTCGGCAGCAACAGGTCGTTGCCTTGAACCCGGGCGACCACTTCCCACAGCACCGCCAACAACACAAGAATCAGGCTTTTACGAATCCAGCCCTGCTGCCACAGGCGTTGACCGAGCGGCAATTCACGCTCCAGCGGTACGCTTGTCAGCGGCTGTAAAACGGTTTCAAACTCTTCACGCGCAGATGATAAATGGCTCATCGGGCAGTCCTCTCAATGGCTCAATAAGCGATGCGAATGTCGGCGAAATCCAGCTCGCGTGCGGTTTCCGGCGACTGGCCTTCATCGAACAACAACCGATGAATGCGCCGCGCCGATTCCTGGAAAGCCATGCCGCCAAGGCTGTGCAAATCGTATTGATGGCTGTGGACTTCCGCCCGCACGCGCCCAGGGTGTGGCGACAGCAGCAGAATGCGATTGCCCACCACCAGCGCTTCTTCGATGGAGTGGGTGACGAACAGCAACGTGAAGCGCACCTCCTCCCAGAGCAGCAGCAATTCTTCCTGCATCTTGCGGCGAGTCAGTGCATCGAGAGCGGCGAAGGGTTCGTCCATCAGCAGGATTTTCGGTTGCATCGCCAGCGCCCGGGCAATCGCCACGCGCGCTTTCATGCCGCCGGACAACGTGTGCGGATAGGCATCGGCAAACGCCGCCAGACCCACCTTGTCGAGGTAGTGCAGCGCCCGTTCTTCAGCCTCTTTGCGCTTCAGGGTTTTAGACGCCAGCAGCGGAAACATCACGTTCTGTTTGACGGTTTTCCACGGTGGCAGTTGATCGAATTCCTGGAACACCACGATCCGGTCCGGCCCCGGTGCGCTGACGGTCTGGCCTTGCAGGCGAATCTCGCCTTCACAGGGCTCAATGAACCCGGCGACCGCTTTGAGCAACGTCGATTTGCCGCAGCCGGAAGGGCCAAGCAATACGAAGCGGTCCGCCGGGTCGATTTCAAAACTGACTTGATGGGTCGCCCGAACCACACGCTGCGGCGTGCGGTATTCGAGGCTGACGTTGTCGACCGACAGCAGCGCCTGGGCTGCCGTGGCCGGATTGCTGACCGTGTGGCCTTGCAAAGGGGCGTTCATTTCGATCAGCTCCCTTGCAGTGGCTTGGTGTCCTGGAAGAAGTAGTCCTTCCACGAATCCGGTTTGTTTTTGATCGCGCCGACGCGGTAGAGGAATTCCGCCAACGGATAGGTATTTTTCGGTGTGACGCTGAATTCGAACTGTGGGTTGTCGATGATTTTCAGCAGCGCAGCGCGGTCGATTTTCGCGTTGGTGACCCGGATGTAAGTGTCGGCGGCCGCGCCTTTATCGTTCTGCGCAAATTCAGCCGCTTCAGACAGCGCGGCAATGAAGGCCTTGTAGGTTTTCGGGTTCTCGTCTCGGAATTTCTCGGTGGCGAACAGCACCGTCGGCGAGTTCGGGCCGAGCACGTCATAGGAGTTCAACACCACGTGGACGTTGGGATTGGCCAGCTCCTGATCCTGGAACGGCGGGTTGGAGAAGTGCCCGGACAACTCGGTGCCCCCGGCCACCAACGCCGCCGTGGCATCCGGGTGCGGAACGGCGATGGTGTACTTGTCGAGGCGATTGAATTCCTTGTCGCCCCACTGCTTGGCAGCTGCGTATTGCAGGAACCGCGATTGCACCGACACCCCCACCGCAGGCACCGCAATGCGGTCCTTTTCGGTGAAATCGGCGATGGTTTTGACCTTGGGATTGTTGCTCACCAGGTAGTAAGGGAAGTTGCCGAGGGAGGCCACGGCCTTGACGTTCTGCTTGCCGTGGGTGCGGTCCCAGATGGTCAACAGCGGGCCGACGCCCGCGCCAGCGATATCAATCGAGCCGGAGAGCAGCGCATCGTTGACCGCCGCGCCGCCGGACAGTTGAGTCCAGTCGACCTTGATGTCGATGCCTTCCTGCTTGCCGTACTTCTCGATCA
Source organism: Pseudomonas sp. OV226 (assembly GCF_003148705.1). Lineage (NCBI taxonomy): Bacteria > Pseudomonadati > Pseudomonadota > Gammaproteobacteria > Pseudomonadales > Pseudomonadaceae > Pseudomonas > Pseudomonas sp. OV226. The sequence continues at coordinate 31,234 of NZ_QGGS01000033.1, read as the reverse complement.
GGTTCTGATCGCGCACCACGTTGAGCAACAGGTAGACGATGCCGAACTGCTCGGCGATGCGGATTTCACCTTCGGCGTGAGCTGCGGTGGGCGCCACCAGGCTACCGGCGATCAGGCTGAACCCCAGGCCAATGGCCGCCGCCAGTGGTGCAAATGGAAGACGTTTGGACATGATCAAATCTCCGACAAATCAGAAAGGCGCGTCGCCCTGGATGGTGGTGCGATACAGCTTGCGGCGCAGATGGCTTGGGCATCCGGCGGCAAGGTGAATCAGCGAGCGGTTGTCCCAAAACACCAGGTCGTGGGGCTGCCACTGATGGCGGTAGATGTTTTGCGGCAACACGCTGTGGGCGTAGAGTTCGTCGAGCAGTTGCTGGCTCTCGTCATCCGGCAAACCGACGATGCGGGTGGTGAACCCTTCGCTGACAAATAACGCCTTGCGGCCGTTTTCCGGATGGGTGCGCACAATCGGGTGAACCACTTCGGCGACCTGAGCCAGTTGCTCGGGCGTCAATGTCGGACGCCAGTTGCCTTCGAATTTGGTCTCGCTGTAGCGCGCCGTGTAGGAGTGCGCCGCCGAGCGGCCTTCAACCGCATTGCGCAAGGCTTGCGGCAGGTTGTCCCAGGCGTTGTGCATATCGGCGAACAAGGTGTCGCCGCCCTCGGACGGCAGCTCCTGTGCGTGCAGCATCGAACCCAGGCTGGGCAGTTCTTTGTAGGAAAGGTCGGAGTGCCAGAACTTGCCAGCGTCGCCGAGACCGATGGATTGGCCGTTTTCGATGATGTTGGAAACGATGAGGATTTCCGGATGCCCGGCCAGCAGGAATTGTTTGAGCACGTGAATCTGCAACACACCAAAACGACGACTGAAGGCGATTTGCTGCTCGGGGGTAATGCGCTGTTCGCGGAACACCACGACGTGATGATCCAGGTGCGCGCGGTGGATGCGGGCGAAGTCCTGGTCATTGATCGGGCGAGACAGGTCGAGACCGATAATTTCGGCACCGACAGCGCCACTGAACGGGCGGATGTCGAAGGTTTGTGGCGCGATGCCTTGAGCGGCATGCCCTGAAGAGAAAGAGACGGCTGACATAAAAATCACTCCCACGCACGGCACGCTCAAGGGCGCGCACGTCGATCAAGAAACTCACGGAGGTCCCGTGTTGGTTCGTGTCGTGCGGCGCGCCGATTGGTCGGCAGGTACGCAGGAGAGTGACTTTATAGATATAAGAATTGAAATTTAAATACCGTTAGCGAATAACGATATGGCTTTTGAGGTGTGTTGTCCTTGGCGCCGCCATCGCGAGCAAGCTCGGCTCCTACAGGAATTACCGGCGGCATTCCCACGCAGAGCGTGGGAACGATCATAACGCGATCCCTGTAGGAGCCGAGCTTGCTCGCGATGAGGCCGGCAGCCACAACCGGGAACTACCGCTCGTGCAGCGCCTCAGCCCGCGCCCGAATGATCGGCTTGAGCAAATAGCTGAGCACCGACTTCTTGCCGGTGATGATATCCACCGACGCCACCATCCCTGGAATGATCAACAGCGGCTTTTCATCTGTCCCCAAGTGGCTGCGATCGGTGCGCAGCTTGATGATGTAGTACGTGGTTTTCTTGTCTTCATCGGTGATGGTGTCGGCACCGATCTGTTCGAGCTTGGCTTTGAGCCCACCATAAATGGTGTAGTCGTACGCCGTGAACTTCACCGTCGCCTCTTGCCCCGGGTGCAGGAAGGCGATGTCTTGCGGGCGGATTTTTGCCTCGACCAGCAAGGTGTCGTCCAGCGGCACGATTTCCACCAGGTCGCTGCCCGGCTGGATCACGCCGCCAATGGTGTTCACCAGCAACTTGTTGACGATGCCGCGCACCGGCGATGTCACCAGCGTCCGGCTGACCCGGTCTTCCAGCGCTTTGCCGGTGGCCTGGGCCTTGTTCAGATCGGTGCGCGCTTCGTTGAGTTGGGTCAGGGCTTCACTGCGGAATTTGCCGCGCGTCTCGTCGATCTTGCGCTGCACTTCCTTGATCGCCGATTCGGCGCGAGGAATGGCCAGCGTCGTGGCGTCCAGTTGCCCGCGGGTTTCGACTTCGGCGCGCTTGAGTCGCAACACCTCGACCGGCGACACCGCGCCCTGGGCCACCAGCGGCTCGGACATGCTGATTTCCTGACGTTGCAACGCCAGACCATTTCGGTACTGCGACTGCTTGGAGGTGAACTCGCGCAGCTCTTGCTGACGCTGGATCAACTGCTCCTGCAAACCACCGATTTCATCGTGCAGTTGCTGGCGACGGCTGGTGTACAGCGACTCTTCACTGGCGGCCTGACCGGGTACGGCTTTGAGCACATCGGCCGGAAAATTCAGCGGTCGGTCGTCGACTTCCGCGCTCAAGCGCTCCACCCGCAGCAACATCGACAAGCGATCCGCTTCGGTTTCACCGACATTGGAGGCAAAGCGCGTGTCGTCCAGGCGAAGAAGCGGCGCACCCGCCTCAACGATCTGCCCTTCCTTGACGAACAGTTCGGAGACGATACCGCCTTCAAGGTTCTGGATTTTCTGGATCTTGGACGAAGGAATCGCCTTGCCGTCGCCCTTGGTGACCTCATCGATCACGGCGTAATTGGCCCAGAGCATCAGGAACACGAAGAAGGCGATGATCGCCCAGATCGTCAGCCGCACCACACGCGGCGCGTCTTCGATCAGGGCTTTTTTAACCTCGGGCAATGGCTGCTCATGCAGCGACTCGGAGCCTTTGAAGTAACGACCGATAGAATCCTTGAAACCCGTCTTAAGCAACACTGATCTGCCCCTTCTTCAACGCTTCCATCACGGCGGCTTTCGGGCCATCGGCGAGAATCTGTCCACGGTCGATAACGATCAGGCGGTCCACCAACGACAACAGTGACGCCCTGTGCGTGACCAGCACCACGGTCTTGCTTTCAATCACCGCCGCGAGGCGTTGTTTGAGGCGTTCTTCGCCGGTGTTATCCATGGCGCTAGTGGGTTCGTCGAGCAGCAGCACCGGCGGGTCGAGCAGCAATGCGCGGGCCAGCGCAACGTTCTGGCGCTGACCGCCGGACAGGTTCTGCCCACGCTCACCGACTTGCAGTTCATAGCCTTGCGGGTGCAGGCGAGCGAACTCATGCACGCCTGCCAGTTCGGCGGCTTGCAGGACCAATTCGTCTTCGACATAACGTGCGCCCGACACCAGGTTGTCGCGCAAGGTGCCTGCCAGCAATTGGATGTCCTGGGCCACGTAGCCGATGTTGTGGCGCAATTCGCTCACGTCGATCTGCCGGATATCGACGCCATCCACCAACAGCGCGCCGTCGTCCGGCTGATACAGCCCAACCACCAGTTTGGCCAGAGAGCTTTTGCCCGAACCGCTGCGCCCGATGATGCCAATCTTCTCGCCCGGTTTGATGGTCAGGTTGATGTTTTTCAGCGCCAGGTTCTGCTGGCCCGGGTAGGTGAAATTCAACTGCCGGCACTCGATGGCACCTTGCAGTGTCTTGCGGCTCAGTGGGCGCTCTTCGAAGTTGCGCTCTTGCGGCAGCTCCATCATTTGATCGACCGAGGTCATGGTCACTCGCGCCTGCTGGTAACGGGTCAGCAGGCCGGACAACGAAGCCAGCGGGCTGAGGGCGCGACCGCTGAGCATGTAGCAGGCAATCAGGCCGCCCATGCTCAGGTTGCCGGCGATGATCTGGTACACGCCGAAGACGATCATGATCACCCCGGCCAGTTGCTGGATCAGCAAGGTGATGTTCATCGCCAGGCCGGAGAGCATTTTCACCCGCAGTTCGAGGCGACTGAGGGTGCCGATGGTCTGCTCCCACTGATACTGGCGTTCGCTTTCGGCGTTGTTGACCTTCACCGCGTCAAGGCCGGCAAGGGTTTCGATCAGGCTCGATTGCCGCTCGGCGCCCAGGGCCATGGTTCGTTCCATGGTCGCCACCAGCGGTTTCTGCAGGGCATAACCGATCAACAAGGCAATCGGGAATGCCAGCACCGGAATCCACACCAGGTGCCCGCCGAGAATGGCAATGACCATGAAGATCAGCAGCGTAAACGGCAGATCGATCAGGCTGGTCAGTGTCAACGAGGCGAGGAAGTCGCGCAGGCTCTGAAACTCATGGATGTTCTGGGCGAAGCTGCCGACCCGGGCCGGTCGGTATTTCATGGCCATACCGACGATGCGTTCGAACAACGTGGCGGAGATGATCAGGTCGGTTTTTTTACCGGCCAGGTCCAGGCACAGGCTGCGCAAGCTTTTGAGGATCAGGTCGAACAAATAAGCGCCAGTGATGCCGATGGCCAAGACCCACAGGGTCGATTCGGCCTGGTTCGGTACAACGCGGTCGTAGACGTTCATCACGAACAGCGGCGCGGCCATGGCGATGATGTTGATCAGGAAACTCGCGGCGATGGCGTCGGCGTACAGCCAGCGCGAGCGCTTGAGGGTGTCGCGAAACCACGAGCGCGCGCGCGGGATCAGCGTGCCGTGATTGACGTCGAATTTATGCTGGGGTTGGGCGAAAAACACTTTGCCGGTGTAGTCGTCGGCCAGCAATTGGCGGCTGACAACACTTTCGCCACCATCGCTTTCGCTGAGCAACACGCGAGCCTGATCGTCACCCTGCCAGCCGAGGAGAACGGCGCTGCGACCCTCCTTGAGTAACAGCAACGCCGGCATCGCGATCGCCGGGATCTGCTCAAGCTTGCGTTGCAACACCCGCCCTTGCAGGCCGGCGCGCGCGGCTGCGCGGGGCAGCAATTCGACGCTCAGGTGTTGCTTGGGCAACGGCAGGCCGGTGGTCAACATCGCGGCGCTGGCCGGCTTCTGATGCAGAGTGCAGAGGGCTAGCAAGCCATCCAGTAACGGATCGTCATGCAGCGTGCGTGGATCATGGATGAGTTCGACTCGACTGACTTCTGATTCCACGCTCGACACTCTTGGCTAACGGTAAAAAGGGAGGACTCAATTCATCCCGGGGAGCTGAACCTGCGGCTTCACGTTGTTCCGCACAATGGCGGCCAACAGTGCGACCACTCCCTGGCCCTTGAGCAACTTGCCCATGGTCGCCTTGATTCGGTATTGAGTAAATAAATGAATGTTTTTGATCTCCGCGGATTATTGACGCCCCACTTCACTGGACGTCGAAAAGCCGTCGAAAACCTTTTGTGACAAACGCAAATTCGACTCGCTACGGTTCAGTGTCTCCCAACGACTATTATTTGAAGCCTCTCGCGTAGTGACGTTGTCACTGTCGTCACGAACATAACCGCCCAGCAGGTCAACCCGTGGAAGGTATCCCCCTTTAACCGCCTTTAACTGATAATCCGCGGCTAATCGACTATTAACACCTGCCTGGATTTCCGAATGGACATCCAGCGCCTGTTGCATGGTCTGCGCAATGGCTGTGCCTCAACAAACGTGGCGGCTAGAGCAAAGGGTAAAGCCTTGAACAGTTGCAGACGGACGGTTCGAATTCCCGCAATTACTTGTCGTGAATCACCTCACAACGCACGGCCGCGGCGGATGATGGCATCTGGCGCGACCGTATGTCGGAAAGTTTAAAGTTCGAACTGGATCACACTCGGCAGGACAACTCCGCAGGCAAATATCAATGTGACATTACGGGGTCGAGTGTTTAGGATGACAACTGCAAGGTCAATAGTTTGGCATATAGTTAATAGCGAAAAAACATAGACGGTTTATTGACGAATAGCCGCGTCAAAGTTGCGTCTACCCTGTTTCAATGTACGCCAGGACTGGTCAGGCAAAAGAGCCGGCAGGTCATGGAAGTCAACTGAATGCGTTACCCGGAGAGTCTTCAATGAGCAGTGTTGTTGCCATCGTCAAAAGCATTGTTGGTCAAGTTTTCGCGGTGTCCCCTGAGGGCGTCCGTCGTGTACTCGTTGAAGGCGATCGGCTGTTGGTTGGCGATCAGATAGACACTGGCGCATCGGGTGCCGTAACGCTCGAACTGGCTGATGGCCGGACCCTGGACCTGGGCCGCGATACCCAGTGGAGCGGCAGCCAGCCAGACTCCGGCGCCGACCTTGCGCAAGCGACCGCTCAAGCCGCACCGTCGGTTGACGAACTGCAACAAGCCATCGTGGCCGGTGCCGACCCGACCACCGACCTCGAAGCCACCGCCGCCGGCCCTACCGCTGCCGGCACGGGCGGCGCGGCAGGTGGGGGCCACAGTTTCGTGATGCTGGATGCAACCGCTGGCCGGGTGGACCCGACCATTGGTTTCCCGACCGCAGGCTTTGGCACCGCGGCTTTGGCTGCACAGGACACCTTCGGCGGCCAGACAGCCGACACCAACCCGAACCTGCAACGTGAGTCGACCCTGAGCCTGAGCGCCACGCCGACCATCACCGAGGCCGGCGGCGTACTGGTTTACACCGCGACCCTGACCCAGGCGCCGCTGACCGACCTGACCATCACCTTGTCCAACGGCGCAGTGATCGTCATCCCGGCCGGCCAATTGACGGGCACCGTCAACGTGCCATTCGCGCCGAACGACACCGTTTATAACGACCCGACCCGGATCGACGTGACCGTTACCGGCACCACAGGCGGCAACGGCATCATCGTCACCCCGCCGACAACGCCAGCCGTGACCCAGGTCACCGACACCGTCGACACCACCACCGTCACCCTGAGCGCTGCCGCCAGCGTGACCGAAGGCGGCGTGATCACGTACACCGCGACCCTGACCAACCCGGCTCAGACCCCGGTGACCATCACCCTGTCCAACGGCTCGACCATCACCATCGACGCCGGCAACACCACGGGCACTGTCAACGTGCCTACCGCCGCCAACGACGTCTATAACAATGGCAGCACCGTCACCACCACGATTACCGGCGCCACGGGCGGCAACTTCGAGAACCTGGTGTCGAGTACGACACCGGCCGTGACCACCATCACCGACTCCAGGGACGACACAGGCCTCAGCCTGTCGGCGTCCTCCGAAGTGGCCGAAGGCGGCCAGATTCTGTACACCGCGACCCTGACCAATCCGGCCGGCACGCCAGTCACCGTGACCTTGAACAACGGCGCGGTCATTACCATCGCAGCGGGCGCGACCACGGGCAGCGTGAGCGTCCCGGCGCCAGCTGATGATGTCTACAAAGACGCTGGCAAAGTCGAAGTGACCATCAAGGACGCCACCGGCGGCAACTTCGAAAATCTGGTCAAAGACCCGGCGGCCGCGGTCACCAGCGTCACCGACACCCTCGACACTTCGACCGTCACCCTGACCGCCACCAGCAGCGTGGCCGAGGGCGGAACTGTGGTTTACACCGCATCGGTCGGTGCTCCGGTCACCGGTTCGCCCGTGATCGTGACCCTGGCCAACGGTCAGACCATCACCATCGACATTGGTAAAAGCAGCGGCACCGTCAATGCCGTGGTCTCGAACGATGTGGTCAATGGTCACGCACCGGTCACCAACTCGATCACCAACGTCAGCGGTGGCAATTACGAAAATCTGGTCGCCGACAAGACACCGGTCAGCACCAGCGTGACCGACACCATCGACACCACCACCGTATCGCTGACCGCTACCGGCAACGTCAACGAGGGTGGCTCGATTGTATACACCGCGACCCTGACCAACCCTGCCGGCACGCCAGTGACCGTGACTTTGAGCAACGGCGCGACCATCACCATCGATGCCGGTAAAACCACCGGCACCGTGAAGGTCGATGCGCCGAAAGATGACGTCTATAAAGACGCTGGCAAAGTGGAAGTCACCATCAAGGATGCCGCGGGTGGCAACTTCGAAAACCTGGTCAAGGATCCGGCCCCGGCCGTGACCAACGTGGCTGATACCACCAACACCACACGCCTGACCCTCAGTGCTGACATAGCGGTGCTCGAAGGCTCGCACATCACCTACACCGCCACCCTGACCAATGCCGCGCAAACCCCGGTGACCATCAAGCTGAGCAACGGCGAGACCATCACCATTGCCGCCGGCCAGACCAAAGGCTCGGTGACCATCGCGGCGCCTGCCGACGATGTCTACAGGGACCCGGCCTTGCTCACCGTGAAGGTGACCGACGCCAGCGGCGGCAACTTCGAGAAGCTCGACGTCAGCAAGGGGTCCGTCACGACCATCGTCCTTGACACCATCAACACGACGTCGCTGTCGCTGTCGGCGAGCCACACCGTCAGCGAAGGTGGCCAGATCACTTACACCGCAACCCTGAGCAATCCGACAGACACGGCCATGACCGTGAAGTTGAGCAACGGCGCGGTCATACAGATCGCCGCTGGCGCTGCCAGCGGTTCGGTCATCGTCGCTGCACCGGCTGACACGCCGTACGTCGATGGCGGCAAAGTCGCGGCGATCATTGTCGGCCAAAGCGGTGGCAACTTCGAAAACGTCGCGGTCAATTACGCGCCAGCGGTCACCACCGTTGCCGATACGAAAGACACCACCGGCCTGACACTGAGCGCCACCGGTTCGGTCGCCGAGGGCGGCTCGATTATCTACACCGCGACCCTGACGAATGCCGCGGGTTCCGCTATGAGTGTGACGCTCAGCAACGGCGCCGTGATCAACATTGCGAAGGGCGCCACCACCGGCTCGGTGAATTTCGCCGCGCCCAAGGATGATGTATACAAGGACGCCGGCAAAGTCGACGCCAGCATCACCAAAACCACCGGGGGCAACTTCGAAAACCTGGTGGTCGACAAGACACCAGCCGTCACCGACGTGACCGACACCATCAACAACAGCACCGTATCCCTGACCGCCACGGCGCACACGGCCGAAGGCGGCAACGTCGTGTACACCGCGTCCGTCACTGCGCCGGTCACTGGCCAGGCCGTGGTCGTCACTTTGGCCAACGGTGAAAAAATCACTATCGCGGTCGGTGAAAGCAGTGCCTCGATCACCGTCAAAGCCCCGAACGATGTGCTGGTCGGCCACGATCCATTGACCAACGCCATTACCAAAGTGACCGGTGGCAACTACGAGAATCTGGTCGCCGACAAAACCCCGACCTCGACCGCCATCAGCGATACCGTGGACACCACCAAGGTGACCATGACCGCCAGCAACTATGTGGTCGAGGGCGGCACCATCACCTATACCGTCAACCTCAGCAACGCCGCCGGCACTGACATGACGGTCAAGTTGAGCAACGGCGAGAGCGTCGTGGTCAAGGCTGGCGACAAGTCGGGTTCCATCACCGTTTCGGCGCCGGGCGATGACGTCTACAAGGACGGCAGCAAGATCACCGTCGGCATCGCCAGCACCAGCGGCGGCAATTTCGAGAAGCTCGACGTCAGCCAGACCACGCACACCACCACCGTCAATGACACCATCGACACCACGACGCTGAAGCTCAGCGCAGACGTGAGCACCGTCGGCGAAGGTGGCCAGATCATCTACACCGCCACCCTGAGCCACCCGGCCGACACGGCAATGACCGTGACGCTGAACAATGGCCTGGTGATCAACATCAAGGCCGGCGAATCCAGCGGTTCGGTGCCGTACACCGTGCCGAATGACATCTACACCGGCGCACCGGACGTGCGCGCAGCCATCGCGAACAGCACTGGCGGCAATTTCGAAAAACTCGACACCGACCGCTCGGCCGTCGTCACCAAAGTCACTGACACCGCCGACACCACCAACCTGACCCTCAGCGCCAGCGGTTCGGTGCAGGAAGGCGGGCAGATCGTCTACACCGCGACCTTGTCCCATGCCGCTGGCAGCGACATGACTGTGAAGCTGAGCAACGGCGCGATCATCACCATCCTCAAGGATGCGGTGTCTGGCCACGTCAGCGTGGACGCACCGAAAAACGACGTCTACCTGGATGCCGGCAAAGTCACCGCCAGCATCGACCAAGTCAGCGGCGGCAAGTTTGAAAGCCTGGTGCCGGACAAGTCCCTGGTCACCACGAACATCACTGACAGCATCAACGACGTGGTCGCCAAGCTGACGGTGGATAACGCCAGCGTCACCGAAGGCGGCAAGATCACTTACACCGTGACCCTGACCAACGCCGATGGCTTGCCGGTCAATAATCACGGTGACCTGACCTTTACTTTGACTGACGGCACCGTGGTCAAAGTGGCGGCCAACCAAACCAGCGGCAACACCGTGGTGACCACCCAGGACAACCACGTCATCAACCAGCCGGTGACAGTGGTCAATCAACTAACGGGCGTTTCGGGCACCAACACCTTCGAAAACCTGGTACTGAGTACCGACAAGACCAGCGTCACCCTCCTCGACAACGACCACGCGCCAGTGTCCATCGGTGGCGCTGTCACCGGCCTCGAAGACTCGACCATCACCCTGAGCTGGAACGATTTCAAGGTCACCGACGTCGATAACGACAGCCCGCTCGGCATCACCATCACTCAGGTATCGGGCGGTGGCACCCTGCTGTTCAATGGCGTGCAGGTCATCTTGGGCCAGACCATCAGCCAGGCGGATATCGCGCTGGGCAAACTGACCTTTGTACCCGCCGCCAATGAATCAGGCGCCGACGGTTATGGCGGTACCAGCGTTGGCAACAAGGCGTTGGACTACGCGCAGATTCAGTTCAAACCTACCGACGGCTTCAACCAGGGCACTGAAGCGACCTTGAAAGTCGACATCACCCCGGTGGCTGACGCACCAACGCTGAACGTCACCGGCAACAACGTTGCCTCGACGGGGTTGATCAAAGAGGTCTGGACCGGCCTGTCGGGCCTCGGCACCGATGGCAGCGGCGCGGCTACGGGCACGCTGAAAAGTGTCATCGATGCTGCAGGCACACCGAATTCCAGCAGCACCGTCAGTAACGTGCAATCCGGCGGTGATGTGGCCCAAGGCACGGCGTCGAAAACTTCCGGCCTGATCTATCTCGAAGCCGGTAAGACCTACACCTTCAGCGGCACTGGCGATGACAGCCTGCTGGTGACCATTGGTGGCAAGAACATCGCGGCCACTACATGGGGCGCCGGGGCCAACCTGAACGGTTCGTTCACACCGTCTGCCAGTGGCTACTACACGCTGGACATCTACCACCATAACCAGAATGGCCCGGGCAACTACGACGTCAACCTGTCGGTCAACGGCAGTCCGGCGATCGACCTGAGCAGCGCTGGCGTGCCGCTCTACACCGGTGTTACCGACCTTACCCATGCCGGCGTGACGGTTTCCGACCTGCACGGCAGCAAGGGTGAAGGCTACTACGACGGCTACAAACTCAACGAAGGCGCGCAGGGGACCAGCGTTCACCTGTCCGCCATCAACACGGCACTGACCGACACCGACGGCTCCGAAACCCTCAGCGTGAAGATCAGCGGCATTCCGGCCGGCTCGGTCCTCACCGATGGCGCCGGCCACACCTTCACCGCGACCGCGACCTCCGGCGAAGCCAACGTCACTGGCTGGAACCTCGGCACCCTGACCGTGACCCCGTCGGCGAACTACAACGGCCAGTTCAACCTGACCGTGACCTCAACGTCCACCGAGACCCTCGGCGGTTCGGCGCCAAGTACCGCGACGATCCCGGTCACGGTTTACCCGACGGCCTCCGTCAGCGAAGTGGTTGCGACCCTCACCGTGGATAAATCCACCGTGGCCGAAGGTGGCCAGATCACGTACACCGTGACCCTGGCCAACAAAGACGGGATCGCCATCGATAACCACGATGCGCTGACCTTCAAGTTGACTGACGGCACCATCATTACCGTTCCGGCCAACAGCACCAGCGGTTCCGCAACCGTGGTCGCCCACGACGATGTGTACAACGGTGGTCAGCCTTCGCTGGTCAATAAGCTGGAAACTGTCTCCGGTGGCAACGAGAAGTTCGGGCCGACGCTGGATAAAACTCAGTTGACCACCACCGTCACCGACGAGCCTTCGGGTCAGGGTGATCAGACCACCGTGGGTATCAGCGGCACGACGTCGGTGGATGAAGGCCACGCTGCGCATTACACGCTAACGCTGAGCAACACCGCTCAGACTGAAGTGACAGTCACCCTGAAATACAGCGGCACCGCGACCAATGGCGTGGACTACACCGGTGTGGTCAACGTCAAGATTCCGGCCAACAGCAACAGCGTCGGTTTCGATATCAACACCCTTCATGACAAGCTGGCCGAAGGCACCGAGAACTTCAAGATCGCCATTGACTCGGTCAGCGGCGGTAACTTTGAAAACCTGGTTATCGACTCGGCCCACCAAGATGTCAGCACCAACATCACCGACCACGACCACGCCCCAGTGGCAGTCGGCGGCGCTGTCACCGGTGTCGAAGATACGGCCATCACCTTGGCCTGGGACAACTTTCACGTCACCGACGTCGATAATGACAGCCCGCTCGGCATTACCATCACCCAGGTATCGGGCGGTGGCACCCTGCTGTTCAACGGCGTGCAGGTCACCTTGGGCCAGACCATCAGCCAGGCCGATATCGCGCTGGGCAAACTGACCTTTGTGCCCGCCGCCAATGAATCGGGCACCGACGGTTATGGCGGAACGGGTGTAGGCAACAAAGCGGCGGATTACGCGCAGATCAAATTCACGCCTACCGACGGTTTCAACCACGGCACTGAAGCGACGGTGAAAATCGACATCACGCCGGTGTCGGACACGCCGACCCTCACTGTCGACAGCAACACCGTCACCTCCACGGGCCTGATCAAAGAGGTCTGGACCGGCTTGTCGGGCCTGGGCACCGATGGCAACGGCGCGGCTACAAGCACGCTGAAAAGTGTCATCGACGGCGCGGGTTCACCGAACTCCAGCAGCACCGTCAGCAACGTGCAATCGAGTGGCGATGTGGCGGCTGGCACCGCGTCGAAAACGTCGGGCCTGATTTACCTCGAAGCCGGCAAGACCTACACCTTCAGCGGCACCGGCGATGACAGCTTGCTAGTGACCATTGGCGGCAAGAACGTCGCAGCCACAACGTGGGGCGCGGGGGCCAACCTGAACGGCTCGTTCACCCCGAGCACCAGTGGTTACTACACGCTGGACATCTACCATCACAACCAGAACGGCCCGGGCAACTATGACGTCAACCTGTCGGTCAACGGCAGCCCGGCGATCGACCTGGGCAGCGCTGGCGTTGCGCTGTATACCGGCGTTGCCGACCTTACCCACGCCGGCTTGACGGTTTCCGACCTGCACGGCAGCAATGGCGAAGGCTACTACGACGGTTACACGTTCAATGCGGGTGCCGAAGACACCAGCATTCAACTGTCTGCAATCAAGGCAGCACTGACCGACACCGACGGTTCCGAAAGCCTGAGCGTGAAAATCAGCGGCATCCCGGCAGGCTCGGTCCTCACCGATGGCGCGCCGGGCCACACCTTCACCATGAACGGCACCGGAACCTTCGGCGAAGCCAATGTCACCGGCTGGAACCTGGCCACGCTCAAACTGACACCGCCGACGAACTTCAATGGCGACATCAACCTGACCGTAACGGCCACCGCCCAGGACGGCACTGCCGCTCCAGCCAGCACCTCGGTGCCACTGGTGATACACGTGGCCCCGGTCGATGACCCGAGCGTCCTGATCCAGGACACCAGCACGGTCACTGAAGACCACGCAGCCACAGGCAACGTGCTCGAAAATGACCACGATGTCGACAACACGCTGAGTGTCGCGACATTCACCGTACAAGGTGTCACCGGTGTCTTTAACGCGGGTCAAAGCGCGCCAATTGACGGGATCGGCAAGGTGACTATCGGCGCCAACGGCGACTACACCTTCACCCCTGCGCAAAACTGGAACGGCACCGCGCCGACCATCACCTACGCCACTAACACTGGCTCCACCAGCACGCTCAACATCACCGTCACGCCGGTCAACGACGCGCCGACCGTCAATTCCACTTTCGCCCAAGGTGATGAAGATCATTTGATCGCCGTGCAGCTCGGCGGCAATGACATTGACGGCAACATCGATCACTTCACCCTGACCAGCTTGACAGCCAAGGGCAGTTTTTACGCGGACGCCGCCGGGACCATTGCGTTGACCACCAGCAGCGTGATCGCCGCCACCGGCAACGGCGCAACGGTTTACTTCAAGCCCACCGCCGACTGGAGTGGCACCACCAGCTTCACTTACAAAGCGACCGACGACGGTGGCCTGCCTTCTGCGTCTTCGGCGACCGGCACCATCGTAGTCGCCCCCGTAACCGATACCCCGAGCCTGACGCTGACCGGTGGCGGGACAGTCATCTCGACTGACCTCCAGGAAGTAGCGCTGAACACCTATGGCGACGTCAATGTCAGCCAGCTCGGCAACGGCGCATGGCACACAGACAACAACGGTGGCATGGTCGAAATCGGCAAGGCCAGCGTTTACGGTGCGGGTGGTGATAACCAGGTCATCGAACTGGAACGTAATGCGGGCGATGCCAGCAATCTCTACACCGAGATCGCTGCCAAGGCCGGCACCACCTATAACGTATCGTTCGACTATGCACCGCGTGCGGGTGTGGCTGATTCGCTCATCAACGTGTACTGGGGAAGCCAACTCATTGGCACCCTGAACACCGCGACCCCCGGCATGCAGCATTACAGCTTTGACATTCCGGTCACTGTCGATGGCACCCAGAAACTCGAGTTCCGCGCCGGGGACAGCAACAGTCTGGGCGGCGTTCTGGACAACATCAACGTCACTCAGATGCTCAACTCGGGCCTGGAAGACAACGCGATCCTGTTGTCCACCATCGTCGCCAAGACCACTGACGTCGATGGTTCGGAAACACTCAAGTCCATCACACTGAGCAACTTGCCTGCAGGTTCCACACTCACCGACGGTACGGGAAGCCACACCTTCAGCGCTGTCGATGGTAAGACCTCGGTGGACATCACGGGTTGGAACCTGTCCACGCTTAAACTGACACCGCCGGCGAACTTCAATGGCGACATCAACCTGACCGTAACGGCCATCGCCAAAGACGGCGATGCTGCACCCGCCAGCACCTCGGTGCCACTGGTGGTGCACGTCGCGCCGGTCGACGACCCTAGTATGCTGACTGCCGACCTCAATACCGTCCTCGAGGACAAGGTCGCCACCGGTAACGTACTGACCAATGACCGCGATGTGGATAACGTCCTGACCGTGGCCAAGTTCACGGTGGGTGGCACCGAGTACACCGCAGGGGGGACTGCCAACCTCGCGAACGTTGGCAAGCTGACCATCGGTGCCAACGGTGAGTACAGCTTTACCCCGGCCGACAATTGGAGCGGCAAGGTGCCGACGGTGACCTACACCACCAACACCGGCTCAAGCACCACGCTGGACATTAGTGTGACCCCGGTCGCGGATACACCGACCGTGTCCGCCACCACCACCCAAGTGGCCGAGAATGGCAGCATTGCGCTGGGCTTGACTGTAACGTCGGCAGACAAAGATGGCTCTGAAATCCAGACCATCACCAAGATCGGCGGCATCCCGGCTGGCGCGACGCTGACCGACGGCACGCACACCTTCACCAGCACAACCGCTAACGGTGCCATCGACAACCTCAGCGGTTGGGATATGAGCAAGTTGAGCTACACCCCGGCACCGTATGCCACCGGCACCAACACGCTGACATTTACGGCCGTCTCGACCGAGAGCCAGGGTGGTTCCGCCACCAGTACGACCCAGATTCCGATCACGATTAATCCGGCGACCTACAACGCCATTACCGCAACGTCCGGCAGTGACACCATCACCGGCACCGGCGGCAACGACATCATAGTCGCCGACATCGGCGGCCTGACCGTGGTCCCAGGCACCAACTACAACATCGCGTTCATGGTCGACAGTTCGGGCAGCATGAGTTCGTCGTCGATCAACGCCGCCAAAGACTCGCTGACGTCGGTGTTCAACACCCTCAAGCAGAGCATGGGCGGCAACTCAGGAACGGTGAACATCTTCCTGGTGGACTTCGATACCCAGGTCAACAGATCGGTATCGGTCGACCTGAAAAATCCGGATGCCCTGACCTTGCTCAAATCGGTACTGGACTCGATGTCGTCCGGCGGCGTGACCAACTACGAAGATGTATTCAAAACCACGGCCAACTGGTTCCAGAGCGCCGCCGCCGTGGCCAACACCGGGGCGAAGAACCTCACGTACTTCATCACCGACGGCCAGCCGAACTACTACCAGACGGGCGAGCAGCCCAACCCGACGCTGTACGGCAGCGTGAAGCTCGATGACGTGGTGAAAACCAGCAATTACAAGCCGGGCGATACCTTCTCCACGACAATCGACAGTACTCACAAACTGACCATCGACAGTGACGGGTTTGCGACGCTGTACACCTTGGTAGGCTCCAAGAACTGGAAAGCCAGCGACGTGGGCACCATTCACGCGCAGGGCGATGGTACTTACGAGTTGTCGACCCTGACGGACAGCGGCAATACACAGACCCTCGTCGATAACTCCACCTCCAGCTTCGCGCTGCTGAGCAATGTGTCCAACGTTGAAGCCATTGGTCTGAACAAGGGTGTCACCCTTACCGACCTGAAACCGTACGACTCGGACCATGCGCCGCAAACCAACATTGATCCGAGTAACCTGGCCAACTCGATCATCGGTCACACCGAAGCGACACAACCAGGTTCCGACACGGTCAATGGCGGTGACGGCAATGACATCCTGTTCGGCGACCTCGTGAGCTTCAACGGCGTTGCCGGCGAGGGTTATCAGGCGATGCAGGCGTTCGTTGCCCAGCAGACCGGCGTCGACGTCAGCAAAGTCACCACCAGCAACGTGCACCAGTTCATCACCGAGCACTACACCGCGTTTGATGTGTCCGGCGCCCATGACGGCAGCGACACATTGTTGGGCGGCGCGGGTAACGACATCCTCTTCGGCTCGGGGGGCAACGACAGCCTCGACGGCGGCAAGGGTAACGACATCCTGCTCGGCGGCACTGGCAACGACTCGCTGATGGGCGGCCAGGGCAACGACATCCTGATTGGCGGTTCGGGTGGCGACACCTTCGTGTGGAAGTCTGGCGACACCGGTAATGACGTGATCAAGGACTTCAAGGCCAGCGAAGGTGACCGCATTGACCTGGGTGATCTGTTGCAGGGCGAGAGCGGCAGCACCATCGACAACTTCCTGAAAATCAGCACCGTCGATGGCGTGTCGTCGCTGCAAGTCAGCTCGGGCGGCAAGTTCAACTCCGGCGACGCGGCAGCCGCGACACCGGACGTGACGATCAAGCTCGAAGGCAACAACTGGTCCAGCGCCAACATCAACTCGTTGATTGCCGGCAGCGACCCGACCATCAAAATCGACCACAACAACAGCTGATCAAACGAAAAACGGCCGCCCTTATGGGGCGGCCGTCACGTTTGCGACCTTCACCACGGTGACGATTTCGTCGCCGCACCGCATACTCGCGTCCAGTTGGCCTATGCTGCTGACAGCATGACGCTGGTCCATTTCTGAGGGATGCTCAATGTTCTACGTGCAACGCGATGCGCAAGGCCAGTTAGTGCGCGTGGAAGCCGCGGCCTACGCCGAGGCCACGGAAACGCTGCCGGCTGACCACCATGAAATCCAGGCCTGGTATGCCAACGAAGTGATGGAGACCAGCCTCAAACAGCTCAAGCAGAGCGACCTGGAAATGATCCGGGTACTCGACGACTTGATCCAGGTGCTGACCAGCAAAGGCGTGATCCGCGTCACCGACCTGCCGCCAGCGGCACAGGCCAAGTTGATGGACCGGACCCAGGCCCGTGAAGCCTTGGGCGGGTTGAGCCATTTGATTGATGATGAAGAGACGGGGTTGATCTAAGGCCCCGCCTTTTTTGGTGTCTGTTCTGGCGCCTTCGCGAGCAAGCTCGGCTCCTACAGGGATTTCGGTCGTTCCAGATCGTTCCCACGCTCCGCGTGGGAATGCCTCAAGGGACGCTCCGCGTTCCGGTTCCAGCCTCGCCACCGGCATTGCGCCTGGCACCGATGTGACGCAGAGCGTCACGGGCTGCGTTCCCACGCAGAGCGTGGGAACGATCAAGAACTAGCCTGGCAATCCTTCCGAACCCGGCGCCAACTCTGGCGATTCAAGGTGATCCAGCGCCCGCTCCACCAATAAATGAACCCCATCGGCTATCCGGCTAAGCCCCAGCGCGACACAGCGGCGTGAGTCTTCTACATCGTCTGCAAGATCGGCGGCGATGGCGCTGATGGAGCGCAGGTCTTCGGAGGCGTTGGCGAGAAGGGCTTCGGTGGGGATGTCGGGGGAGACGGTGAAGAGATGGCCTCTGCGGGGAGAAGGCGGATTGGGCGTTACTTTGAACATAAGAAAAACTCCTAAACAGTCAGTTGAGACCGTCACCGTTCGCTTGCACGCGAATAGGGTGGCGGCCATGCGCAGGTGTGCAAGACCGGGACTGTTTAGGACACCCAGCAGATCCGAAGATCTCCTGCGCGCAGCCGCCATAAAGCAGCGAGCATACAAATGCTCATCGTGAGATATGGCAATACGCAACCTAAACAGTTTGGTCGGACTTGCACGTCCGTGTCACCGAATTTTCAGTGACAAGGCCAGACTAGACCTGCCCATTACCCGGAACAAGTTCACCAAAACCGACGCAACTCGAAGGAAATCTCCTAGGAATTTGCCTTCAGATTTTCCGGTGACTGCACGGACGCCATCGCGAGCAAGCTCGGCTCCTACAGAGATTTTGGTCGTTCACACAGTCTGTGTTCACTGAAGATCTGCCGGCTCCGGGCGGCGTTCCGACGATGAGGGCATCAGCCTCACTGCCAAGGCTTGGGCTCACCAAACAACTGCCCCTGAACCCCATAAATCCCCATCTCCCGAATTACCGACAGCTCCCCTTCGGTTTCGACCCGCTCGGCAATCAGCGGCAAATCGATGCTGTGCGCCGCGCGCTGGATCGCTTCGATGAACAGGCGCTTGTCGCTCTCCTGATCGATCGCCCGGATGTAACCGCCATCGATCTTCAAGTAGGCCAAGCCAAGCCGCGCCAGGTTGCCGATCATGCTGAAGCGGCCGCCAAAGCGCTGCAGGCTCAAGGAGAAGCCGAGTTCTCGCAGGCGCCGCGTCAGCTCTTCCAGCATCGCTTGCTCTGGCAGTTGTTCCTCGCCGATTTCCAGCGTCAGGCGCGGGCCCAGATTGGAATGGGCGCGCAAAATCTCGAAGATTTTATTCAGCGCCTGCGGATCGCCCAACGTCGCCGACGACAGGTTCAACGCCAGCGACTCTTCGTGGTCGGCCATCTGCTCAAGCACCAATTCCAGCATCAGTCGATCCAGCCGCGCGGTCCAGCCAAAACGCTCCAGCCATGGCAGGAAGCGCCCGGCGGGAATGGTCTGCCCCTGTTCGTCGAGCAAACGCGAAAGCACTTTGTAATGCAGCACCAACTGGGTGTCCTGGCTGGCCACGACCGGCTGGAAATACAACTGGAACCGCCGCTGCTCCAACGCCTGGTCCAGCAAGTTGTTCCACGCATGATGGTCATCGCCGACACTGGCCGATGCGCTGTGATCCAGGCACGCCCAACTCGGCTCGCCCTGGGCTTCCGCCTGGGCCAACGCCTGATCACCCAGCCCGAGCACCGCTTGCGGCGAGTCGCCATGAACGAAAGGCGCCAACCCGATCGACGCCACCGAGGCCACATCGGTGGCGCCTGTCGCATGCAGGCTCGCCAAGGCACTGTCGAGGTTCTGCGCCAGTTGCAACGCTTCTTCACGCACCAGCCCCGGCGCCAGCACAGCGAACTCACCGCCGCGAATCCGCGTGACGAGGTTTTGGGTTTCGGGGTACTTGGCACACTCGCGGGACAACTGCTCGCCCACGGCTTTCAACAACTGGTCGGTACGCTGGCCGCCCAACCGCTGGTTCAATCCGGCCAGGTCCTTGACCCGCAACAGCAGCAGATATCCCGAACTGGCCTGCTCCGGGTTGCTCACCCGGGCGTTCAATTGCATCTCGAAATAACGACGGTTGGCCAGCCCGGTCAGGTTGTCCTGATAGCTCTCGACCCGCAGTTTTTCACTGCGCTCGGCCTGCTCCTGGAACAGCGCCTTGAGCTTCTCGACCATCTGGTTCATTGCCTGCACCACGCGGCGCAGTTCCGGGGTGCGTGGCAGTTCCGGCAGGCTGAGGAACTCGCGGCGGGCGATGGCGTGGGATTGCTGGACCATGTAGTCCAGCGGCTTCAATTGCCGGCGCAACAACAACGCGCCCAGCGCCGCGCTCACAGCGCCGCAAAGCAACAACCAGCCCAGACTGCCCAACGCGCTCTGCCACAACTTGGCCAACGCGAACATCGGGTGGCTGACCACCTCGACCCGTGCCGCCTGCTCCCAGCCCCGGCTGACAATCGCATCGCCGCCCGCGGCTTCAAGGCCGATCATTTTGAC
Source organism: Pseudomonas sp. OV226 (assembly GCF_003148705.1). Lineage (NCBI taxonomy): Bacteria > Pseudomonadati > Pseudomonadota > Gammaproteobacteria > Pseudomonadales > Pseudomonadaceae > Pseudomonas > Pseudomonas sp. OV226. The sequence goes on along the minus strand of NZ_QGGS01000033.1, from coordinate 10,850 downwards.
GAACCAGTCCGGCACGTTGTTCACCGCCGGAATCCCGCTGCGTTCGACAATGGTTTGGTCGTTGCTCAGGTCGACCACGCGAATATTTGCGTAGTAACCGCTGTCGAAAATCGAGCTCACCAACAGCTCGACCATCGCCGGGTCGTCGATGTTCGGCGTCAGGGACAGCGCCAGTGCCGTCGCGGCGTCCTGGGCGTGGGAGCGCAACTGGTTGACGTACTGCGTGCGCGAGCTTTCCAGACTGACCATGAAGCTACCGGTGAAGGCGACGACCAGGAACAGACAGATTGCGATCAACAGCTGTTTGAACAAAGACATCTGAGCGCGTGCTCCTAGTTAGTCGTTTCGACCGGGAAACCTTCGGCCTGCATTTTCTTCAACACGTCCTGCCAGCGGGACAGGCGCTTGGTGTCGCCGACTTTTTTATTGCCCTTGGCGCCGGGCAAATACAGACCTTCGGCATTGAAAGAGTAGACGGGTAACAGATCGGTCCGCTGGCTGGCTGGTTTTATCTCGTTGATCAGGCTGTCGAGCACCAGCGGCATGGCCTCGGGGCTCGAATAGTAGGTCAACACCATGTGCGCCCGATTCTGGCGCAACGCCTTGACGTAGGTGATGCGTAACTTGTCACTGGAGACGCCGAGATGACGCAGGCTGAAATACTTGGCAATCGCATAATCTTCGCAATCACCGGCGCCCTTCCACAGCGCTTCGATGGGCGTTTCCCAATAGTCGACCTCGTGCCACAGATCGATATCCTCGACGTAACGCACCTGCTTGTTGAAGAACAGGTTGACCACTTTGAGCTGTTCTTGCTCGCTGACTTGCTTCTGAGTGGCCAGCAAATGCTGCCAGGCATCGATCCGTTGCTGCCCTTCACCTAACGGTCCGTATAAGGCTTGCGCACGGCGGCTGATCAGCGAAAAATCCCAATCGGCCTGCAAGCCGCCCAGCATGAGGCCGGCCAGTAGCAGCGCACAGCACAGCCAGCGCAAAGTCCGTGGGATCGCGAAACGTACCGCCAATGCGAGGCATCCAGATCAGGCAAATGGTATTCGGCCGATGGTGCAGGTTAGCCCGATAAAAGACAATGGCACGGTGCAATCACGAACGGCACGCTAGACTTGTATTGTGATTGACATAAAAAGAGTGCGATTGAAAAACCTGACTTGTTTGACAAGCTCCATTGCAGTCTCTAGTGTCCATTTGGATCCAAATATTTCAGTCGAATAGGGTGCGTAGTAGTGCCACAAAAGACCAACCCTCTCAGCAGCATCAAGGTCAGCGGGCCTATTCCCGCCCACCTTGCACGTTCGGTGATCGAAGAAACGCTGCGCGCGGCGATTCTCGATGGACGCATCCCTTGCGGCACTGCATTGCGCCAGCAAGACCTGGCCGATTTGTTCGGGGTTAGCCGCATGCCCGTGCGCGAAGCCTTGCGCCAGCTCGAAGCCCAGGCGCTGCTCAACGTTGTCGCCCACAAAGGCGCCGTCGTCGCACCGCTGGTGCAGGGCGATGCGGTTGAAACCTATGCACTGCGGATTTTGTTGGAATCTGAAGCGCTGCGACTGTCGATTCCACTGCTTGAGAAAGAAGACTTCGAAGCAGCGGCCCGTCATATCGACGACATGGAGACAGAGCACGACTACTCGGAGATCGGTCGGCTCAATCGCCTGTTCCACATGTCGCTGTACGTCAAGGCGCCTAACCGTCGCCTTCTCGGTCTGATAGAAGAAGGGTTGAACGAGGAAGAACGCTTCCTGCGCTTCAACCTCGAAGCGATGGGCTTGGGCAAACTGTCCCAGGATGATCACCGAGCGATGTTACTGGCGGTGGAAGACCGCGACATCGAGCGCGCGGTAACGATGCTCGAGAATCACCTCAATCGGGGTGTCGAGGTCATTACACGCTACCTCGCCAGCCCTGAAGCGCTGAACAAGAAAACCTCCCGGTAAACCGTTCTGGCCAGTTGAGCGAGCAGATCAAACTGCTCGTTTTCGCTTGTCACGACGGCGCAGAACCCCACGCTAAAGCCTTGCCCTCGATTTCCCCCTCCCAAGCCCCGTTATTGCACTGAGAAGATGACATCTCAGCGATAGCGGCTGCCGTGATTTACGCTCACTCTTGGACTGCCAACAACCAATGAACGGGCGACGCTGCGCACCTGTGCAACAGTCCCCGCACCAAGAACCTAAGGAAGGAGTCTTGTCACGGGAACGGAAGCACCGGCGTTGGTCCCGGCCAACTTCCACCCTCTAAAGTCACCTCATTGATTTAACTAAGAAAGTTGCTACGAGTGAGGCATTCACTCTTCATTTGAATTTTGACTTTCATTAGTCGAAAGGAGCAACTACGTCCAAATAAAACTTAAACCCAAAGTTTTATCGGAACTTGTCACACTCGAAAAATATGAACTTTAATTTAATTAAAAAATAACTTGCCGGATACTTTATTCGTGTATTAGTTTTTGTTCGCCGCACTGAATACAGGCCTGCAACCCTTTATCTGCGGACCACTACTCACTCATACAGACCCATTAGCCTGAGGCCTTTGCTCGCCCACAGAAAACTTTAAACGACAGAGGCTTATTGGCCGAAACTTCCTTAATCGCACTTTCGACCACATATAGGTTCGCTCATGAAGCCGAATAAAGACCGCCTCAACCAGAAGAAAGCAGAACTTAGTGCGCACCCGATCTTTTCTGAAATACATTCGCTGTCGGTACTTCAACGCTTTATGGAAACCCATGTATTTGCCGTGTGGGATTTCATGTCGCTGACCAAGCGCCTGCAACAAGAACTGACCTGCGTTCAACTGCCCTGGCTACCGCCACGAGATCCGCAGGCCGCGCGCCTGATCAATGAAATCGTGTTGGGTGAAGAGTCCGATGATCGTCCTGCCCACGGTCATTACAGCCATTTTGAGTTGTATCTGGATGCGATGCGCGAAGTCGGCGCCAGTACGGTCGCGGTGGAGCGCTTTGTCGCGTTGCAACAAGAAGGCGTTAGCTACGACGTCGCGTTGCAAAGCGTGGACGTTGATCCGGCGGCGGCGCAGTTCGTGCGGCACACCTTGCACACGGCGTTGCATGCCCCGGGGCACAGTGTTGCCGCGGCGTTTTTACATGGTCGTGAGAGTGTGATTCCGCAGATGTTCCAGCGCATTCTCGACGATTGGGGTATTGGCATCGAACAAGCGCCGACCTTCCGTTACTACCTGGAGCGGCACATCGAAGTCGACTCCGAAGACCATGGCCCGGCAGCGGAAAAACTGCTCGCCCGGTTGGTCGATGGCAATCCGCAACGCGAAGAAGACGTCTATGCCAGCGCCATTGCCGCCGTAGAAAGTCGCATCGCACTGTGGGACGGCCTGCGTCTGAGCATGGGCGAGCCTTTGCCGGAGGTGAGCGCATGAACGCCGCCGACTACCAATCCTTCGCCGACGCCTGGGAGAGCCGCGCGACGATCCGCACTCGCCCACGGCGGATGTTGGAAAACGACGACAAGCTGATCTATCCCTTGAGTCGCCAACCGCTGGTGCTGAACGAAACCTTCCTGCGCGAATGCCCGGAGCAACGGGACTTCGCCTTGGTGCAGACGCTCTACAAGTTCATCAATGATGTGGTGATTTTCGAAACCGAGATCGTCGACAAGACCGCTCGCAGCATCGCCAAGAATCGCTTCGCCGTGGCGTTCCCGTTCGCCTGCCGTTACGACGCCATGACCGTGGTGGTGGACGAGGATTACCACGCCTTGGTCGCCATGGACTTCATGCAGCAGACCATCGCCCTGACCGGCATCGCGCCGATGGTGCTGCCAGATGAAATCGAACTCAGTCGAGCCATTCCGGCAGCCGTGGCGCTCGCGCCGGAGCGCCTGCGCAGCCCCGTCGAATTGATTTGCGTGGCCATTGCCGAGAACACCGTGACCGGCGATGTCGCGGCGTTTGCCAAGGACGACACGGTCAAGCAGTCGATCAAAGGCCTGATGGCCGATCACTTGCTCGACGAAGGTCGCCACTCCGGCTTCTGGGCGCGGCTGGTGTGCATCTACTGGCACACCGCGAGCGAAGACGATCGCCATTGCATTGCGCAGATTCTACCGGTGTTCATTGGCCATTACCTGACCAACGACATTCAGAAGTCCTTCGACTTGCGCCTGATCGAGTCCTTGCAGATCAGCGAGACGGCTCGTCAGGCACTCAAGCGCGAAGTCTCGGGACTGGCCTTCCCGATCAACCGTCATCACCCGTTAGTCGCCAACATCGTGCGGTTTTTCCGCAGCAGTTCGCTGCTCGATTCGCCGTGCGTGCAAGACGCCCTCTGCGACTACCTGGTCTAACGAGGAGAACACCATGAGACGTCTCGACATTTTGCTCATTGGGCAAAGCCAGGCCTTGACCGACCTGGCGCTGGAACTTGAACAGCACGGTCATTCGTTAGTGCGGTTCGACGCGCTCAACGAGCAGTCGTCGTTTGATTTGCTGATCGACGATGCGAGTCTGCCGTTTGCCGGTTTCGACGCAACACCGCGACTGACGCTGCAACTGGGTGTCGGCGCATCGCAGGTTTGCGGTTTGCCGCCGCTGGACGTGTTGTGCACGTATAACTCTGCCTTGTTCACTCGCATACCGATCGCCGACGAACCTGGCGGCAATGGCCAGGCATTGCGCCTGCGAGCCATGGCAGAGTTGCTGGATCACGTCGCGCTGCTGGTCAGCCGCTTCTCCCGCGATGCCGACTATTTCCTGCACACCGAACCGGCCGCTCCCGCTCATTTTGAGCGGGTGGAAAACCTGCTGTTTCTGGAACACCTGGCCTTCGTCCACGCGCTCAACCTGACCGAGCAATCCTGGCTGCTGAAGCTGGCTCAGATCTCGATGATCGAGCGTCTCGAACAACGCCTCCACCAGTCGGCCGAGCGCCCCGCGCTGACGATCGGCGAGACGACGCTGAGCTATCGGCAATTGCACGCGCACAGCCGTGCGATCCAGCAGCGTTTGCAACCACTGCTCGATCAACATGAAGGGCCGTTGGTGGTCGCAATCTGCCTGCCCAAATGCAGCGCGCTGTATGCGGGGATCCTGGCGATTCTCGGCAGCGGCGCGGTGTATTTGCCGCTGGAGCCGAGCCATCCTCTGCAACGTCAGCAGTACATTCTTTCCAATGGCGGGGCCGTGTTGTTGCTGCATGACGGCCAGCATCCACTTGCCGATGACACGCCGGGGCTGGACATCAGCCGTATCAACGCCGAAGACGCGGACCTCGAACAACCGTTGATGCGCCACCGACCCGATCTCGATGCGCCGTGCATGGCGCTCTATACCTCGGGCACCACCGGGCATCCCAAAGGCGTGCTGCTCAGTCAGGCCAACCTCGCGCATTTCACGGCGTGGTATGCCGACTACGTGCAACTCACCGAGCACAGTCGGGTGCTGCAGTTTTCTTCGTTGAGTTTCGACTCATCGCTGATCGACATTTTCCCGACCTTGCTTCAGGGCGCCGAACTGGTCGTGCCCAGTGACGATCAACGTCGTGACCCCTTGCAACTGGTCGAACTGATCCGCCACCGACAACTCAGCCACGGTTTTTTGCCACCGGCCTTGTTGAGCATTCTGCCGCTGGATCAGTTGCAGGTGCTGGCTCATGTGATGACTGGCGGCGACGTTTGCGAACCCTGGGTAATCGAGCAACTGACGCGCCAGGGCAAGCTCTACAACCTGTATGGCCCGACCGAAGCCACGGTGCTGATTACCGCGCGACAGTTGCGTACCGGTGACAGCAATCGAACCCTCGGCGCGCCAATTGCCAACAGCCAGGTGCTGATCCTCGATGAAGACTTGCAACCGGTCACCGACCACACGGTAGGCGAGTTGTACATCATCGGTCCGGGGGTTTGCCTCGGGTATCTGAACAACCCGCAGCAAACCGCTGAGCGCTATCTGAACCTGAATGTGTCAGGCGGCCAAACCCTGCGCGCCTACCGTACCGGCGACATGGCGAAGTGGACCGGCGACGGCGTCGAGCTGTGTGGTCGCCGGGATAACCAGGTGAAGATTCGCGGCTTTCGGGTTGAACCGGAAGAGATCGAGCGCTGCCTGCGCGACAGCCAGTTGTTCCGCCAGGTGGCGGTGGTCATCGACAGTCAGCGGCGCATTCTGGCTTTCCTCGCACAGCCTCAGGAAGACCGACCCGGAGCCGCTCGCGAAGCCTTGAAGGCTCACGCGGTGCAGTTTTTGCCGGACTACATGCAACCCGGCGCCTGGACCGAATTGCAAAGCATGCCGTTCGCCAGCAACGGCAAAGTCGACCGCAAGGCGTTGCTTTCAATGCCGGTCAGCGTCTTGGAAAACACCACGCGACGTTTGCCGGCCAGTGCCGATGAGGGGCTGCTGTTGGAGATCTGGGCCGAGTTGCTGGAGCTGCCGGTCAGCGATATTTCTACCGACGAAAGCTTCTTCAATCTGGGCGGCCACTCGATTCTGTTGTCGCGCATGTTGCTGCGATTACGTGAGGAGTTTGGTCGCAGCATCTCCATCAATCGCTTCATCGAGCTGCCGACCATTGCGAAGTTGGCGACCTTGGTGCGTGGCTCTGGTACTGAAGAAGTGCTGAGCGAAAAGGCACTGGCCGATGCTTTCCGTGAGCTGGATATTCAGCCGTTGCCGGTCAGCAAAATGGGCGATGTGCACAAGGTGATCGTCACCGGCGCCAACAGTTTTGTCGGTGTGCACATTGTCGAGGCGCTATTGGGTTGGGGCGCAACGGAAGTCGCGTGCCTGGTGCGCGATGGCGGGGGGCAAACGGCGGCTGAGCGCTTTGCTCATGCCTTGCGCGAAAACCGCTTGGAGCATCTGGACCTGAGTCGGGTGCGGGTTTACGCAGCGGACATTGCCCGTCCATTCCTGGGGCTTTCCTGTGAAGTTTACGAGCGCCTCGACCAAGAGTTTGGTGCACTGGTGCACAACGCGGCCAACGTCAATCACGTACTCGATTACGAGTCGCTGGCGCGGGACAACGTCGAGCCGATTTTCGAGTGTCTGAGGTTGTGTGAAGGGCGCAGCAAGAAAATTTTCAATTTCGTCTCCACACTCTCGGCCTCCAGCACGATTACCGCCGATGGCCGAGTCCTGGAGTTACCCGCCGCGCCGACCCCGCCGATCTACATCAAGAACGGCTACAACCTCTCCAAGTGGGTTGGCGAACGGATTCTTGAACGGGCGCGCGAGCGTGGGGTGCGGGTCAACCTTTATCGCCCCGGCAACATCAGTTTCAACAGCCTGACCGGCGTCTGCCAGCCGCATAAAAACCGCTTGATGCTGATGCTCAAAGGCTCGATCCAGCTCGGTCGTGTACCGGAGTTCGCGCTGAATTTCGACCTGATGCCGGTGGATTTTCTCGCCCGCTTCATCGCCTTCCATGCCAGCCGCTATCAGCCTGAAAAAGCGGTGTTCAACCTGCACAACCCCGAGCCCCTGAGCTGGGACGACTACGTGGCGTCCTTTCGCGAGGCCGGGCGGGAGTTCTCCATGGTCAGCGTCGCCGACTGGCAGCAGCAACTGGACCGGGTCGACAGCGACAACGCTCTGTTCGGCGTGCTCGGGTTTTACCTCAACGGCTTTGAAGAAGACATCGGCGACATCTCGATGATCGGCCACGACAACGCCCAGGCCGGCGTGCGGCAAATGGGTGCGCATTACCCGGAAAAATCCCCGGCGCTGCTGCGTCGTGGCTGCGACTACCTGAAAGAAATCAACTTCATCTGATTCAACCCAAACGGAGCAAAACCATGAGCACTCTGCAACCCGATACCCTGATCAAAAATCCTCAAGGCTGCCACGTCGTGTCCTCGGTGGAAGTGCCGGCCGATGCCAAGGAAGTCTGGGCAATCGTCGGCAACTTTGCCGGCTTCGATCGGTTCATTCCGGCGCTGTCGCACATCGAAATGACGGGTGAAGGCGTGTCGTCCTTGCGCAAGAAATTCTTCAAGGACGGCAACCTCGTGGTCGAACAACTCAACTCGCGAAATGACCACGCGTTGAACATGACCTGGACCACGATCTACAACACGTTGGGCGTGGCCAATTTGTGGGCAGCGATGAGCGTTGAGCCCCTGGGCGCGGGCAAGTCCCGCGCGACCTGGACCATCATCGCCGAGCCGGCGCAGGGAGGTGCCGAGGCACTGCCGGGCTTCAAGGACTTTGTGCAGGGGTTTGCCGATGATGCGATGAACAATGTGTTGAAGTTGTTTGCGTAGGGCTTTCGTTCGGTGGTGATTGATCTACCGCCATAGCGGGCAAGTCTGCTTCCACAGGGATCACCGGAAACCTGTGGGAGCGGCGGTGCGACTTGCCCGCGATTGAACGATAACGCGGTTTTGAATCAGATCTTGAAGCTATCAACCAACTGCTTCAACCGGTTCGCCTGCTGAGACAAGGCATCGCAATCCTTCAATGTTTCATTGAGGTTGGCCACGCTCTGCTGGTTCAGCAGGTTGATCTGATTGACGTCGACGTTGAGCGTTTCCACCACGGCGGTCTGCTCTTCGGTGGCCGCCGCGACTGATTGGTTCATACCGTCGATTTCGCCGATGCGCCGGGTCACGCTGACCAGTCGCAGGCCCGCCTGGTTAGCCACTTCGACGCTCTGTTCACTGGAGAGCTGACTGGCGTTCATAGTGGTCACCGCTTCACGAGAACCGATCTGCAGCGAGGTGATCATCTTGTGGATCTCCTCCGCTGACTCCTGCGTGCGGTGCGCCAGGTTGCGTACCTCATCCGCCACCACCGCAAAACCACGACCCGCTTCACCGGCACGGGCCGCCTCGATGGCCGCGTTCAGGGCCAGCAAATTAGTCTGCTGGGAAATACCTTTGATCACATCCAGAATGTGCCCGATGTTATCGGTGCTGGCGTTCAGGGTTTCGATTTGGGTGCAGGACAGGCTGATTTTCTGCGACAGTTCGGTCATCGCCAGAATCGTTCGCTCAACCACCTGACGACCATCGTCCGCCTGCTCGCTGGCACCACTGGCATGCTGCGAAGCGTCAGCAGCGTTGCGTGCAATTTCCTGCGTAGCAGCACCCAATTGGTTAATCGCTGCGGCCACACTGTTGGTGCGAGCGCTTTGCTCGTCGGAGCCGATGATCGAGGCGTTGGACGATGTCATGACCCGTTGCGACAGGTCATGAACCTGGCGGGTGGCCGAAGACACTTCGCTGATCGAGGCGTGAATGCGTTCCACAAACTGATTGAATGAACCGCCCAGCTCACCGAACTCGTCGTTGCTTTCGACGGATAGCCGTCGGGTCAAATCGCCGTCACCCTGAGCGATGTCTTGCATCGCGCGGCCCATGGTCGTCAACGGACGCATCAGCACATTGATCAGCAAGCTCAGCAGCACTGCAATGGCCGTCACGGCGATGAACATTGCGATCAATGCCGAGGTGCGGAACTGGCTCAATGGCGCGTAGGCCTTGTCCTTATCAATCGACAGACCGATGTACCACTGGGCATTCGGCAAACCACTCACCGGGGTGAACGAGAGGATGCGATCCTGCTTGTTCAACGTGACGTCCTGATTACCCTTCTCGATCCGCACACCGGCGTTCGGGTAGATGTCCTTCAGGTTCTTCATGACATGGTCTTTGTCCGGACTGACGATCACCTGGCCGTCGGCGCTGACCAGGAACGCGTGACCGATACCACCGAAGTCCACTGAGTTGATGATCTTCACCAAGGTCTCCAGGCTCAGGTCACCGCCGACTACACCAAGCAACTCGCCATTCTTTTTCACCGGCATGGCGATGGTCACCACCAGACCGCCAACGGCTGCCATGTAAGGTGGGGTCAGCATGGTCTTGTCGACCGCAACGGCTTGTTTGTACCAGGGACGCTGACGCGGATCGTAGCCGTCCGGCATCTTCGCGTCAGGACGCTGCGTGAACACGCCATTGGCCTGGCCAACGTAAGTGAACTGGAAGTTAGAGGTGAAAGCCGGTTGGTCGATCAGGCCCGCAAGGTCCGCGCTGGCGCCTTGGTGCGCGACGTTTTGCGCAAGGCTCTCCAGAACCAGCACCCGGCCACTCATCCAGTTCTGCACGCTGCTGGCGGTCAGATCACCGGCTTGCTGGACAGCGGTTTCGAGACTTTGCCGGATGGTGTTCCGCTGCAAATAGTCGTTGTACAAAGTGAACAACGCGAATGCCAGCACGACGACGCCGGAGGCGGCCAACAAGATTTTATGGCTGAACTTGAGATTCATTTCATAGGACTTCTTATGCAGAAAGTGGGGATGCGTTCCGAGTTGCAACATTCCATGTAACAGCGCAAACGGCATTCTGCGACCGCTCTACTTTGGTGCACGCATGTCTCAACAGTCTGTCGGCACCAGAGCGGGAAATCTTAGAAATTTGTATGAAATGCCCAGGACTTCGGTCGAACGGCGTACCAACGGGAATAGACACAAATAGAAAAGCCAGTCCCTGATTTCCAGAGGCTGGCTTTTTAGTTTCTGTGGTTTTTGGCGTCCTGAAACGACAAAACCCCTGTCTGCGTTAACAGACAGGGGTTTCGGAATTTAATCTTGACGATGACCTACTCTCACATGGGGAAACCCCACACTACCATCGGCGATGCATCGTTTCACTGCTGAGTTCGGGATGGGATCAGGTGGTTCCAATGCTCTATGGTCGTCAAGAAATTCTGTGACCAGCCCGTTACAGCCGTAACGTGCCAGCAAAATAGGTGACTTCTACTAAAACAAAACCCCAACTGCTTTCGCAATTGGGGTTTCGGAATTTAATCTTGACGATGACCTACTCTCACATGGGGAAACCCCACACTACCATCGG
>NZ_QGGS01000032.1:0-55198 GCF_003148705.1 Pseudomonas sp. OV226 | reverse complement strand
CAACCGGCCTGACGACAACCCTGAGCTCCTACACGGCTGTAAGGCCGTTCCACTAATTAGGGTCGTTGGGCATCGATTCTCATCGAGGCGCGGGGCGACACCCCCACTCAGACGCCGGATAGATGAAAGCAAGCCAAACACGACATCAAAAACAGTATTGCAGAAAAGGGGGTAACCATAGATGTAGGAGCCGGGCTTGCTCGCGATGGCGGCGTTCCGACGATGAGGCCCGTCAGTTCACCGCGAGTGCCTTGGCCAACCGCTTCCCCCGCGCGCCCGCAGCCAGATCCATCACCGCCCGATCGCGCTGCCACATCTGCGCCCAATGCGCCGGACCATCGGCCATTGCCTGATCAATCTCGGCCTTGAGCCCGTCGAATTGTGCAAACAACCCGCCCAGCAATACATGCCCGGCGGCATTGTTCGGTGCCTGACGGCTGGCTTCCGCGCACCCGGCCAGCAACGCCAGTAACCGCAACTGCAAGGCTTGCGGCCAGTCGCAGTCCTGGCCGACGCCATACAGCCACGACGTCATCGCACTCAGCACATAAACGTCTTCAAGGGTGCGGAACGGTTTGACGTACGCATCCCAGCCATCCCCCCCCAGCAACTCGCACAGGGTGTTGTCGAGAAACAACCGGCCATGGCTGATGTCCGGCATCAATGGGATCGCCGGGAGTTTTTCCAGACGTACGCCCGGTTCGCCGGGATAGACCACCGCCAGGCTCAGGCGCGGCGATTCACCGGTTTCTTCGCTGCGTGCAGCGATCAACAGCCATTCCGCGGCATCACCGGCCGTGACGAAATCCTTGCGCCCGCTCAGGCGCAGGTCGGTAAGGCGGGTTTGCATGTCTGCCGGTCGCAGGCTGCGCTGTTCGGTTGCACACAACGCGCCGAGGCTCAACGGTGCGCTCGGCCAGAGCACGCGCAACGCCGCCTGATACCCCACCAGAAATGCCAGCCCCGGCGTCGCCATCAAACGCCCGCCAGCGACGGCCAACTCAAACGGCGTCACCGTGCCCAACTGGTGCAACAAGGTCACGAAACCTTCCGCCAGATCCGGGTTGGCGGGCAGGCGGTCGTGGCGGTTCAACAGGTTTTGCCAGGGCATAAGAGGCTCCTCGTGGGCTGTCATATAAGCATCACCAAAGCTTAATGGCGATGACACCGGGGCTACATAGCCTGACCTTGCACAAAACGGCTGCATAAAGAAAGTCGATCCGCTGTAACCCAAGACGGGTGAGCAGCCCGCACGGAGAATCGCCATGACTCAGATCGCCCGCATCCGCGACACCGGCAACGACCGCCGCCTGCAAGCCGAACGCCTGATCGGCAGCCAAGCCTTGCAGGAAGCCCAGGCCTTACGCTTCAACGTGTTCAGCGGCGAGTTCAACGCCAAGCTGAAGGGCGCAGAGTTGGGTCTGGACATGGATGACTATGATGTTCACTGCGCCCACATTGGCGTGCGTGACTTGAACACCGGACGTCTGGTGGCGACCACACGTTTACTCGATCACACGGCGGCCAGCAGCCTGGGCAAGTTCTACAGCGAAGAAGAATTCAGCCTGCATGGCCTGGTTCACCTCAAAGGCCCGATTCTGGAAATCGGCCGCACCTGTGTCGACCCGGCGTACCGCAACGGCGGCACCATCGCGGTGCTGTGGGGCGAACTGGCCGAGGTGTTGAATCAGGGCGGCTACAGCTATTTGATGGGCTGCGCGAGCATTCCAATGCAGGACGGCGGCATCCAGGCCCACGCGATCATGCAGCGTTTGCGCGAACGCTACCTGTGCACCGAACACCTGCGCGCCGAACCGAAAAAGCCACTGCCGACCCTGGATATTCCTTCCAACGTCATCGCCGAAATGCCCCCGCTCCTCAAGGCCTACATGCGCCTGGGCGCGAAAATCTGCGGCGAGCCGTGCTGGGACGAAGACTTCCAGGTGGCCGATGTCTTCATCCTGCTCAAGCGCGATGAACTCTGCCCGCGTTACGCCAAGCACTTCAAGGCGGCCATGTGATGATCCGTTTGCGGGTGTACGCGCGGATTGCGCGAGTGCTTGTCGTGGTCGCACTGGGTTTGAGCATGGCCAGTATATTTGGGGCTTTCGAGCGTATGGGCATCGCCCATTCGATGGTCCGCCGCCAGCGCTGGTCGCGATTTTTCATGGCGCGGTTGAGCAATGCCCTGCCCTTCCAGGTCACCGTTCATGGTGAACTGCCCAAGCAACCGATGCTCTGGGTCAGCAATCACGTGTCCTGGACCGACATCCCGCTGCTGGGCATGCTTACGCCGCTGTCGTTTCTGTCCAAGGCCGAAGTGCGCACCTGGCCGGTCGCCGGTTGGTTGGCAGCCAAGGCCGGCAGTCTGTTTATCCGTCGTGGCTCGGGTGACAGCCAGTTGATCCGCAAACAAATGACCCGCCACCTGGAACAAGCGCATCCGCTGTTGATGTTCCCGGAAGGCACCACCACCGATGGCCGTTCGCTGCGCACCTTCCATGGTCGCTTGCTGTCAGCGGCGATTGATTCCGAGGTGCAACTGCAACCGGTGGCGATCCGTTACCTGCGTGACGGTCAACTCGACACGCTGGCACCGTTCATTGGCGATGATGATTTGCTCTCGCACTTGATGCGTTTGTTCGCCAACGACCGGGGGGATGTGGAGATTCACCTGCTCAAGCCGATTGCTTGCGAAGGTCGCGAGCGCGCGGCGCTGGCGTTCGAAGCGCAGCAGGCGGTGCAGAAGGCGTTGTTTGGTGAAGTGGCGAAACCTGCCGAACCGCGTCGTGCTGGCGAACTGATCGCCGCCTAACCGCTTTTCTGTAGGAGCAAAGCTTGCTCGCGATTGGGGCACCGCGGTTTGACTGATGACCGCGTTATCGTTCATCGCGAGCAAGCTCTGCTCCTACAAAATTTGTGTCAGCGGTTTTGGGCGAAATCCTGGAGTTGTGGGTAGAACAACCTGAAGTCCTCGCTCAACGGTTCATACAACCGTCGCAATTCCTGCATCGCCCCCGCCAGTTCCTCAGGTCGGGTCAACCGCTGAGAAATCCCCCGCAGCACCTGCTCCAGCACCTCGAATTCCCGGTAAGAACCCAACCAGTCATTGGCCACCATGTGCGGTGCGATCCTGGCCAGGCGTTCCGGCAATTGCGGCTCGGCGGTCAGTATCCGGTACACATCTGACGTGAACAGTTCCAGCGGCCGATCGGCGTATAGCGTCCAGTCCCGTGCCAGGCAATGGTCGAAAAACACATCGAGCACGATCCCGGCGTAACGCCGGCGCGTCGTGGAGAACCGCGACAACGAGGCATCCACCAGCGGATGGCGATCCGTAAACACGTCAATGCTGCGATGCAGCTGGATGGCTGCTTCGACGTCGGGTTCAAACTGCCCCTGCAACCGTCCTTTGACGAAATCGCCATACAGACTGCCGAGCAATTGGCCGGGACGCTGGCCACCAAGGTGAAGATGTGCGAGATAGTTCATGGGCGCAGCTTAGCACTGCGCCTTTGTTTCTTTACACCCAACGTATCGTTATAACCCGATATACCGATTTACACGATCATCAGATCGAATGCGTATTGGTATATCGTGAAATACCGATTTAAAGTTCGCTTCATCGCGATATAGCGTTTTACACATCACGAGCCCCCGACCATGAACCTTGACCTCGACGAAATAATAAAAGCCCTGGCACACCCGGTACGGCGAGAAATCCTGCACTGGCTCAAAGACCCGACCGTCGAATTCCCTGACCAGTCCCACAGCAACGAGCACGGCGTTTGCGCCGGGCAGATCGATCAACGTTGCGGCTTGTCGCAGTCCACGGTGTCCGCGCACCTGGCCACCCTGCAACGCGCCGGCCTGATCAGCAGCCGCAAAGTCGGCCAGTGGCATTTTTTCAAACGTAATGAGGAAACCATTCAGGAGTTCCTCAAAACCTTCAGTAAAGAGCTCTGACCCTTAACGTCAGCCAGCCCAAAAGGAATTCAACAATGCCCCTCTCGCTCCTCATCCTGGCCTTGAGCGCCTTCGCCATCGGCACCACCGAATTCGTCATCATGGGCCTGCTGCCCGACGTGGCGGCGGATCTCGGCGTGTCGATCCCCGGCGCCGGCTGGTTGGTGACCGGTTACGCCTTGGGCGTGGCCATTGGTGCGCCGTTCATGGCACTGGCCACCGCCAGGCTGCCGCGCAAGGCTGCGCTGATCGCGTTGATGGGCATTTTCATCATCGGCAACTTGCTCTGCGCCCTGGCCAGTGACTACAACGTGTTGATGTTTGCGCGAGTCGTCACCGCGCTCTGCCACGGTGCCTTTTTCGGTATCGGTTCGGTGGTGGCAGCAGGCCTGGTGCCGGCCAACAAACGTGCGTCGGCCGTGGCGTTGATGTTCACCGGTCTGACCCTGGCAAACGTGCTCGGTGTGCCGCTGGGTACTGCGCTGGGTCAGCAAGCCGGCTGGCGTTCGACTTTCTGGGCCGTGACCGTGATCGGTGTCATTGCCCTGATCGGCCTGATCCGCTTCCTGCCGGCCAAGCGCGACGAAGAAAAACTCGACATGCGCACCGAGCTCGCAGCCCTCAAGGGCGCCGGGATCTGGTTGTCCCTGAGCATGACGGCGCTGTTCGCCGCCTCGGTCTTCACCCTGTTCACCTATGTCGCGCCGCTGCTGGGCGAAGTCACCGGCGTCTCGCCCCGTGGCGTGACCTGGACGTTGATGCTCATCGGCCTGGGCCTGACCGTCGGCAATATCATCGGCGGCAAACTGGCTGACAAAGGCATGGCCGCGACGCTGATCGGCGTGTTCATCACCATGGCCGTGGTCTCCACCGTACTGACGTGGACCAGCGTTGCGCTGATCCCGACCGAAATCACCCTGTTCCTCTGGGCCACGGCGTGTTTTGCCGCCGTACCCGCCCTGCAAGTGAACGTGGTGACCTTCGGCAAAGCGGCACCGAACCTGGTGTCGACCCTGAACATCGGCGCTTTCAACATCGGCAACGCACTCGGTGCCTGGGTCGGCGGCAGCGTCATCGCCCACGGCTTCGGCCTGACCAGCGTGCCACTCGCCGCAGCGGCACTGGCGATACTCGCCCTGCTGGTGACCCTGATTACTTTCCGTCAGAGCGGCAATCCCGAACTGGCACCTGCTACCAACTGATCTCCATAAGAGAGCTACTTCATGACGACTATTTTCGATCCGATCAAACTGGGCGACGTTGAGTTGGCCAACCGCATCATCATGGCACCGCTGACCCGCTGCCGCGCCGACGAAGGCCGCGTGCCGAACGCGCTGATGGCCGAATACTACGTCCAGCGCGCCTCCGCGGGCCTGATCCTCAGCGAAGCCACCTCGGTCACGCCAATGGGCGTCGGCTACCCGGACACCCCGGGCATCTGGTCCAACGACCAGGTACGTGGCTGGGCCAACGTGACCAAGGCAATCCACGGCGCGGGCGGCAAGATCTTCCTGCAACTGTGGCACGTCGGCCGGGTTTCGCACTCCTCGTACCTGAACGGCGAAGCACCGGTCGCACCGAGCGCCATCCAGCCTAAAGGCCACGTCAGCCTGGTTCGCCCATTGGCTGACTACCCGACGCCGCGGGCCCTGGAAACCGCAGAAATCGCCGACATCGTCGACGCTTACCGCACCGGTGCCGAGAACGCCAAAGCCGCTGGTTTTGACGGTGTCGAGATCCACGGTGCCAACGGTTACCTGCTCGACCAGTTCCTGCAAAGCAGCACCAACCAGCGCACTGACAATTACGGCGGCTCCCTGGAAAACCGTGCGCGCCTGCTGCTGGAAGTGACCGACGCGGCCATCGAAGTCTGGGGCGCCGGCCGTGTCGGTGTGCACCTGGCACCGCGCGCCGATTCCCATGACATGGGCGACGACAACCTGGCAGAAACCTTCACCTACGTCGCCCGCGAACTGGGCAAGCGCGGTATCGCGTTCATCTGCTCGCGCGAAAAAGAAGCCGGCGACAGCCTCGGTCCACAATTGAAAGAAGCGTTCGGCGGCCCGTACATCATCAACGAACGCTTCACCAAGGACAGCGCCAACGCGTGGCTGGCCAGCGGCAAGGCCGATGCGGTCGCCTTCGGTGTGCCGTTCATTGCCAACCCTGACTTGCCTGCCCGCTTGAAGGCCGACGCGCCGCTGAACGAAGCGCGTCCGGAGTTGTTCTACGGCAAAGGCGCGGTTGGCTACATCGACTATCCGACGCTGTAAACGTTAGCCATTGAAATGCAAAAGCCCCGACTCGTGAGAGCCGGGGCTTTTGGGTTTTCGGAGTGGAGTGCTCACGCTCATTCACACCCAAGACACAATTTCCCTACAAAATACGTAGCTCGCTACCTGTCAACCTGGCGAGCGTCCGTATATAAAAGCACCCCTGGCCATAAATCGAGCCGGCGAAGGATTCAGCGCCCGCCTTGATCGTTGATACAAACGAAGCCAATGACTGACTTTTGTTTCATTTGCGCAGGCTTGGGCTCAAGCGCAGCATGTCCAGCCCGGCCTCGACCCAGCGTTCGGCTTCGGTGTGCAATTGAAAACTGTCGGGCGCCAGCAACCACTGGTACAGGATGCCATCGATGTAAGCGTGCAGGCTGATGGCAGCGCGCGCCGTGTCAAGGTCTTCGGGCATTTGCCCCCGATTCACGGCATTACTCAGGGCCAGGCTGATGCGCACATTGCAATCAAGGCTGGCCGTTCGACGCTGCTGACGCAGGTCACACATTTCATCGGTGAATTCGCACTTATGAAACAAAATCTCATTAATGCGTCGGGTTTTCGGGTCCAGTGCAATTTGATGAAACAAATGAATCAGCAGCTTGCGCATGCAGCCCAGCGGATCGAGTTCCTCTTCGCTTTCACTGGCCCTGGCCAATTCATCCAGTGGCTCATGCAAGGTATCCAACATGGCCTGCACCAGATCGGCCTTGTTGCTGAAATGCCAGTAGATAGCACCGCGAGTCACGCCGGCCAGGGTAGCGATGTCCGCCAGCGTCGTGCGCGCCACGCCCCTTTCATAAAAGGCTTTCTCTGCCGCTTCAAGTATCTGGCTGCGGGTTTCTTGAGCTTCCTCTTTGGTACGACGGACCATGGCAGTAAAACCTCAATCAGGATGCTTCAGCGATGTCTGAACATCAGCTGAATAAAAGTGGAGCGAGCGCTCTTGGGCGCAGTCCCCGTCTTACAATTCGAAGCTTTGAACGGCTTTTGTAATGAATCGGGTACGCAGCCAAGGTGTTTACAAACAACCATGAACGTAAGTATATTCCTTAGCAAGCTACTTATCCACTCAGCACCCTATTTTTAACCTTCCACCTTTCTAGTGCGCATGATGCGCGCCTGACCCGAGGATTTTCATGCAATTCAAGCCAGCTGTTACCGCTCTGGTCACTGCCGTCGCCTTGGCATCGCTGCTCAGCGGATGCAAAAAGGAAGAAGCGCCACCAGCCGCACCGCCTCCTCAGGTCGGCGTCGTTACCCTGCAACCTCAAGCCTTCACCCTGACGTCCGATCTTCCGGGTCGTACCAGCGCGTACCGCATCGCCGAAGTTCGCCCTCAGGTGAACGGCATCATTCTCAAGCGCATGTTCAAGGAAGGCGGCGACGTCAAGATTGGCCAGCAGCTGTACCAAATCGATTCGTCGGTCTATGACGCCACGCTGAAAAGCGCAGAAGCCAACCTGCAACAGACCAAGTCGATCGCGGACCGCTACAAGCAACTGGTCAACGAACAAGCCGTGAGCCGCCAGGAATACGACACCGCCGTGTCTAACCGGATGCAATCGGAAGCGGCCCTGCAAACGGCCCAGATCAACGTGCGCTACACCAAGGTTTACGCGCCGCTCACCGGTCGTATCGGTCGCTCAAATGTGACCGAGGGCGCGCTGGTCACCAGCGGCCAGGCCGACCCGATGGCGGTGATCCAGCAACTCGATCCGATCTACGTCGACGTGACGCAGTCTTCGGTGGAGTTGCTGCAACTGCGCCGCGAACTGGAAAGCGGTCGCCTGCAAAAGTCGGGCGACAACGCGGCGAAGGTCAAGCTGACCCTCGAAGACGGCAGCGAGTACAAGCTGGACGGCAAGCTCGAGTTCTCCGAAGTCTCGGTTGACCAGACAACAGGTTCCGTCACCCTGCGCGCCGTGTTCCCCAACCCTGACCACACCCTGCTGCCGGGCATGTTCGTGCACGCGCAATTGTTGGCCGGTGTGAACGCCGCAGCAATCCTGGCCCCGCAACAAGGCGTGACGCGCGACCTCAAAGGCACCCCGACCGCTCTGGTCGTTGGTCCTGACAACAAAGTCGAGCTGCGTCAGCTCAAGGCCAACCGCACCGTCGGCAACCAATGGCTGATCGAAGATGGCTTGAAGGCAGGCGATCGCCTGATCACCGAAGGGCTGCAATTCGTCAAACCTGGCATCGAAGTCAAAGCCAGTGAAGCGACTAACGTTGGCACAAAGAACCCGGCCCCCGCACAGACAGCTGATAAGGCGTCCAGCGGCAAAGGGGAGTAACCCATGTCGAAATTTTTTATCGACCGTCCGATTTTCGCCTGGGTAATTGCCCTGGTGATCATGCTGGTCGGGGCTCTATCGATCCTCAAGTTGCCGATCAACCAATACCCGAGCATTGCGCCTCCGGCCATCGCCATTTCCGTTGCCTATCCGGGTGCTTCGGCACAAACCGTACAGGACACCGTGGTGCAGGTGATCGAGCAACAGCTCAACGGTATCGACCACCTGCGATATGTGTCCTCGGAAAGTAACTCCGACGGCACCATGACCATCACCGCGACCTTCGAGCAAGGTACCAACTCCGATACCGCGCAGGTTCAGGTCCAGAACAAGCTGAACCTGGCCACCCCGCTGCTGCCGCAAGAAGTACAGCAGCAAGGTATCCGCGTGACCAAGGCAGTGAAGAACTTCCTGTTGGTGATCGGTGTGGTCTCGCGTGACGGCAGCATGACCAAGGACGACCTGTCCAACTACATCGTGTCGAACATGCAGGACCCGATCTCGCGGACCGCCGGTGTCGGTGACTTCCAGGTATTCGGCTCCCAGTACGCCATGCGTATCTGGCTCGACCCGGCCAAGTTGAACAACTTCAACCTGACCCCGATCGATGTCAAAACCGCCATCGCCGCGCAGAACGTCCAGGTGTCGTCAGGCCAGCTCGGCGGCTTGCCTGCCCTGCCCGGCACACAGCTGAACGCGACGATTATCGGCAAGACCCGTCTGCAGACCGCCGAGCAATTCGACAAGATCCTGCTCAAGGTCAACAAGGACGGCTCTCAGGTTCGCTTGAAAGATGTCGCCGATGTCGGTTTGGGTGGTGAAAACTACAGCATCAACGCCCAGTTCAACGGTGCTCCGGCGTCCGGCCTGGCAGTGAAGCTGGCCACTGGCGCCAACGCCCTCGATACTGCCAAGGCCTTGCGCACCACCATCGACAGCCTCAAGCCGTTCTTCCCGCAAGGGATGGAAGTGGTGTTCCCGTACGACACTACTCCGGTGGTGACCGAGTCGATCAAGGGCGTGGTTCACACCCTGGTCGAAGCGGTCGCGCTGGTGTTCCTGGTGATGTTCCTGTTCCTGCAAAACTTCCGCGCCACCATCATCACCACGATGACCGTGCCGGTGGTGTTGCTGGGGACGTTCGGCATCCTTGCGGCAGCCGGTTTCAGCATCAACACCCTGACCATGTTCGGTATGGTCCTGGCCATCGGCTTGCTGGTGGACGACGCCATCGTTGTGGTGGAAAACGTCGAGCGGGTGATGAGTGAAGAAGGCCTGTCGCCCAAGGAAGCCACCAAGAAATCGATGGGGCAGATCCAGGGTGCATTGGTGGGTATCGCCCTGGTGCTGTCGGCGGTTCTGCTGCCGATGGCATTCTTCAGCGGCTCCACCGGCGTGATCTACAAGCAATTTTCGATCACCATCGTTTCGGCCATGGCGCTCTCGGTTC
Source organism: Pseudomonas sp. OV226 (assembly GCF_003148705.1). Taxonomy (NCBI): domain Bacteria; kingdom Pseudomonadati; phylum Pseudomonadota; class Gammaproteobacteria; order Pseudomonadales; family Pseudomonadaceae; genus Pseudomonas; species Pseudomonas sp. OV226. Next base: position 45,209 of record NZ_QGGS01000032.1, on the reverse strand, counting down.
TGGTTGCTCTGATTTTCACCCCGGCGCTTTGCGCCACCATGCTCAAGCCTATTCCCAAGGGTGAGCACGGCATGCCAAAACGCGGCTTCTTCGGCTGGTTCAACCGCAACTTCGACCGTGGCGTCAAAAGCTACGAGCGCGGCGTGGGCAATATGCTCACCCAGAAGGCGCCGTACCTGCTGGCCTATCTCATCATCATTGTTGGCATGATCTGGCTGTTCACTCGTATCCCGACGGCGTTCCTGCCTGAAGAAGACCAGGGTGTACTGTTCGCCCAGGTGCAGACGCCGGCCGGTTCGACCTCCCAGCGCACCCAGGTGGTCGTGGACGAGATGCGTGAATTCCTGTTGCGTCCGGGTAAGGATGGCGGTGAAGGCGATGCGGTGAACTCGGTGTTTACCGTCACCGGCTTCAACTTCGCCGGTCGTGGCCAGAGCTCGGGTATGGCGTTCATCATGCTCCGTCCATGGGACGAGCGTAACGCCGACAACAACGTGTTCAAGGTGGCGGCCCGTGCCCAGCAGCACTTCTTCACCTTCCGTGATGCCATGGTGTTTGCCTTCGCGCCACCGGCGGTACTGGAACTGGGTAACGCCACCGGTTTCGACGTGTTCCTTCAAGACCGTGCCGGTATCGGTCACGAAAAACTGATGCAAGCGCGCAACCAGTTCCTCGGCATGGCAGCGCAAAGCAAGATTCTGACTCAGGTGCGTCCGAACGGCCTGAACGATGAACCGCAATACCAACTGGAAATCGATGACGAGAAGGCCAGTGCCCTGGGCATTACCATCGCGGACATCAACAACACCCTGTCGATTGCTCTGGGCAGTAGCTACGTCAACGACTTCATCGATCGTGGTCGAGTGAAGAAGGTTTACGTGCAAGGTCAGCCCGGCTCGCGTATGAGCCCTGAAGACCTGAAGAAATGGTATGTGCGCAACAGCGCCGGCACCATGGTTCCGTTCTCGGCGTTTGCCAAGGGTGAATGGATTTACGGCTCGCCGAAGCTGGCCCGTTACAACGGCGTCGAAGCGATGGAAATCCTCGGTTCCCCGGCGCCGGGCTACTCCACCGGTGAAGCCATGGCCGAAGTCGAGGCCATTGCCGCCAAACTGCCGGCGGGTGTCGGTATTTCCTGGACCGGCCTGTCGTACGAGGAACGGTTATCCGGTTCGCAAGCGCCCGCGTTGTACGCCCTGTCGTTGCTGATGGTGTTCCTGTGCCTGGCAGCGCTGTATGAAAGCTGGTCGATCCCGATCGCGGTGATGCTGGTGGTGCCTTTGGGGATCATCGGTGCGTTGATGGCGACTAGCCTGCGTGGTCTGTCCAACGACGTGTACTTCCAAGTGGGCCTGTTGACGACTATCGGTCTGGCGGCGAAAAACGCCATTCTGATTGTCGAATTTGCTAAGGAGCTGCATGAGCAAGGGCGTAGCCTGCGCGATGCCGCGATCGAAGCCAGCCGCATGCGTCTGCGACCGATCATCATGACCTCGCTCGCGTTCGTTCTCGGTGTGGTACCCCTGGCGATATCCACGGGTGCGGGTTCCGGTAGCCAGCATGCCATCGGCACCGGCGTGATTGGCGGTATGATCACCGCCACCGTTCTGGCGATCTTCTGGGTCCCACTGTTCTTCGTCACTGTGTCGTCCATCGGTCAGCGCAAAATAGTCGACCAGGATGACGCCACTGAAACTCCTAAAGAGGCTGGCCAATGAGCAAGTCGCTACTCTCCCTAGCCGTCGCCGCGTTCGTGCTCGGTGGTTGCTCGCTGATACCCGATTATCAGCAGCCTGAGGCACCGGTGGCGGGCCAATACCCGCAAGGTCCGGCGTACTCGCCGGCCCAGGCGCCGAGCCAGGCTGCTGCGGAGCAAGGCTGGAAGCAGTTTTTCCATGACCCGGCACTGCAACAGCTGATCCAGGTTTCCTTGGAAAACAACCGGGACCTGCGTGTCGCGGCCCTGAACATCGACGCCTTTGCGGCCCAATACCGCATCCAGCGTGCGGATCTGTTCCCGGCCGTATCGGCCAATGGCAGCGGCAACCGCCAGCGCGTTCCGGAAAACTCTTCGCAGACCGGTCAGTCAGGCATTGTCAGTTCGTACTCGGCCACCGTCGGCATCAGCGCCTATGAACTCGATATGTTTGGTCGGGTTCGCAGCCTGAGCGAAGAAGCGCTGCAGAAGTACTTCGCCACTGAAGAAGGTCGTCGCAGCACGCAGATCAGCCTGGTGGCCAGCGTGGCCAATGCCTACCTGACCTGGCAAGCCGACAAGGAACTGCTGAAAGTCACCCAGGACACCCTCGGTGCGTTCGAGGAGAGCTACAAGCTCACCGCGCGCAGCGCCGAAGTCGGTGTAGCGTCGGCGCTGGACCTCGCTCAGTCGCGGACCTCGGTAGAGAACGCCCGGGCACAACTGGCGAAGTACACCCGTCAGGTCGCGCAGGATGAAAACAGCCTGGTGCTGCTGCTCGGCACTGGCATCCCGGCCAATCTGCAAGCAGCCAAGCCGCTGTCTGACGATTTGCTGAGCGACGTGCCGGCCGGTCTGCCATCGGACTTGCTGCAACGTCGTCCGGACATCCTCCAGGCCGAATACAATCTCAAGGCCGCCAACGCCAACATCGGCGCGGCACGGGCTGCATTCTTCCCGAGCATCAGCCTGACAGCCAACGCTGGCACGCTCAGCCCGGACTTGTCCGGTCTGTTCAAGGGCGGTTCCGGCACCTGGTTGTTCCAACCGCAAATCAACCTGCCGATCTTCAACGCCGGCAGCCTGCGCGCCAGCCTGGATTACTCGAAAATCCAGAAAGACATCGGCGTGGCGAACTACGAGAAGTCCATTCAAACGGCCTTCCAGGAAGTCGCCGACGGCCTGGCCGCCCGCCAGACCTACACCGATCAGTTGCAGGCCCAGCGTGACTTCGTCACCGCCAACCAGGACTACTACCGCCTGGCTCAACGTCGCTACCTCATTGGTGTCGACAGCAACCTGACCTTCCTCGATGCCCAGCGTCAGTTGTTCAGCGCCCAACAAGTGCTGATCACCGACCGTCTGGCGCAGTTGGTCAGCGCGGTCAATCTGTACAAGGCGTTGGGTGGTGGCTGGAATTCGCAGACTGCCAAGCTCGAACCGCTGAAAGAAGAAGCGCCGAAGATGAAGTTGTTCTGATAGCGCTGTGAACACAAGAAGCCCACCGATTGGTGGGCTTTTTGTTGGCTACGGGAAAATGTGTGGCGTGATCACTGCCCTCATCGCGGGCAAGCCCGCTCCCACCCCTTCAAGTCTAAACATACAAGCGGGCTTGCCCGCGATGTGGCCAGTACAGCCACCCAAAAAACCAGGCTAATGTTACGTTCGATAATCGCCCAAAACCCGCTTTCGCCGATTGAACCATTCAGTACATTCACCGCACCATTCGCCCCACAAAACCAATAACAACAGGTTCGATGTCATGCCCCCACGCCCTGTCCTGTCCGGCTGATCTTCAGGTTTCACCCTCATATTTCGATCATTTGTCCGCACCTTCAAAAGTCGCGGCATCGCCCCGTTTCATCCCCAAGAATTAGAGAGACCCGAGCTCATGAAGCCTTCCACCGCGCAGTATTTGTTTCCCGGCCTGATCGCCATCGCCGTGGCCTCAGCGGTCTTGCCCGCCCAGGCCGAGGAATCGGGTTTTGTCGAAGGTGCCAAGGTCAACCTGAACCTGCGCAACTTCTACATCAACCGCAACTTCACCAACCCGACCAAGGCTCAGGGCAAGGCTGAAGAGTGGACACAAAGCTTCATCCTCGACGCCAAGTCCGGTTTCACTCAGGGCACCTTCGGTTTCGGCATGGATGTGCTGGGGCTCTACTCGGTGAAACTCGATGGCGGGAAAGGCACTGGCGGTACGCAGTTGCTGCCGCTGGATCACGACGGACGCCCGGCGGACAATTTCGGGCGCACCAACGTCGCGTTCAAAGCCAAGCTGTCGCAGACCGAAGTGAAGGTTGGCGAATGGATGCCAGTGCTGCCGATCCTGCGTTCGGACGACGGTCGTTCGCTGCCGCAAACCTTCCGTGGCGGGCAGATCACGTCGAAGGAAATCAATGGCCTGACGCTCTACGGCGGCCAGTTCCGCCAGAACAGCCCACGGGACGACAGCAGCATGGACGACATGTCGATGACCGGCAAAGCCGCGTTCACCTCTGACCGTTTCAACTTTCAGGGCGGCGAGTACGTGTTCAACGACAAGCGCACCCAGGTCGGCCTGTGGAATGCCGAACTCAAGGACATTTACAGCCAGCAATTCATCAACCTGACGCACAACCAACCGATTGGCGACTGGACCCTGGGTGCCAACCTTGGTTATTTCTACGGCAAGGATGACGGCAGTGCCCGCGCCGGCGAGCTGGACAACAAAACCATGTACGGTCTGTTCTCGGCCAAATACGGCGGCAACACCTTCTACGTCGGCCTGCAAAAACTCACCGGCGACAACGCCTGGATGCGCGTCAACGGCACCAGCGGCGGGACCCTGGCCAACGACAGCTACAACTCCAGCTACGACAATGCCCAGGAGAAATCCTGGCAAGTACGCCACGACTACAACTTCGTCGCACTCGGCGTACCGGGCCTGACCTTGATGAACCGCTACATCAGCGGCGATAACGTGCACACCGGCACGATCACCGACGGCAAGGAATGGGGGCGCGAATCAGAGCTGGGCTACACCGTACAAAGCGGCGCGCTCAAGGACCTCAACGTCAAATGGCGCAACTCGACCATTCGCCGCGACTTCAGCAACAACGAGTTCGACGAGAACCGGGTGATCATCAGCTACCCGATCAGCCTGCTGTAAATCTCAAGTACGCCATCGCGGGCAAGCCCGCTCCCACAGGTTTTGTGTGTGCCCCAAGATTTGGACATGACATAAAACTTTGTGGGAGCGGGCTTGCCCGCGATGGCGTTAGTTCAATCAACGCAAATCACCGGGATCACTCCCGGGATTCAACTCCCAACTCATCCCAAACCGACTCGGCCAGATGGAACGTCGCATTTGCCGCCGGGATGCCGCAATAGATCGCGCTCTGCATGATCACTTCCTTGATCTCGCCACGGCTCACGCCATTGTTGGCGGCGGCGCGCAGGTGCAGTTTCAGCTCTTCGTTGCGGTTCATGCCGATCAGCATGGAAATGGTGATCAGGCTGCGGGTGTGGCGTGGCAAGCCTGGACGGGTCCAGATGTCACCCCAGGCGTGACGGGTGATCATCTCCTGAAACTCCGAGTTGAACTCGGTCAGGGCATTCAGGCTGCGGTCGACGTGGGCGTCGCCGAGCACCGCGCGACGGACTTTCATGCCTTCGTCGTAACGTTGTTTCTCGTCCACAACAATCCCCTTAATGAGCGTTCAAAAACGCCAAGACGCGCTCGCTGAACGCTGCGCCGGCCTGGACGTTGGACAAGTGCGCAGCGTAGAACTCGGCGTACTCGGCGCCCTGCACATGCTCTTGAATGAAGTGCCCGCCGGACGGCGGTGTCACGGCGTCTTCGGTGCCGGCGATCACCAGCAGCGGTACCTTGATCGAAGGCAACTGATCACGGAAATCGGCATCGCGCACTGCTGCGCAATTGGCCGCATAACCTTCAGGCGAAGTGGCCGCGAGCATGTCGGTGATCCGCTTGGCCGCTGCCGGGTTGGCCTGCGCGAAGTCCGGGGTAAACCAGCGCGCAATCGAGGCATCGCGCAGGGCGACCATGGCCGCTGGACCGTCGCGCAGCACCGTTTCAATGCGCGGGTTCCAGATCGACGGATCGCCGATTTTCGCGGCGGTATTGCACACCACCAGCTTATGCAAACGCTGTCCGGCGTTGATCCCCAGCCACTGGCCGATCAAACCGCCCATGGACAAACCACAGAAATGCGCACGCTCGATGTGCAGCGAATCCAGCAGTGCCAAAACGTCTTGGCCCAGTTGCTCGATGCTGTACGGCCCCGGCGTCACCAGCGATTGACCGTGACCACGGGTGTCGAAACGCAGCACGCGAAAATGCTCGCTGAACGCCGCAATCTGCGCATCCCACATATGCAGGTCAGTGCCCAACGAGTTGGACAGCACCAGCACTGGCGCATCTTTCGGGCCATCCAATTGGTAATGCAGTTCGCCCTCGGCGAGTTGTACAAAAGCCACAGCAATCTCCTTCAGGCAGTCAACGCAATATGTTCAGCCACCGCTCGCTCGACCCAGGTACGGGCCTGACCGAGGTAATGGGCGGGGTCCAGCAAATGATCGAGTTCAGCGCCAGAAAGCTCGGCGGTCACTTGCGGCTCGTCACCGAGGACGGCACGCAGATGACGCTGTTCAGCCACCGCACGCTTGCAGCACTGTTCCAGCAGATGATGCGCAGTGTCGCGGCCGACCCGCTGGGCGAGGACAATGCTCACCGCTTCGGCCAGCACCAGGCCCTGGGTCAGATCGAGGTTGCGCGCCATGCGCTGCGCATCCACTTCCAGGCCCTGCGCGACCAGCAGCGCTTGCTTCAGGCTGCCGGACACCAGGCAGCAAATCTCGGGCAGGGTTTCCCATTCGGCATGCCACAAACCGAGGCTGCGCTCGTGTTCCTGCGGCATTGCGCTGAACAGCGTCGAGAGCAAGCCGGGAACCCGAGTCGCCGCGCCGATCAGCACCGCCGCGCCCACCGGGTTGCGCTTGTGCGGCATGGTCGAGGAACCGCCCTTGCCCGGCGCCGACGGCTCGAACACTTCGCCGGCTTCGGTCTGCATCAGCAAGCTGATGTCGCGGCCGAGTTTGCCCAGGCTGCCGGCGATCAATCCCAGCACGGAGCCGAACTCCACCAGACGATCGCGCTGGGTGTGCCAGGGTTGTTCCGGCAAGGTCAGTTGCAACTCGCCGGCCAGCGCTTCGGCAATCGGCATCGCTTGCGCGCCAAGGGCTGCCAGGGTTCCAGAGGCACCGCCGAATTGCAGCACCAGCAGACGTGGCTTGAGCTCTTGCAAGCGCTGACGGCTACGGGTGACCGCGCCCAGCCAACCGGCGATTTTCATGCCGAGGGTGACCGGCGTTGCGTGCTGCAACCAGGTGCGTCCCGCCAGCGGAGTGGCGATATATCGCTTGGCTTGAGTGGCGAGGGTATCGCCCAGTTGCGCGAGATCGCTTTCGATCAATGCCAATGCCAGACGCAGTTGCAACACCAGGCCGGTGTCCATCACGTCCTGGCTGGTCGCGCCCAAATGCACATAGCGCTCAGCTTGCGCATCACGGGTTGCGATCTGTTTGCCCAATGCCTTGACCAATGGAATGGCGGAATTGCCCGCCGTGGCAATCGCCTCGCCGAGGGCGGCGAAGTCGTAATGCCCGGCCGCACACGCCGCTTCAATCGGGGCGACCGCGGTTTGCGGAATCAGACCGACACGCGCCTCGGCCCGGGCCAGCGCGGCTTCGAAATCGAGCATGGCCTGAACCCGGCCTTGATCGCAAAACACGTCACGCATATCGCGGGCAGTGAAGTAGGCATCGAACAATTGATTGCCCGGTCGCTCGTTCATAAACAGTCCCTGGAGGCGCGGGCCGGTCAGGCCCGCGCGTAAAGATCAAAGGTCGTGGTGCAAATATTTCGCCTGCCGGGGCAGACGCAGACTGAACAGGAACGCCACCGCCATCATCACCGTGACGTACCAATAAAAGGAGTTTTCCATGCCAACAGCCTTGAGGCTCAGCGCCACGTATTCCGCCGAACCACCGAAGATCGCGTTCGCCACCGCGTACGCCAGGCCAACGCCCAGTGCGCGCACTTCCGGCGGGAACATCTCGGCTTTTACCAGGCCGCTGATCGAGGTGTAGAAACTCACGATCGCCAGCGCTAGGGTAATCAGCCCGAAAGCCATGAACGGACTGCTGACACTTTTCAGGCTCAACAGAATCGGCACGGTGCACAAGGTCCCGAGGGCACCGAACCAGAGCATCGAGTTACGCCGGCCGATCTTGTCGGCGAGCATGCCGAAGAACGGCTGCATGCACATATAGAGGAACAGTGCGCCGGTCATGATGTAACTGGCGGTCTTGGCCGGCATGCCGGCGGTGTTCACCAGGTACTTCTGCATGTAGGTAGTGAATGTGTAGAAAATCAGCGAACCACCGGCGGTGTAACCGAGCACGGTAATGAACGCGGCTTTGTGGTCACGGAACAGCGCGCTGATGCTACCGGCGTCCTTGTTTTCGCGCATTTCCTTGCTGGAGGTTTCTTTCAGCGAACGCCGCAGGTACAGCGAAATCAGCGCCGCGCACGCACCGACCACGAATGGAATCCGCCAGCCGTAGGCACGCAGGTCATCCTCGGTGAGGAACTGTTGCAGGATCACCACCAGCGACACCGCCAGCAACTGCCCACCAATCAGCGTCACGTATTGGAACGAGGCGAAAAACCCGCGCTGGCCCTTGAGGGCGACTTCACTCATGTACGTGGCGGTGGTGCCGTATTCGCCGCCCACCGACAAACCTTGAATCAAACGCGCGAACAGCAGCAGGATCGGGGCCCAGACGCCGATGTCCTTGTAGGTCGGCAGGCAAGCGATGAGCAACGAACCGAAGCACATCATCAGAATCGAAATCATCATCGAGCTCTTGCGCCCGTGCTTGTCCGCCAACCGGCCGAAAACCCAGCCGCCAATGGGGCGCATCAGGAACCCGGCGGCGAATACGCCAGCGGTGTTGACCAACTGCACCGTGGGGTTGTCAGACGGAAAAAAGGCCGGCGCAAAAAAAATCGCGCAAAAGGCATAGACGTAGAAGTCGAACCATTCCACAAGGTTGCCGGACGAGGCACCGACAATGGCAAAGATCCGCTTGCTGCGTTCTTCACCGGTGTAGTGATCTGTAATAGCCGTGGGTGTTGTCATTGTTTTTCACTCAATGGGGACAGTGAGAGTCTAGACACACTTCGCAACAGTCCCGTTCCGCAGATTCAGTCCTCACATCGATCGTTCCCACGCTCTGCGTGGAAATGCATCCCGTGACGCTCCGCGTCACAGTGGACGCGGAGCGCCCCTGGCGGCATTCCCACGCAGAGCGTGGGAACGATCAGCACAGGTTCTGTGGTGTTCGATCAATAATCGAAGAACACCGTCTCGGCATCAGTGCCTTGCAGGATCACATTCCACTGGTAAACACCGGACGCATCCTGCTTCGCCAACAAGGTACTGCGGCGCTCGGCCGGCACGCACTCCAGCAACGGGTCCGACACGTTCGCCGGCTCGCCATCAAAGTAAATCCGCGTCAGCAAGTGCTTCACCAATCCACGAGCAAACACCAGCACCACCAGGTGCGGTGCCTGGGTCGAGCCTTTCAGGCCTTCAACCGTGCCCGGCTTGATGGTGGTAAAACGAAAGCGCCCTTCGGCATCTACCGGCACCCGGCCAAAGCCTTCAAAGTTCGGGTCCAGCGGCTTGTCCTGATCATCTTCCGGGTGGTCGTACTTGCCGGCCGCGTTGGCCTGCCAGACTTCCAGCATCGCATCATTGACGAAGTCGCCATTGCCATCGACGACTTGCCCGGTGATCGCCACGCGCTCACCCAGGGTTTGTGCGACGGTCAGGTCTTCGCGGTTCAGCCAGGTCAGGCCGATGTGGTAATACGGCCCGACGGTGTGGGACGTGGTCGCATTCAGCGTCATCTTATTTCTCCATCGGCGTGGCATCGCGGCCGCGCAAGACGATGTCCCAGCGATAACCGAGGGCGTAGGAAGGGACGGTTTTTTCCAGATCGAACGTGGCGATCAAACGCTCCTTGGCGCGGGTGTCGGGTACGCAATTGTAGATCGGGTCATACGCCAACAGCGGGTCGCCGGGGAAATACATTTGCGTCACCAGGCGCGTCAGGATGCTCGGCCCGAACAGCGAGAAATGGATGTGCGCCGGGCGCCACGCGTTGTGGTGGTTACCCCACGGGTAGGCGCCGGGCTTGATGGTCTGGAACTGATACCAGCCATCGGCGTCGGTCACGGTGCGGCCGGTGCCAGTGAAGTTCGGGTCCAGCGGCGCGTCGTGCAGGTCGCGAGCATGGTTGTAGCGACCGGCGGCGTTGGCCTGCCAGATTTCCACCAGAATGCCCGGCACCGGTAGACCGTTTTCATCCAGCACGCGGCCGTGAATGATGATGCGCTCACCCAACGGCTCGCCTTTGTGCTGAGCCGTCAGGTCGTTGTCCGTCTCGTTAACGCGTTCAGCGCCAATGGTCGGTCCGGTGATTTCCGACAACGAATGAGGCAAAAACACCAACGGTTTGGACGGTGAGCGCAGGTTGGTGGATTGATACGTCAGGTGCAGGTACTCGGGCTGGGTGCCCTCCTGCGGACGACGGTAACCAGGCTTGTCAGTCATTTCGCTTTCCTCTGTTCTTATTAGTCGACGCAGCGTGTCAGACGCGTTCGATCGCCAGGGCCAGACCCTGACCGACGCCAACACACATGGTCGCCAGACCTTTCTTGCCACCGGTTTTTTCCAGCTGATGCAACGCGGTCAGCACCAGACGCGCACCGCTCATGCCCAGCGGATGGCCGAGCGCAATGGCGCCGCCGTTCGGGTTAACTTGGGCTGCATCGTCGGCAATTCCCAATTCACGCAGCACCGCCAGGCCTTGGCTGGCAAAGGCCTCGTTGAGTTCGATCACGTCGAAATCGCTGACAGCCAGACCGAGGCGCTCGGTCAGTTTGCGCACCGCCGGCACCGGGCCAATACCCATTACCCGAGGGGCAACGCCGGCGCTGGACATGCCCAGCACTTTGGCGCGGGCGGTCAGGCCATGTTTCTTCACCGCCTCACCGGAGGCGAGAATCAACGCCGCCGCGCCGTCATTCACACCGGACGCATTGCCAGCCGTGACGGTTTTGTCAGGGCCGTTGACCGGCTTGAGTTTGGCCAGGGTTTCCAGGGTGGTATCAGCGCGAGGGTGTTCGTCCTGCGTCACCACGGTTTCACCCTTCTTGTGGGCAATGCGCACTTCGACGATTTCTTCGGCGAAAAATCCTGCGGCTTGCGCGGCAGTGGCGCGTTGTTGGCTGCGCAGTGCGAAAGCGTCCTGATCCTCACGGGACACTTCGTAATCGTCCGCCACGTTGTCAGCGGTCTGCGGCATCGCATCCACACCGTATTGCGCTTTCATCAACGGGTTGATGAAACGCCAGCCGATGGTGGTGTCTTCCAGCTTCATGTTGCGCGAGAACGCTGCGTCAGCCTTGCCCATTACGAACGGCGCGCGGGACATCGACTCGACACCGCCGGCAATCGCCAGCTCCATTTCGCCACTGGCGATGGCGCGGAACGCGGTGCCGATGGCATCCATGCCCGAGGCGCAGAGGCGATTGAGGGTCACGCCCGGAATGGTTTCCGGCAGGCCCGCCAGCAACAACGCCATGCGTGCGACGTTACGGTTGTCTTCGCCGGCCTGGTTGGCGCAGCCGAGGAACACCTCGTCCACTGCGTTCCAGTCCACCGACGGATTGCGCTCCATCAGGGCCTTGATCGGCACGGCGGCCAGGTCATCGGCACGAACGGTCGACAGCCCGCCGCCAAAACGGCCAATGGGGGTGCGAATGGCGTCGCAGATATAAACGTCACGCATCAGGCTTCTCCGGGGGCTTGGCCGTGGGCGGCAGCGGTACGAGCTTCCAGATCGCGCAGCGCGGTCAGCTCGACTTCAGTCGGCTCGGCGGTTTGCTCAACAGTGTCGGCAAAGCGAATCGCCCAACCGGTGGCGGCGACCACTTGCTCGCGGGTCACGCCCGGGTGCAGTGCGGTGACCACGAATTCATGGGTACCGACTTCCGGTTCCATGATGCACAGGTCGGTAATAATGCCGACCGGCCCGGCGCCCGGCAGACCGAGACGTTTGCGCGAATCACCGCCCTCGCCATGGCCGACTGAGGTGATGAAGTCGAGTTTATCGACGAAGGAACGCGCCGACTGCTTGAGGATGATCAGCACGCTCTTGGCCGAGCCGGCAATTTCCGGCGCGCCACCGGCACCCGGCAGACGGACTTTCGGCGAATGGTAATCGCCGACCACGGTGGTGTTGATGTTGCCGAAGCGGTCGACTTGCGCGGCGCCGAGGAAGCCGACGTCGATGCGCCCACCCTGCAGCCAGTAACGGAAAATCTCGCCGGTCGGCACCACGGTGTCGGCGGTTTCGGCCAGTTCGCCGTCACCAATCGACAGCGGCAGTACGCTCGGCTTGGCACCGATCGGACCCGATTCGTAGATCAGGACAACGTCCGGCGACGAGGTCAGACGTGCCAGGTTGGCTGCTTTCGATGGCAGGCCGATGCCGACGAAGCACACCGAACCGTTCTTCAAACGGCGTGCGGCGGCGACGGTCATCATTTCATTGGTGGTGTAAGTCATTACTTGGCCTCCGAAGCAGCGGCCAGCTTGGCCTGGAACTCGCTGAAGTCAGCGCTACCGTGGATGTATTCGTTGATCCATGCGGTGAAAGTTTCACGGTCGCGGGCAATCGGATCCCAGGCCTGGTAGAAGCGGTTGTCACGCTCGTTGTAACCGTGCGCGTAGGAAGGATGCGCGCCGCCCGGTACGTGGCAGACCGCGCTCAGCGCCCAGGTCGGCAGCACACAGGAGTTCATCGGGGCATTGAGGTCGTCGACAATTTCCTCGACGGTGACGATGCAGCGCTTGGCGGCCAGTGCGGCTTCTTTCTGCACACCGAGAATGCCCCAGAGCAGCACGTTGCCTTTACGGTCGGCTTTCTGTGCGTGAATCACGGTGATGTCCGGACGCACCGACGGTACGGCGGCCAGCACTTCACCGGTAAACGGGCAGGTGACGCTCTTGATCAGCGGATTGACCTTCGGCAAGTCGGAACCGGCGTAGGCCCGCAGCACCGCGAACGGTAAGCCAGAGGCGCCAGCGACGTAGGCATTGGCCAGGTCGGCGTGGCTGTGCTCTTCGATCTCCAGTGGATGCGGCCACTGTTTCTCGACAGCGTCGCGCAGACGGTGCAGCGACCCCACGCCCGGGTTGCCACCCCAGGAGAAAATCAACTTGCGAGCACAACCGGCGCCGATCAACTGGTCGTAGATCAGGTCAGGAGTCATGCGCACCAGCGTCAGGTCTTTCTTGCCCTGACGAATGATTTCATGACCCGCCGCCGTAGGAATCAGATGAGTAAAGCCTTCGAGCGCGACCGTATCGCCGTCGTTTACGAATTGCTTCACCGCGTCGTGCAGCGAAAGAATTTCAGCCATGGGGCAGGCTCCCGTTTTGTTATGAACCGACAGTGGAAGAAAAAGGCGCGATGCGCAGCGCCGGAATGCCTGAAGGTTAAGCCTGTGCAAAACGCCAAACAATCCGATAATCGACTGAGTGTTCGTTTATCGAACAGATTGTTGTCTGGCTACCTACCTGCCTGATCGTTCCCACGCTCCGCGTGGGAATGCAGCCCGTGACGCTCCGCGTCACTGGACGCGGAGCGTCCCTTGAGGCGTTCCAACGCGGAGCGTGGGAACGATTATGTGGAGCCTGGTGTCAGGTCGCATCCGCATGACTGACCATGCCTTTGATCACCACAGCCGTGGTCGCCAACGCCGCCGGAATCACCAGCGCGGTCAGCACTTGCTCGAAGTTCCAGCCAAGGCCCAGCAGCGTCGCGCCCATCCATGCGCCGAGAATCGCGCCGAAACGGCCAATCCCCAGCATCCACGAGACGCCGGTCGCCCGCCCTTGCGTCGGATAGAACCGCGCCGCCAGCGACGGCATTGCCGATTGCGCACCGTTGACGCACATACCCGCCACCAGCACCAAGGTCGCCAACAAGGTGATGTTGCCCAGGCTCTGCCCCACTGCGTAGGCAAACACCCCGGCCATCAAGTAGAAAATGCCGATGACCTTGTGCGGATTGAACCGGTCCATCGCCCAGCCCACGCCCACTGCACTCAGCACGCCACCAAACTGGAACAATGCGCCAATGAACGCGGCCTGCTCCATGCTGGCGCCACTGTCGCGCATCAGCGTCGGCAGCCAACTGGTTAGCAGGTACACAATCACCAGCCCCATGAAGTAGGTCAGCCACAGCAATAACGTGCCGGCGCTGTAGGTGCCCGAGAAAATCACCGCCAGCACGTTGCGGGCCTTGACGGTTTTCTGTTCCGGCACGCTGAAGCTCGACGCTTGGGCGACGACGCTCGGGTCGATCGGCGCCAGGGCCTTGCGTACTTTGTCGGTGCCGCGATTGCGCACGACCAGGTAACGCGCCGATTCCGGCAGCCATAACAGCAGAACGACGGCGAGGATCAGCGGCAGAACCCCACCGATCAGCAGCAGGCTGTGCCAGCCGAACGCCGGAATTAGTTTGGCGGAAATAAACCCGCCGCCGGCCATGCCGAGGTTGAAGCCGCAGAACATGCTGGTCACCAGCAAGGACTTTTTGCGCTCCGGGGTGTATTCCGACAGCAATGTCGTGGCGTTGGGCATGCCCGCGCCAAGACCCAGGCCAGTGAGGAAGCGCAACACCAACAATTGATCGACGTTGGTGCTGTAGGCCGACGCCAGACTGAAGGCACCAAACAGAAACACCGCGCCGACCAGTACGACTTTTCGCCCGAAACGGTCAGCCAACGGGCCGGAACCCAATGCGCCGAAGACCATGCCGATCAGCGCCGCACTCATGACCGGGCCGAGACTGGCGCGGTCAATCCCCCAATCCTGCGACAACGCAGGCGCAATAAAGCCCATGGCCGCGGTGTCGAGGCCATCGAGGAAGACAATCAGGAAACACAGGATCACCACTCGCCACTGATAGCGCGAAATGGGTTGAGCATTGATGAAGGACTGCACGTCGAGGCAGTTACCTACAGCAGACTGGGGCTGGTTCATTATTTTTATTCCACGCAAGAACGCAGTCGGACAGGTGCCAGCCAAGGGCTGGCGCTGCCGCGACAGTAATGATCAAGGGGAAAGAGCGTCAATTCGATAAACGCGAGTCTGTGCGTTTATCGAACAGCTTAAACGGACGCTTAAGCGAAAAGCTGTGCGCTGAGGTCGCGGCTGGCGCTGAGCAGCCCTGGCAGAAACCGTTGTTCCAGCTCATTACGACTGACACGGCCAGCATGAGTGCTGACGTTCAAGGCGGCCACCACCTGGCCGGAGGCGTCATACACCGGTACGGCAATCGAACGCAGGCCCTGCTCCAGTTCCTGATCGACGATGCACCAACCCTGTTGCCGCACTTCTTGCAGGCATTCGAGCAACGCCTCGGGCGTGTGCAATGTGCGGCTGGTCTTGGCTTGCAGCTCGGCATGATCGAGGTACTCGCGCAGCGAAGTGTCATCCAGTGCGGCGAGCAGAATGCGGCCCATTGACGTGCAATAGGCCGGCAAGCGACCGCCCACTGAAAGGTCGACCGAGATCAGGCGCTGAGTGGTGGCCGAGCGTGCGATATAGAGAATATCGTCACCTTCCAGCGTGGCCATGTTGCACGCCTCATGCAGTTGCTCACTCATGCGGTCCAGATACGGCTGGGCAGAAACCGCCAGCGGCGTCGAAGACAAATAGGCATGGCCCAGCGTCAGCACTTTGGGAAGCAACGAATAGGTGCGACCGTCAGTGGTGGCGTAGCCGAGTTTGATCAACGTATGCAGGCAGCGTCGCACGGCGGCGCGGGGAATTTCGGTACGGTGGCTGATCTGGGCAATCGTCAGGTGTCGCTTGCGCTCTTGAAACGCCTGCACCACCGCCAACCCACGGGCCAGGGACGTCATGAAATCGGGATCACCGGTCAGGGCCTGGATTCGCTTGGCGGGCGAGGCGACGATGGGTGGCGCCACTGAAGCGAAGGAGTTGCGCATTTGATCGTTCATATCAGGTCCTTTCCTACACGGATCAGCGACTATTACAGGCGGTTCCAGGCCTGACACACAAGACAGGCAACGCCAAGATTGGGCGATTATCGAACCATCGACCGGTAATCGCAATCCATGCTACGCCGGGCTTGCCGCCACTCACACCATCCAGTGCCTGCTTTTGTTCTTGACTGCACGCCCTCTAAAAGGTCGAAGTAACAATCAAACTTATTCACTTTAGTGACGTCAGAATGACAACGTCGCACAGTCAGCTGCATCGACGTTATAGTTGCCGCCGAAACTTGTGAGTAACAAAACAATCACACATGACGAACTACTTTTAACGCCTCGGAGATAGTGTTCTTCGAATCGACCGCTATAATGCAATTAGTGGCGTAACGGTTTTTTATCCGCCGAGTCCGCCACCCGGCAACACGATCTCCCATCGTCGTTGCCCACAGCAAGCGCCTGACGCTCATTTCATATGCACCGCCAATGCGCTTGCTGAAACAGGAACCTGATGCTGCGTCAGCTGTTTTCTCTGGTGTCGTGGCCGCCTGCAACATGGAAGTATTGTTCGCATGCCGTCAAAAAGGTTGCCTTCTTTGGCAATAGCCTTTCTACGAGCGTGGTCAATCGACTCGATGCAGCGCGATTCACCGGAATTTATCTCAACTCAAACAGGTAGCACTGTGACGAAAGACGAACTGCGCGCGGAACTTGAGCGCCAGGAACAACGTTACAAGGAAGTTTACGGCGGAGAAGTCACCACCTACGCCGCCCAGCCCGAGCCGGAACGTAAACCCTGGCGTAAACGCGCCACCGTTCAGGATCAGGCGTTTACTCAGGAATTGCAGAAGATGGAAAAGGAACTCAAAGCCGAAGAGCCCTGACTGCCTCGGCCCGAATCCCTTCAAGGGTCTGCGTCTGCTCCCGTTAAAAGCGGGTTGCATCAATGAAGCCTTTCGCGCCTGCTACAAGCGGGCAGCGGCTCCCTCACCCATCGGATGAGGCAAAAGGCTCATTTCTGACCCTCTTCTCAGATATTTCACACAAGCGTTCAAGCCTCTCGACTTCACGGGAGAAACCCTTGTGGCTGCTGCATTCCCCAATGAATTCAATGGTTTGAAAAACCCGGTAAAACGCTGGGAGATAGGCGTTCGTCACAAACTATTTCGTTGAAGAATGTTACCGATGAGCACCTAGTGCATTGATTAGCAGTCTTTTCTGGCATAATCGCGCCCCCTTATGACCGGGTCAGAAAACCTTCATGATCGATTTATTCAGCGGACTGGATGCTTGGGTGCTTGTGAGCCTCTTGCTCGCCCTGGCCTTTGTCCTCGCCTTCGAGTTCATCAACGGCTTTCATGACACCGCAAACGCGGTGGCCACCGTTATCTACACCAAAGCCATGCCGCCTCACCTGGCGGTGTTCTTTTCCGGTGTGTTCAACTTCCTCGGCGTGCTGCTGGGCGGTGTTGGCGTGGCGTATGCCATCGTCCACCTGCTGCCGGTAGAACTGCTGATCAATGTAAACACCGGTCACGGACTGGCGATGGTGTTCTCGTTGCTCGCCGCCGCCATCACCTGGAACCTGGGCACCTGGTACTTCGGTATCCCCGCCTCCAGCTCCCACACCCTGATCGGTTCGATCCTCGGTGTCGGACTGGCCAACGCATTGATCAACGACATTCCGTTGGCCGATGGCGTGAACTGGCAGAAGGCGATCGATATCGGTGCTTCCCTGGTGTTCTCACCAATGGCTGGCTTCCTTGTCGCGGCCTTGGTGTTGATCGGCCTTAAATGGTGGCGTCCCCTGTCCAAGATGCACAAGACACCGGACCAGCGCCGCAAGCTCGATGACAAGAAGCACCCACCGTTCTGGAACCGCCTGGTATTGGTGATCTCGGCCATGGCCGTGAGCTTTGTGCACGGCTCGAACGACGGCCAGAAAGGTATCGGCCTGATCATGCTGGTGCTGATCGGTATCGTGCCGGCTCAATTCGTACTCGACCTGAGCAGCACGACTTACCAGATCGAACGGACTCGCGATGCGACCCTGCACCTGAGCCAGTTCTACAAGCGCAATGCCGACACCCTGGGTGAATACCTGGCGCTGGGCAAAAGCATAGAAGGTGATCTGCCGGAGAAATTCCGTTGCAACCCGCAACAGACCGAACCGACCATCACCGCCCTGCTCGGCACCCTGAATGGTGTATCGGACTACCACTCGTTGACGTCGGAAAGCCGCATCGAAGTACGTCGCTACCTGCTCTGCCTGGATGACACCGCAAGGAAAGTCGGCAAGCTGCCTAATCTCAATGCCCGCGAAAAGGCTGACCTGGACAAACTGCGCAAAGACCTGACCACGACCACCGAATACGCGCCATTCTGGGTGATTCTGGCGGTAGCACTGGCGTTGGGCCTGGGCACCATGGTTGGCTGGAAACGCGTAGTACTGACCATCGGCGAGAAAATCGGCAAGCAAGGCATGACTTACGCACAAGGCATGTCGGCGCAGATCACCACCGCGTGCATGATCGGCCTGGCCAACATCTTCAGCCTGCCGGTCTCCACCACCCATGTGCTGTCCTCGGGCGTGGCCGGTACCATGGTCGCGAACAAAAGCGGCCTGCAAGGCGGCACGGTAAAAACCATCCTGTTGGCCTGGGTCCTGACCCTGCCTGCGACCGTGGCCCTGTCGGCCGGCCTGTTCTGGCTGGCGTCGAAGGCACTCGGCAGCTGATACACAGCCGCACAAAAAAAGGCGCGTTCCGTGAGGTTCGCGCCTTTTTATTGCCTCCGGAACCCCCAAAAAACCCCATAACCTGTAGGAGCCGAGCTTGCTCCGGGCGGCGTTCCGACGATCGCGGCCTTACAGGCAACATGAATGTTGAATGGTATGGCCCCATCGCGAGCAAGCTCGGCTCCTACAATAGGTCGGCTTATTCCGATAGATTTGCAGGCAAAAAAAAAGGGCAACCGAAGTTGCCCAAAATGCCTTGCGTGCTCATTACATCCAGAAGGAACTACGGTTTGCGCTTATGCGAATCCTTCCAGATAAAAAATCCAAAACCTGCGAAAAACACAACCATGAGGCTGACAGTCAGCACCCCGGCGATCACCACGTTGTCGAAAAACATGACTGGCCTCTTGGACTTGCCCTGTTGCGATAGGGCTAAGTTAACCAAACAGGCGGAAGAAGAAATTGACTTGGATCAAGATCGCCCGAGACCGGACTTAAAGGAGGGGTAACAGCTGACCTGCATCAATAAGTGCAGGGTACTTCAACGCTTTTTCGGCTTGTTCTTCGGTTTCTTCTTGGCTTTACCCAATGGCATCGCCTGCTCAAACGCCTGACGAACTTCGTTCAGACGTTTTTCATTAAGGTCGTGAACCCGTTTTGCGCGTTCAGCGTTGAGATCAATCAGTTTGTCGTCTTGGCTCATGGTGCTCAATGCATCGTTTGGCAGGTGTGTCGCAATAATGCGGTCTGGCGGTCGCGCTGACCAGCCACAACCTCAAATCTGGATATCGACCCACAAGCCCTGGCGCGGTTGATCTTCCATCAATGGCGCCACCGGTACCGTGTTGTCGGCATTCAACTCATCACCGGGTATCGCCAGGTGTTCTTCAGGGTCTTCATCGGCTTCGCGACGACGGCGCTCGCGCTCCAGCTGGCGGCGCTGCTCCTCTCGCAGCTGAAACGCCGCTTCTTCAGGGTCGCGCTGCTGCAGGTCGATCGTGCTCTCGTTCGAGCTCTCCTGTACCGCCACCACCGGCGGAATATCCGGGCGCTGGCGAATCGGGTCCTGCTGTGAGGTGATCGGCACGGCACTCAAGGGGAGCATCGGTAGCAGCATGATTATTGGTCTCCTGTCAGCAAGCTGTCGGCTGCGGCGATGGCGACTTGAGCCATCGGTCGCAAACTGTGACCCGTTTGGCACGATTTGGTGCCCCGACCTGCGGGCGCGGCATCGTTGGGCTAACGTAAGACTGCGAGTTTTTATGAGAGTCCTTTGGCCCTGAAGGTCTCATTCCGTTAAGATAGCCCGCTTTTTCAAGGTGGGAGTCAGGCAGCATGGCGCAGCAGTATCAACCGGGGCAACGCTGGATCAGTGACAGCGAAGCCGAGCTGGGTTTAGGCACCGTTCTGGCACAGGACGGCCGCTTGTTGACCGTGCTCTATCCGGCCACTGGCGACACTCGCCAGTACGCGCTAAGGAATGCGCCTCTCACCCGTGTGCGGTTTTCGCCCGGTGATTCCATCACTCACTTCGAAGGCTGGAAACTGACCGTCCAGGAAGTCGACGATGTCGACGGCCTGCTGGTCTACCACGGCCTCAACGCGCAGAACGAAGTGGTGACCCTGCCGGAAACCCAACTGTCGAACTTCATTCAGTTCCGCCTGGCCAGCGACCGCCTGTTCGCCGGGCAGATCGACCCGCTCGCCTGGTTCTCCCTGCGCTACCACACGCTGGAACACACCAGCCGCCAGTTGCAGTCCTCGCTTTGGGGTCTGGGTGGCGTGCGTGCGCAACCTATTGCACACCAATTGCACATCGCACGCGAAGTTGCCGACCGCATTGCGCCGCGGGTTCTGCTGGCGGACGAAGTAGGCCTGGGTAAAACCATTGAAGCCGGTCTGGTGATCCATCGCCAACTGCTCTCGGGTCGCGCCAACCGCGTGCTGATTCTGGTTCCCGAGAACCTGCAGCACCAGTGGCTGGTCGAGATGCGCCGCCGCTTCAACCTGCAAGTCGCGCTGTTCGACGAAGAACGCTTCATCGAAAGCGATGCCACCAACCCGTTCGAAGACACTCAGCTCGCACTGGTTGCGCTTGAGTGGCTGGTGGAAGACGAGAAGGCCCAGGACGCGCTGTTTGCCGCCGGCTGGGACCTGATGGTCGTCGACGAAGCCCACCACTTGGTATGGCACGAAGACAAGGCCAGCCCGGAATATACCCTTGTCGAGCAACTCGCCGAGACCATTCCCGGCGTCCTGCTGCTGACCGCGACCCCGGAACAACTGGGCCAGGACAGCCACTTTGCCCGTCTGCGCCTGCTCGACCCGAACCGCTTCCATGACCTGGCCGCCTTCCGCGCCGAGAGCGAAAATTATCGCCCGGTGGCCGAAGCCGTTCAGGAACTGCTGGACAAGGGGCGCCTGTCGCCTGAAGCACACAAAACCATTCACGGTTTTCTTGGCAACGAAGGCGAAGCCCTGTTGACGGCCGTGAATGACGGCGACACCGAAGCCAGCGCCCGCCTCGTGCGCGAACTGCTGGACCGCCACGGCACCGGCCGCGTGCTGTTCCGTAACACCCGCGCCGCCGTGCAGGGTTTCCCGGAGCGCAAACTGCACCCGTACCCGCTGCCATGCCCTGACGAATACCTCGAATTGCCATTGGGCGATCACGCCGAGCTGTACCCGGAAGTCAGCTTCCAGGCCCAGCCGGACGCCAGCGAAGAAGAGCGCTGGTGGAAATTCGACCCGCGCGTCGAGTGGCTGATCGACCAGCTGAAAATGCTCAAGCGCACCAAAGTGCTGGTGATTTGCGCCCACGCCGAAACCGCCATGGACCTGGAAGACGCCCTGCGCGTGCGCTCCGGCATTCCGGCCACGGTGTTCCACGAAGGCATGAACATCCTCGAACGTGACCGCGCCGCCGCTTACTTCGCCGACGAAGAATTCGGTGCACAGGTGCTGATCTGCTCGGAAATCGGCAGTGAAGGTCGCAACTTCCAGTTCTCGCACCACTTGGTGCTGTTCGATCTGCCATCGCACCCGGACCTGCTGGAGCAGCGTATCGGTCGTCTGGACCGGATCGGTCAGAAACACGTGATCGAATTGCACGTGCCGTATCTGGAAACCAGTCCGCAAGAGCGCCTGTTCCAGTGGTACCACGAAGCGCTGAACGCGTTCCTCAACACCTGCCCGACCGGTAACGCCTTGCAGCATCAGTTCGGTCCACGCCTGCTGCCGTTGCTGGAAGAGGCCGACGACGGTGAGTGGCAAGCGCTGATCGACGAGGCCCGCACCGAGCGTGAGCGTCTGGAAGCCGATTTGCACACGGGTCGCGATCGCCTGCTGGAACTCAACTCTGGCGGTGCCGGCGAAGGCGACGCGCTGGTTGAAGACATTCTTGAGCAAGACGATCAGTTCGCCCTGCCGATCTACATGGAAACCCTGTTCGACGCGTTTGGCATCGACAGCGAAGACCATTCGGAAAACGCACTGATCCTCAAGCCGAGCGAAAAAATGCTCGACGCCAGCTTCCCGCTGGGCGACGACGAAGGCGTGACCATCACCTACGACCGCAACCAGGCGCTGTCTCGCGAAGACATGCAGTTCATCACCTGGGAACACCCGATGGTTCAGGGCGGCATGGACCTGGTCCTGTCCGGCTCGATGGGCAACACCGCCGTGGCGCTGATCAAGAACAAGGCACTGAAACCTGGCACCGTATTGCTGGAACTGCTCTACGTGAGCGAAGTGGTTGCACCGCGCTCGTTGCAACTGGGCCGTTACCTGCCGCCGGCCGCCCTGCGCTGCCTGCTCGATACCAATGGCAATGACCTCTCGGCCCGGGTGTCGTTCGAGACCTTGAACGATCAACTCGAAAGTGTGCCGCGTGCCAGCGCCAACAAGTTCATTCAGGCTCAGCGTGACCAGCTGACGCCACGGATCAACGCGGGCGAAGACAAGATCTTCCCGCGTCATGCCGAGCGTGTTGCCGAGGCGCAGCGTCGCCTGGCCGCCGACACCGACGAAGAACTGGCTCGCCTGACAGCGTTGCAAGCCGTGAACCCGACGGTGCGCGACAGCGAACTGGTTGCCCTGCGCAAGCAACGCGAACAAGGCTTGGCCATGCTTGAAAAAGCGGCGTTGCGCCTGGAAGCGATTCGGGTGTTGGTGGCGGGTTAAGCCCCCTGCTCTACCCGGCTAAATAAAAAAGGCCCGCAGTGATGCGGGCCTTTTTTTGTCTGCTTGATTGTTAAGTTGTTGCTGATTGCCTCATCGTCGGAACGCCGCCCGGAGCAAGCTCGGCTCCCACAGGAGGTCTGAGTTGCCCACAATTTTGTGGTTCCACTCGATCAGTGTGGGAGCCGAGCTTGCTCGCGATGGCGATTAGGCAGTCGCCACAGAAATACCCGGCTCAACCACCGCCACCAACCCCGCCTTCATCCGCTTGGCATCGCGCACAAAACACCGCGACGCCAGAAACAGAAAGACCATGGTGAAGAACAACGCCACCGGGATCAGGTACATCGCATCGTGCAAGCCGACCGCTTTGAACGCCTCGGTCATCTGTTCGGCTCCTGCCGCCAGCATCGCCGTGTGCGCAAAGTGATCGGACAAACCGCCCACCACCACCGGCCCCAATCCACCGCCCAACAGGTACAGCCCGGCAAAGAACAGCGCCATCGCCGTGGCCCGCAAACGCGGCTCGACCACATCCTGAATCGCGGTGTAGACGCAGGTATAGAAGTTATAGGCAAACAACCAGCCCACGCTGAAGACCGCCACAAACACGCCGATCTCGATGCGCCCGGAGTGCAGCGCCCAAGCCGTGCACACGGTGGAGATAATCAAGCTGAACGCTGCAAACAACAGCCGCCCGCTGGCTACCCGCTGGTGAATATTGTCAGCCACCCAACCGCCAATCGTCAGGCCGAACAAACCGGTCACACCGACGATCACTCCCGTCGCCACCGCCGCTTCCTGCAATGGCATCAGGAAGTAGCGTTGCAACATCGGCACCAGGAATGAGTTGCAGGCGTAAGTCGCGAAGTTGAAGCACAACCCCGCCATCACCAGCCACAGGAACGTCGGCACCGCCAGTACCCGGCGGATCGGCCGGTCTACGCGCTCCTGCGAAACCTGTACGGTTTCTGCTGCACCGCGTTTCGGCTCTTTAATGAAGAACATGAAAATCGCCAGGATCAGCCCCGGCACTGCCGCGATAAAGAACGGCGCGCGCCAGCTGTCGAACGCCTTGACCATGGCGCCAATGGTGAAGAATGCCAGCAGCAGCCCCAACGGCAGACCCAGCATGAAAATGCCCATCGCCCGCGCCCGGCGGTGGGCCGGAAACAGGTCGCCGATCAGCGAATTGGCGGCCGGTGCATAACTGGCCTCACCGATGCCGACGCCCATGCGCACAATCAGGAAACTCCAGAAGCTGCCCACCAACCCATTGACCGCCGTCAACCCGCTCCACACCGCCAGCCCCCACCCCATCAATTTTCTGCGCGAACCGGTATCGGCCATCCGCCCCAGCGGCAGACCGGCAATCGCGTAGACCAGGGTGAACGCGGTACCGACGATCCCCAACTGAAAGTCGCTGAGGTGCCATTCCATGCGGATCGGCTCGATGATGATCGCGGGAATGGTGCGGTCGAAGAAGTTGAACAGGTTTGCCAGAAACAACAGGAACAGAATGCGCCAGGCATTCGCCGCTTGGGTCGAGTTCTGCATGGGTCCGTCTCTTTTATTGTTATTGGGGCCTCACTGCCCCCGGAATCTTCAATCTAGAGAGGCCCGGCAAAGCTGTCTGTCATTATTTGTAAGGCTGATATCAGCCCATGGCATTCACGCAACTCATGCCGACCGCCAGGCCCGGAATTCACGGGCATCCAACGGCACTTTCACGGTACCGACAGCCGGTAAAAAATACCTTTCGCCCCCCCTTCCAAAGCCCGTTGCGAAGCCTAGAATAGCGACCTTCGCCGCCCCCCTGCGTGCCCACTCCTCTTAGATAATCGCCCATGTCCGAAGTCAGTCCGTGTCTGAATTGCGGTGCCTGCTGTTCCCATTTCCGTGTGTCTTTCTTCTGGGGTGAATGCACCTCGGCCGGGGGAACGGTGCCTGACGATCTGGTCGCTTCAATCAGCCCCAGCCGGGTAGCGATGCTCGGAACAGACTGCAAACCCACCCGCTGCGTCAGCCTGGTGGGCAACGTCGGCAGCGAAACGAAATGCTCGATTTATGATCAACGCTCCAGCACCTGTCGGGAGTTCGAGGCATCGTGGGTCAACGGTGAAGCCAATGTCGATTGCGACGCCGCCCGGGCTGCATTTGGCCTGCCGGCCCTGCAACCCGAGTTCGAAATCCCCTACGAACAAAGTGCCTGAGACTTAGTACACAACGCGATTAGCGCCGCGGGGTGATTTGCGTCCAGCGCGGAACGAAATCAACCAGCGCAAGCAAACGTGCAATGTCATGCCTTTGAATTTGGCTCGCGGTACATCTGCACCAGCGTCGACGGATCTTTTTCCAGGAAACCCTGGCTCCCATGCAGTCGCATCAATTGCGCAGCCAATCCGCTGAGTGGCGTCGCCGAGCCCTGTTCGCGGGAAAACTTCACCGCAGTGTCGAGATCCTTGAGCAGCGTGCGCACATGCCACTTCACCGGTTCGAATCGGCTTTCGGCCATTTGCGGGGCGAGAATTTGCAAGGGTTTTGAATCGGCAAAGCCACCGGCCAACGCTTCGGCGATCAACCGCGCGTCTACCCCGGAACACTCGGCCAGCGCCACCACTTCAGCAATGACCAGCGCATTGCACGCCACGATCATTTGATTGCACGCCTTGGTCACCTGCCCGGCCCCGACGCCGCCCATGTGAGTAACACGCTGGCCCAGGTTCATTAACACCGTATGCACTCGCTGCAAGTCCTCGGTCTCGCCGCCGACCATGATCGCCAGGCTGCCGGCCTCGGCACCGATCACGCCGCCAGACACCGGCGTATCCAGCCAACTCATTCCGGTTGTGTCACTCAGCTGTTTGGCCATGTCTCGTGTCGCGCCGGGCTCGAGGCTGGAAAAGTCCACCAGCAACTGGCCGCTTTTCGCTCCCGCCGCCACCCCGGCCGGGCCAAAAACCACTTCACGTACAACGGCGGTGTCCGCCAGGCACAGCATGACGATGTCGGCGTGCTGACCCAGCTCAGCCGGAGTTGCCACTTGTCGGACACCGGCCTCAACCAGCGGCGCGCACTTGGCCGGATTGCGGTTCCACACGGTCAGCGGATAGCCCGCAGCCAGCAGGCGCCGGCACATTGGCAGGCCCATCAAGCCGATCCCGGCGAACCCCAACGAAGGTAGCGTTGACATCATTTAGCCTCCTTTTGGATTAAAGATCGCCGAATAGTGGCCGATTCATCATGACTAAGGAAAGGATTCCCCCCAGTGTTGCTCAGGCCCGTTCCTGAGTCTTGGGCCAAATACGCGCAAAAAAAGACGCGAGATCCCATTCCGTGAATGGTTCGACGACAGCTGTCGCTCAGCCAACAAGTCCAGGTAGATGGCGCACAATGACTTCTAAAAATAACCCGGCCACTACGGTCTCCGATCTGACACTGAGCCCCGCGGCGAACAGCCCCTCATCGTCGAAGCCATTGACCCCGGCGCGCCCGCTGGCCACTCAGCAGTACCTGTATTTCACCGAAACCAACACCGACCGTATCCTCGATAACCTCGATGGCCTGCGCGACATGGTGTTCCCGCGTCCGCCCCATCTCGAGGGCATCAGCGAACAGCACAACGACCAGGAATTCCCGTCGGTGTGCCTGATTGGCCTGGGTCGTTGCGGCTCCAACATCGCCCTGGACGTCGCGGAGCTGGTGTACAACGCCCGCAAGTTTTATCTCAACGAATTCAATAACGAAGACCGTCTATCGCCGGACAAACGTTTTGCGGAAAAGGGCTACAGCCCGGCGCAATGGATTCGTAACAACCTGCGCCTGGGTACCAACAAGGGTGCCAAACCGGTGTTCCTGGTAGAGCCGCTGGTCATGCTCGGCGACCTGGACAAGGACATTGCCGGTCGCATCCGTTTCTCGCGCAAAGGCGAAAAGAGCGGCTTCCTGCGCGACTACAGCAAAATGAAAATCATGGACTTGTCGGAAGTCCACGCCGGTGGCGCCGGTAACGCGCCGATTCTCGGTCAGTACCTGGCCAAGATCATCCTGAACAAGGACACCCAGCGTTTCTCCAGCCCTGACTGGAAGATGATTCACTCGTACCTGATCGACAGCTGCGGGATCAAAGCCAACCAGTCGCGCCTGTACTTCTCGATCTTCAGCGCCGGTGGCGGTACCGGTTCGGGCATGGCTTCGGAATTCGGCCTGGCCCAGCAACACTCGTACATGAACAAGACGTTCGACACCAAGCCGATGGATGAACACGACGGCAAAAGCGGTCACTCCTTCGTCTTCGAGCCGATCTTCACCAGCGGCATTTGCGTGCTGCCGAACATTTCCGATCACCGCAGTGAAATGTCTGAGGCGCTGCACATCAACGCCGGTCGCCTGCTGTGCAAATACCTGTCAGAAGAGTGGGACTTCTCCTACAACTTCGCCAACGAAGACAGCAGTGAAGCCAGTGTCATGGGGCGTATCCGCCCATGGAACGCCATGATGCTGATCTCCAACGACATCATGCGTTATGCCGAAGAAAGCGATGACGGCAACATCCAGAACATTGACGTCAATGCGATGGAAAAGCACGCCAACCAGTACATCTCGCAACAGATCTTCAACATTCTGACGGCGCAGGCGGTCACCACTGACTACGACCAGAACTATTTCCGTCGTGCCGGCATCGACATCGGCGAAACCATTCGCCTGGACGCCAACGACCTGTTCATGAGCCTGGCCGGCCCGGTGGCGATTGCCTACGCCGAATCCGTCGTCCCGGAAACCCCGCCGCCGAGCAGCGACAAGTTCAAGGTGTTCGAGAAAGAGCCGCAGCGCCTGAACATCGACGACCTGTTCTTCCGCTCCATCGACCTGCCGCACTTCAACAAGGTGACCCAGGCGATCGAAGGCATCAGCCTGCTGCCGATCGAGTCCAAGCGCTATCGCGCCTCGCTGGAGCAGTACAAGAATTCGGGTTACGACGCCGCGGCGCTGCACGACCTGCACTTCTTCAAGAACTGCTCGTCGGTGGTGTCGATTGTTTCGCTGCCAAAAGACTACAAGCTGTCCTACATGGACCTGAACCGGTTGAAGACTCACCTCAACAGCCTGTTCCCGAACACCACGCTCAAGCGTTATGCGCTGGTGATTGGCGCTTCGGCCAACTTGTCGCTGACCACCCTGATCGCCAAGAGCCCGTGCCTGTCGGACGACTTCCTGACGCTGATCGTGGCCTTCATCAAGCGCTGCTTTGCGAAAAACCCGTACCGCTTCGACGAGACGCTGGACAACTCGATCCTCGATTTCATCATTAATGAAGAGTTCGACGAAGACCGGATCGATGATTTGCTCAACGAGTTCGAAAACCCGGCGAAGATCCTCGATACCAACTGGTACGCGATCAAACCGATGTACGAGAAGAAGTACCGCGAGCTGATCAATGACAAAGACAAGTTTGTCTCGATCAACGACATTCGTCTGTCACGCGATTGCGTGAAGAAGGCGATCAAGTACCTGCGCGAGATCTACCGTCACCGCATCGGCAAGACCAAGGTTATTTCGCTGAATAACCATACGGGCAAAACCGCTTAATCGGCGGCGCCCCAATCGCGAGCAAGCTCGGCTCCTACAGGGACGATGTCGATCACAAATTTTGTGAACGCCAACGAACTCTGTAGGAGCCGGGCTTGCCCGCGATTGCGGTTTCGAATTCAGCTAAATCCAATATCCAGAAACAATTGAGCAGCCCTTCGGCTGCTCACTGAACTGTGCCCGTTACGTTTACGTTACCGTGATGCTGGCCCTGTACGTGGCCTTTCTCCACGGCAACGTGCCATCACGCTACTCACCTACACACTTTTTATCATCGGGACTAAGCACTACTTTGGTGCGACGCTTTCGCTCGCTGCCCTTTCCTGGATCAGAATCCACGGCGAAACCACCACAGCCCACAGCTGCGGATCACGTTCAAAAAGATCCAGCGCCCGCGTTTCAGAGAGCTTGGCGACCTTGTCGGCGGCCAACCAGGCAGCCACTTTCTCGCCTTCATCCTGGGCCAAGGCCTCCGCGGCGGCGATCAAATCCAGGCCGGGGTCGACCCACAATAGGGCACCCTTGGCGAAGAACGGCTCCAACTCTTTCCAGGTAATAGATGCGGTTTCACCAAGCAGCTTGGCATAGAGGGTGCTAGGTTCTTGATTCATGGGACTGTCCGGAAATGAAATCGACGCAAATGATAACGTCGATAATCTGGCAGAAAAACCCGGATGCAATTGAGTCACTGAATTGAAAAGCGCAGGAATGCCAAGGAATGCACTGGATCCGGCTATAAGCCCCTCAATGCCCCGCCGCAATTCTGTCTTTTTCATTCAAAAAAGCGACACTCGCAGGATTTGCCCCCCGGCGCCGCCTTCCCAGGCTGACAATCGGCGCTCTACACTGTACCGGTACAGTTGCCGAGGGGCTTTTCCGGGGAATGTCGCAGATATCTGACCCGGTTCTGCTGCTTTCGGCGCCAGGACTATAAAAACTACAACAGTAAGAGTGGAGCACTATGACTAAGGCTACTAAGCAGATTTCCAAACTGTTTGCCGCTATGGTTCTGGCCGGGGTTGCCAGCCATTCGTTCGCAGCTGACACCATCAAGATCGGCATCGCCGGCCCTAAGACCGGTCCTGTAGCCCAATACGGCGACATGCAGTTCAGTGGCGCCAAAATGGCCATCGAACAGATCAACGCCAAAGGCGGCGTAGACGGCAAGAAACTCGAAGCCGTTGAATACGATGACGCCTGTGATCCGAAACAAGCGGTAGCGGTAGCGAACAAAGTCGTCAACGACGGCGTCAAGTTCGTGGTCGGTCACCTGTGCTCCAGCTCCACTCAACCGGCTTCGGACATTTACGAAGACGAAGGCGTGATCATGATCACCCCGGCTGCCACCAGCCCGGACATCACCGCTCGTGGTTACAAAATGGTATTCCGTACCATCGGTCTGGACAGCGCCCAAGGCCCTGCCGCCGGTAACTACATTGCCGATCACGTAAAACCGAAAATCGTTGCTGTTCTGCACGACAAACAGCAATACGGTGAAGGCATCGCCACCGCCGTGAAGAAAACTCTGGAAGGCAAAGGCATCAAGGTTGCCGTGTTCGAAGGCATCAACGCCGGCGACAAAGACTTCTCTTCGATGATCTCCAAGCTCAAGCAAGCCAATGTCGACTTCGTTTACTACGGCGGCTACCACCCAGAGCTGGGCCTGATCCTGCGTCAATCCCAGGAAAAAGGCCTGAAAGCCAAGTTCATGGGTCCGGAAGGCGTGGGTAACGACTCCATTTCGCAGATCGCCAAAGACGCTTCCGAAGGTCTGCTGGTAACCCTGCCGAAATCCTTCGACCAGGATCCGGCCAACGTTGCCCTGGCTGACGCGTTCAAGGCGAAGAAAGAAGACCCGAGCGGTCCGTTCGTGTTCCCGGCCTACTCGGCTGTGGAAGTGATCGCCGACGGCATCAAGGCTGCCAAGTCCGAAGACACCGCCAAAGTGGCTGCTGCCATCCACGCTGGCACCTTCAAAACCCCGACTGGCGACCTGGCGTTCGACGACAAGGGCGACCTGAAAGACTTCAAATTTGTGGTTTACGAGTGGCACTTCGGCAAACCAAAAACTGAAGCTTCGCCTCAGTAAGGCTTTGCCTGACTGACTGCCAATAGAGCCCACGGCGTGCCGTGGGCTTTGTTTTACGAACGTTTTGGGCCGCGCTGGCGTGATCCGCCAGTCTCCCCACCTGAAAATCTCAAAACCGTCATCAGCGGTTCGCTGGCAAACCTCGCGTTCGAAGTGGATGCAGATCCACGGGGCTCGAGCGGGAAAATGACTCCACCAGTGAAATGCGTATCAGGTTTTTAGGAGCGCTGTAATGCCTGACATCTATCACTTTTTCCAACAGCTGGTTAATGGTCTGACCATTGGCAGCACGTATGCCCTGATCGCCATCGGCTATACGATGGTTTACGGCATCATTGGAATGATCAACTTCGCCCACGGCGAGGTGTACATGATTGGTTCCTACGTGGCGTTCATCGCCATCGCGGGCCTGTCCATGATGGGACTCGACAGCGTTCCGCTGTTGATGACTGCCGCTTTCCTCGCGACCATCGTCGTGACCAGTGCCTACGGCTACAGCATCGAACGGATTGCCTACCGCCCCTTGCGCGGCAGCAACCGTCTGATTCCGCTGATTTCCGCCATCGGCATGTCGATCTTCCTGCAGAACACGGTTCTGCTGGCGCAAGACTCCAAGGACAAATCCATCCCCAACCTGATCCCCGGCAACTTTGCCATCGGGCCAGGTGGTGCACATGAAGTGCTGATTTCCTACATGCAAATCGTGGTGTTCGTGGTGACGTTCATCGCCATGCTCGGCCTGACGCTGTTCATCTCCCGCTCTCGCCTGGGTCGCGCCTGCCGTGCCTGTGCCGAAGACATCAAGATGGCCAACCTGCTGGGTATCAACACCAACAACATCATCGCCCTGACCTTCGTCATCGGTGCTGCACTGGCGGCCATCGCGGCTGTGCTGCTGAGCATGCAATACGGTGTGATCAACCCGAACGCCGGTTTCCTCGTCGGCCTCAAGGCCTTCACCGCAGCGGTATTGGGCGGTATCGGCAGCATTCCCGGCGCCATGCTCGGCGGGATTGTGCTGGGGGTAGCGGAAGCCTTTGGTGCCGACATTTTCGGCGACCAGTACAAGGACGTCGTGGCTTTCGGTCTATTGGTTCTGGTGTTGTTGTTCCGGCCAACCGGCCTGTTGGGCCGTCCGGAGGTTGAAAAAGTATGACTAGGAATCTTAGACAGGCGTTGTTCAGCGCACTGTTAGTTTGGGCTGTGGCGTATCCGGTACTCGGGCTGAAGTTGACCATCGTCGGCATCAACCTGGAAGTCCATGGCACCAGCACCACCACGCTGATCACCATTGCCCTGTGCTCGGTACTGATGTTCCTGCGAGTGTTGTTCGACAAGTCGATCAGCGCGGCATGGAAATCCTCGCCGAACATGCCGGTGATGCCGGCCAAGGCCAGTAATTTCCTGACCCTGCCGACCACCCAACGCTGGATCATCATTGCGCTGATCATCGGTGCGCTGGTCTGGCCGTTCTTCGGCTCGCGCGGTGCGGTGGATATTGCAACGCTGGTGCTGATCTACGTGATGCTGGGCCTGGGCCTGAACATCGTGGTCGGCCTGGCCGGCCTGCTCGACCTGGGTTATGTCGGTTTCTATGCCGTCGGTGCCTACAGTTATGCGTTGCTGTCGCACTACTACGGTCTGAGCTTCTGGATCTGCCTGCCGATTGCCGGCCTGATGGCGGCCACGTTCGGTTTCCTGCTGGGCTTCCCGGTGTTGCGTTTGCGTGGTGACTACCTGGCCATCGTGACCCTGGGCTTCGGTGAAATCATCCGGCTGTTCCTGCGTAACCTGACCGACCTCACCGGTGGCCCGAACGGCATCAGCAACATTCCCAAGCCAACACTTTTCGGACTGACCTTCGATAAAACGGCCGCAGAGGGATTGCAGACCTTCCACGAGTACTTCGGTCTGACCTACAACCCGGTGAACAAGGTGATCTTCCTTTACCTGATCGCGGTGTTGTTGTCGCTGTTCGCCCTGTTCGTCATCAATCGCTTGCTGCGCATGCCTCTGGGCCGTGCCTGGGAAGCACTGCGTGAAGACGAAATCGCCTGCCGGGCGCTGGGGCTGAACCCGACGGCGATCAAGCTTTCTGCGTTCACCCTGGGTGCCTGCTTCGCCGGTTTCGCCGGCAGCTTCTTCGCTGCGCGTCAGGGCCTGGTGACACCGGAGTCCTTCACCTTCATCGAGTCGGCGACCATCCTCGCCATCGTGGTGCTGGGCGGCATGGGTTCGCAACTGGGCGTCGTACTCGCCGCCACGGTGATGATCCTGCTGCCGGAAATGATGCGAGAGTTCAGTGAATACCGCATGTTGATGTTCGGCGCCTTGATGGTGCTGATGATGATCTGGCGCCCTCAAGGCCTGCTGCCCATGCAACGTCCTCACATGGAGCTGCGCAAATGAGCCGCGAGATCCTGAAAGTAGAAAACCTGAGCATGCGCTTCGGCGGCTTGCTGGCGGTCAACGGCGTGGCCCTGACCGTGAAGGAAAAACAGGTGGTTGCATTGATCGGCCCCAACGGCGCCGGCAAGACCACGGTGTTCAACTGCCTGACCGGATTCTACAAGCCGAGCGGCGGTAGCATCCTGCTGGACGGCGAGCCGATCGAAGGCCTGCCGGGCCACAAGATCGCCCTCAAAGGCGTGGTGCGCACCTTCCAGAACGTGCGGTTGTTCAAGGACATGACCGCGGTCGAGAACCTCTTGATCGCCCAGCACCGTCATTTGAACACCAACTTCCTGGCCGGCCTGTTCAAGACGCCGGGCTTTCGCAAAAGCGAACGCGAAGCCATGGAATTCGCCGAGTACTGGCTGGAGAAGGTCAACCTCAAGGCCTTCGCCAACCGCCCGGCCGGTACCCTGGCTTACGGTCAGCAACGTCGTCTGGAAATCGCTCGCTGCATGATGACCCGTCCGCGGATCCTCATGCTCGACGAACCGGCTGCCGGCCTGAACCCGAAGGAAACCGAAGACCTCAAGGCGCTGATCAGCGTGCTGCGTGAAGAGCACAACGTCACTGTGCTGTTGATCGAACACGACATGAAACTGGTCATGAGCATTTCCGACCACATCGTCGTGATCAACCAGGGCACGCCTCTGGCCAACGGCACGCCGGATCAGATCCGCGACAATCCCGAAGTGATCAAAGCCTACCTGGGGGAAGCGTAAATGCTGCAATTCGAAAACGTTTCCACCTTCTACGGCAAGATCCAGGCCCTGCACAGCGTCAACGTCGAAGTCCGTCAGGGCGAAATCGTGACGTTGATCGGCGCCAACGGTGCCGGCAAGTCGACCCTGCTGATGACGCTTTGCGGTTCGCCGCAAGCCCACAGCGGCAGCATCCGCTACATGGGTGAGGAACTGGTCGGCCAGAGCTCGTCGCAGATCATGCGCAAAAGCATCGCCGTGGTCCCGGAAGGTCGTCGGGTGTTCTCCCGCCTGACCGTGGAAGAAAACCTCGCCATGGGCGGTTTTTTCACCGACAAGGGCGACTATCAGGAACAGATGGACAAGGTTCTCGGACTTTTCCCACGCCTGAAAGAACGCTTCGCCCAACGCGGCGGCACCATGTCCGGTGGCGAACAGCAAATGCTCGCCATCGGCCGTGCGCTGATGAGCAAACCCAAGCTGCTGTTGCTCGACGAACCCTCGTTGGGTCTGGCGCCGATCATCATCCAGCAGATCTTCGACATCATCGAACAGCTGCGCAAAGACGGTGTGACAGTGTTCCTGGTTGAGCAGAACGCCAACCAGGCACTGAAAATTGCCGACCGTGCGTACGTTCTGGAGAACGGCCGGGTGGTGATGCAAGGCACGGGTGAAGCCCTGCTGACCGATCCGAAAGTGCGTGAAGCGTACCTCGGCGGTTAAGCCATTGCGGTAAACAGAAAACGGCCTTCGGGCCGTTTTTTTGTGCCTGCCATTTACATTGCAGACAATGCATCCCTGTAGGAGCCGAGCTTGCTCGCGATAGCGGTGGATCAGACAACAGTGATGTCGAATGACAAACCGCTATCGCGAGCAAGCTCGGCTCCTACAAGGGGTTGATGGTGTTTTGAGGTTTTTTTAAAAATTTTGGGCGCGGCTGTAACGCATCGCCATGACCTTTCTCTAGTGGGGTAAGCAAGCACAAACGCGTTCTTGCCAATCCTCAAAAACCGGAGAAACACCATGACTGCTACCACCCGCACCCTGTCCGCCACCGCCCTGGTTCTGGCCCTCGGTTCTGCTTTGAGCATGGCCGCTGTTTCCACCGCCCACGCCGCCGACGACATGGAAAAATGCTTCGGCGTTGCCATGAAAGGCCATAACGATTGCGCAGCAGGCGCTGGCACCACGTGCGCCGGCACCTCGAAAACCGACTTCCAGACTAATGCCTGGAAACTGGTCCCTAAAGGCACCTGCGCGACGACTGCAAGTGAGACCTCGCCGACCGGTTTCGGTCAGATGGAAGCCTACAAAGCTAAAGCCAAAGCCTGATCTGAACCCCGCCTGAGTGTCGACCATGAACGCTTCAACGTTCGGGCTCCCGCCCCGCGCCGGGCTGGGGCTCAAGACCGAGCACTTCCGTGAAGTGCTCGGTTCACACCCGGACATCGGTTTTTTCGAAGTCCACGCCGAAAACTACATGGTGGCCGGCGGCCCGTTTCATCACTTCCTGGGTTTGATTCGCGAGCAATACCCGCTGTCATTGCATGGCGTAGGCTTGTCGATCGGTGCTGAAGGTCCGCTGGACACTCAGCACCTCAAGCGCCTCGCCGCACTGATTGAGCGCTATCAACCCCACTCTTTTTCCGAACACCTGGCCTGGTCCAGTCATGGCCCGGCGTTTTTGAATGACCTGTTGCCTCTGGCCTATGACAACGCAACGCTAGACCGCGTCTGCGAACACATCGACCAGGTGCAGAGCACCCTGAAACGCCCGATGTTGCTGGAGAATCCGGCCACTTACCTGGCGTTCGAGCGTTCGACCATCGATGAAGCCGACTTCATCGGCGAAGTCATCCACCGCACGGGCTGCGGGCTGTTGCTGGACGTGAACAATGTCTACGTGTCGTGCATCAATCATCGTCGCGACCCTTTGGCCTACCTCAACGCCCTGCCCCTTCAAAGCATCGGCGAGATTCACCTGGCCGGGTTTGCCGAAGACACCGACAGCCTCGGTGACCGCCTGCTGATAGATGATCACGGCGCCCCCATCGATAACGCCGTCTGGTCGCTGTACCAGCACGTGCTGGAGCGAACAGGCCCGATAGCCACCCTGATCGAACGCGACAATCAGCTGCCGGCCTTCAGCGTCTTGCACGCCGAGGCGCGTCAGGCCGATGAGCTCTTGCTGTGTGCCCGGGGTCGACCATGAGCACTCAAGCCGCATTTGCCGCCGCCCTGCTTGATCGCCAATTGACGTGCCCCGAGGGCTTGTTCAGCGTCAACGGTGCCGATCCCGCCAGCCGTTTCGCGGTGTATCGCAACAATGTGCAGAGCTCGCTGATCAACGCCTTGGCGCACAGCTACCCCGTAGTGGCGCAATTGGTCGGCGGTGAATTCTTCCGCGCCATGGCCGGGATCTATTTGCTCGGCAATGCGCCTCAGAGCCCGCTGATAAAGGATTACGGCGACGATTTTGCGGACTTCGTCGAAGGCTTCGAACCGGCGGCCAGCCTGCCCTATCTGGCCGATGTCGCGCGATTGGAACGCTTGCGCACTGTCGCTTACCACGCCGCCGACGCTCAACCGCTGAGCCACCAACAGATCGGCGCAGCACTCGCCAATCCGCAAGCCCTGGTCGAATTGACTGTCGAATTTCATCCCTCCTTGCACCTGTTGACGTCAGCCTTTGCCGTGGTTTCGATCTGGGCGGCACATCAGCAAGACGCAACGCTGGCGGGGATCGATCTGAACGTTGGGCAACACACGCTGATCGTGCGCAACGAACTGGACGTGGAAGTCTTTGCCATCGACCCCGGCGCCAGCGCTTTCATCCAGAACCTGCAAAACGGCCAGCCCCTGATTCAGGCCGTGGAGTCCGCTCCCGCGTTCGACCTCAACCAGACCCTGAGCCTGTTGATCACCCACAACGTCATTACTCACCTTCATCACAACAAGGTAACGCCATGAACACTCAGAACCCGATCAGCCGCGCCATTGCGCTGCTGGAAATGATTCCACAGAGCCTGATCGCCTTCATTGCGCGGTTCTCCATCGCGGCGGTGTTCTGGAAGTCCGGGCAAACCAAGGTCGAAGGCCTGGCCATCGACTTGATCGATGGCACGTTCGAGATCAGTTGGCCACGCCTGGCCGACTCAACCATTCCATTATTCAAGAGTGAGTACCCCGTGCCGCTGCTCTCGCCCGAGGTCGCGGCACACATGGCGGCGTTCGCCGAACACTTCTTCCCGGCCCTGATTCTGATTGGCTTCGCCACGCGATTTTCGGCGCTGGCGTTGCTGGGCATGACCCTGACTATTCAACTGTTTGTGTACCCGGATGCTTACCCGACGCACGGCACCTGGGCGGCAGTGCTGCTGTATCTGATGGCAACCGGGCCGGGTAAATTGTCGATCGATCATCTGATCGCCCGGCGCTACTCCCGCTAACTCAGATCCCCTGTAGCAGCTGCCGAAGGCTGCGTTCGAACGCGAAGCGGTCGCAAAACCTGCAAACGCGGTTTACGTGTCAGACCACGGTGACTGACTTCACGACTGCTTCGCAGTCGAACGCAGCCTCGCAAGCTCGACAGCTGCTACAAAGGCCGTGCGAGGCTAAGCCGATCCAGCGCTTCGCCGCTGCGCTTGAACCAGCCGATCAGGTAATCCGCCAGCACTTGAGTACGTTTTGGCAGCCCGCCCTGATACGGGTGAACCAGGTACATCGGCATACGCCGCGTCTGATAATCGCGCAGGAGCCAGCGCAAACGCCCGTCAGCCAATTCCGCCTGCAACAAGTAGGACGGCAAGCGGGCGATACCGGCGCCGGCCAGTGCCGCTTTCTTCAGCAAGCTGTAGTGATTGCTGGCAAACGGCCCCGACACCCGCACCCGCAACAGTTCGTGTTGCTGGTGATACAACCATTCTTCGCGACCGCTGTAATGGCTGTTGAGCAGGCAACGATGTTCGGCCAAGGCCTGGGGCGTTTGTGGCTCTCCATACTGTTCAAGATACGCCGGGCTGGCACAGGTC
Source organism: Pseudomonas sp. OV226 (assembly GCF_003148705.1). NCBI lineage: Bacteria > Pseudomonadati > Pseudomonadota > Gammaproteobacteria > Pseudomonadales > Pseudomonadaceae > Pseudomonas > Pseudomonas sp. OV226. The sequence goes on along the minus strand of NZ_QGGS01000032.1, from coordinate 7,572 downwards.
ATTTCGTGCCAGGCCAGTAGCGGCCGGGCCACCAGACGCTCGTCGTTACCCACCTCGGAGCGAATCGCCAGGTCGAAACCATCCCGGGACAAGTCGTGAAACTGGTTGTTCAGATCAAGCTCGATCTGCACGTCAGGGTACTTGCCGGAGAACTCCAGCAATAAGCCATCGAAGAACGTTTCTCCCAGCGATACCGGCACCGTCATACGCACCGGCCCCGCCATATCGTCCTTCAACCGTGCCAATGCCTGACGCGCCCTCTCCACTTGTACGACCAGCGCCTGAGCTTGCGGCAACAGCGCCGCCCCCGCTGCTGTCAGACTCAAACGTCGAGTGGTGCGTTGCAACAGCACCACCGAAAACCGCGTCTCCAACAGGCTGATGCGCTTGGATAATTGGCCCTTGCTGCAACCCAGTTGCTGCGCCGCCAACGTGAAACTCCCGGCTTCAATCAATACCGCAAACGCCGCCAGATCATCCATCTCACTCATGGATTGTTTCCATTTGAAAACCAAAGGTTGCCTATTAGTGCGCTTATCAACGAAAAAAACCACTCTAGACTGAGACCTCATTCAACCCATCGAGGAACAGCATGATGAAAATTCTATTGATCGGCGCAGGCGGCACCATCGGCTCGGCAGTCGACAAGGAACTGTCCCAGCGTCACGAGATCATTCGTATCGGTCGCAACAGTGGCGACTTTCAGGTGGACATCAGCGACAGCGCCTCGATCCGCAAGCTGTTCGAACAGACCGGCAGGTTCGATGCCCTGATCTGCGCCGCCGGCAACGTTACCTTCGCACCGTTGAACGACATGACCGAAGAAAGCTTCGCGCTGGGCCTGAAAGACAAACTGATGGGCCAGGTCAATTTGGTGCTGATCGGCCGTGAGTTCGCCAACGATGGCGCCTCGTTCACCTTGACCACCGGCGTGCTCAGCCACGACCCGATTTACAGCGGCGCCTCGGCGGCGCTGGTCAACGGCGCGCTGGACAGCTTCGTCCGCGCCGCCGCCATCGAACTGCCCCGCGGCCTGCGCGTGAACTCGATCAGCCCGAATGTGCTGGTGGAAGCCATGGGCAAATACGCGCCTTACTTCCGTGGTTTCAAACCGGTTCCTGCAGCCGATGTGGCATTGTCTTACGCCAAAAGCGTGGAAGGCTTGCAGACAGGTCAGACTTTTCACGTCGGCTGAGCCGGTTCAGGCTCAATCAACTAACGTGGGCAAGAGGTCTTTGGCGATGGCTGTCGGGATGGACACTCTGAACTGCGAGCCCAAGACCGATTGCACTGTCGCCGTAGAAACCTTCCAACCATTGATCAATAGCGTCAATTTCTGGCCTATCGACTCACGGGTAATACACTGCATACGCTCAGTTGCTTCAGGACTGAGCGTGACATTCATTTCAAATTCTGAATGAAGTCTGTCGTTGTCCTTCAATAACAACTCCATTCGAGTGAAGTCGGTTGCCGAAGAAAAATTGATCTCGGCAGCCTGAGTGCCCGTGGCCCCCGTCATCACAATTAAAAACAACCAGAACTTCCAGCCCATTGTGTTCTTCATATCCGCTCCCTGTAAAAACGTGGCAGCTTACCTTTGGCACTCTGATACTCGGCATCGAAATCATTCACAAGATGTTGCCGGAAATCACCCTCTACTTTGTCTGAGAACAACTCCAGCCTTGTGATGAACGGTCAGGCTGAGTAACGTGACGGCACTTGTCTGGAGAGCCAAAGATGCGTGTTGCCCGTTCCTTAGTCCTTGTTGCCCTGCTGCCGCTGTTTGCCGCCTGTCAGTTGTTTGATGGCCCGCGTGAAAGCGCCTCCCACGTGGGCCAGACCCGCATGCAGGGCCAGTTGACGGCGGCGGGCGGCAACTTGCTGTTCCAGCCATGCAATGAACAGCGCAGTTATGTGGTCAACGACACCGGCGGCACCAGCGTTCTGCAACAGGCCGCGTCCCTGGCTGATAAACAGGGCAAGTTGTTCGCCGATGTGCGTGGGCGCATTGTGGCCAGTGGTGCCGAGAGTCGCCTCGATCTGGAACAGCTCTACCGCGTCGAGCGCTCGGGCACGGCGTGTGACGATCCCAATTTCAAACTGCTGATTTTGCGCGCGGCCGGCCACTCGCCAGAGTGGAGCGTCAAAGTCAGCGGTAAAGGCATGGTGATTGATCGCGCCGGTCAACCGCCTCTGGCCCTACCGTACGTGGAAGAACAACTGGGCGATGGCCGTTTCAACCTCGGCACCGAAGCCAATAACCAGCACATCGAACTGTGGGTCACGCCGCAACGTTGCGTCGACAGCACCACCGGCAGCGTCCAGCACATGAGCGCAGAACTGCGCATCAATGGTCAGGTCCAGCGCGGTTGCGCGTATTTCGGCGGTTCGCGTAACGACTGATCGTTTAAGCCTCACGGGAATCTCCTTTGGGGCTTATAATCACCGGTTTCAAACGCCTTGGCGCAGTTGTGCGCCCCGCGAACCGGGTCCTGCCATGTTACGAATCACTGAACTCAAGTTGCCGATCGACCATCCCGAAGAAGACCTGCGCCCTGCCATCGTGCAGCGCCTGGGCATCGCCAGTGATGACCTGCTCGATTTCACCTTGTTCAAGCGCAGCTACGATGCGCGAAAAAAGTCCTCCGAACTGTGCTTCATCTACACCATCGACCTCACCGCCAAGGATGAGGCGACACTGCTGCACAGGTTCGCCGATGACCGTAACGTCAACGTGGCGCCGGATGTCAGTTACAAAGTGGTCGGCCAGGCACCGGCCGATTTGCAGCAACGCCCCGTGGTTGTGGGTTTCGGGCCGTGCGGGATTTTCGCCGGGCTGTTGCTCGCGCAAATGGGCTTCAAGCCGATCATCCTCGAACGTGGCACCGAAGTGCGCCAGCGCACCAAGGACACTTGGGGCCTGTGGCGTAAAAGCGTGCTCAACCCTGAATCCAACGTCCAGTTCGGTGAAGGCGGCGCAGGGACGTTCTCCGACGGCAAGCTCTACAGCCAAATCAAAGACCCGAAATTCATCGGCCGTAAAGTGCTGCACGAGTTCGTCAAGGCCGGCGCCCCGGAAGAGATTCTCTACGTCAGCAAGCCACACATCGGTACGTTCCGTCTGACTGGCGTAGTGGAAAACATGCGTGAGCAGATTCGCGCACTGGGCGGCGAAGTCCGCTTCCAGCAACGTGTCACCGATGTGTTGATCGAGGATGGCCAACTGGTCGGCGTCGAGCTAAATGGCGGCGAGCAGATCCACTCCAAACACGTGATTCTGGCCCTCGGCCACAGCGCCCGGGACACCTTCCGCATGCTCCACGGCCGTGGCGTGTTCATGGAAGCCAAGCCGTTCTCGGTGGGTTTCCGCATTGAACACCCGCAGTCGCTGATTGACCGCGCGCGGTTGGGCAAGTACGCCGGCCACCCGAAACTCGGGGCGGCCGACTACAAACTGGTGCACCACGCCAAGAACGGTCGTTCGGTCTACAGCTTCTGCATGTGCCCGGGCGGCACCGTGGTCGCGGCGACGTCCGAGCCTAATCGCGTGGTCACCAACGGCATGAGCCAGTACTCGCGTAACGAGCGCAATGCCAACTCCGGGATCGTCGTCGGCATTACCCCGGAAGTTGATTATCCGGGCGGCCCGCTGGCCGGTATCGAGTTGCAGGAACGCCTGGAATCCCACGCCTTTGTGCTGGGCGGCAGCAACTACGAAGCGCCGGCGCAACTGGTCGGCGACTTTATCGCCGGCAAGCCGTCCACCGAACTGGGCAGTGTCGAACCCTCCTACAAGCCAGGCGTTGCCCTGGGTGATCTGGCCCTGGCCTTGCCGGAATTTGCCATTGAGGCGATTCGTGAAGCGTTGCCAGCGTTCGAGAAGCAGATCCGCGGTTACTCGCTGCATGACGCCGTATTGACCGGCATCGAGACACGCACCTCGTCACCGTTGCGCATTACCCGTAACGAGTCGATGCAGAGCCTGAACGTGAAGGGCTTGTTTCCGGCGGGTGAAGGCGCGGGTTATGCGGGCGGGATTCTGTCGGCGGGTGTGGACGGTATTCGGATTGCCGAAGCTGTGGCCCGCGACATCCTGGGCCTTGAGGCCTGACATAATTCTTTGCCACAACACAAGACCTGTGGGAGCCGGGCTTGCCCGCGATGGCGGCAGATCAGTCAACATCTTTGTTGAATCTGAATCCGCCATCGCGGGCAAGCCCAGCTCCCACAGGGATCTTCAGTGTTTGAAAGATCTCAGATATTGGCGCGCAACACGCTGGCCGGCAGCGGCTCACCGCGCTCGACACTCGCCGCCACGGCAGCCATCAAGCCACTCAACTCATACCCCTGGCCCTTGAGCCAATCCTGATCGTAATAGGTGGTGGCATAACGCTCGCCACCATCGCACAGAATCGCCACGATCGATCCCGACTCCCCCGCCGCGACCATCTGCTGCGCCGCCATCAGGGCGCCGATCAGATTGGTCCCGCTCGATCCGCCAACCCGTCGCCCCAGGCGCTGTGCCAGGTAGTGCATGGCCGCCAGCGACAACGCGTCCGGCACTTTGACCATGGCATCAATCACCTTGGGCAGGAACGACGCTTCCACCCGAGGCCGGCCGATGCCTTCGATCCGCGAACCGCACTCCAGGCGCAGGCTGGCATCGCCCGTCTGGTAGTAATCGAAGAACACCGAACGCTCGGCATCGGCGCACAGCACGCGGGTGCAATGCTGGCGATAACGCACGTAACGACCCAGCGTTGCGGTTGTACCACCCGTGCCAGGGCTGGAAATCAGCCAGCTCGGCTCGGGGTGCTGCTCGAAACGCATCTGGTGGAAGATCGATTCCGCAATGTTGTTGTTCGCTCGCCAGTCAGTGGCGCGTTCGGCGTAGGTGAACTGGTCGATGAAATGCCCATCATGCTCTCGCGCCAGCCGTTCGGACTCGGCGTAGATCTGAGTCGGGTCGTCGACCAGATGACTCTTGCCGCCATAGAAAGCAATTTGCGCGATTTTTTCCTTGGAGGTGGTCGCCGGCATCACCGCAATGAACGGCAGTCCCAGCAAACTGGCGAAATACGCCTCGGAAATTGCCGTCGAACCGCTGGACGCCTCGATCACCGGTGCACCGGGCTTGAGCCAGCCGTTACACAGCGCATACAGAAACAGCGAGCGCGCCAGGCGATGTTTCAGGCTGCCGGTGGGGTGGCTGGATTCATCCTTGAAATACAGTTCGATGCCCGGAAAACCCGGCAGCGGCAAGGGGATCAGGTGGGTATCGGCGCTGCGCTGGAAGTCCGCTTCAATGATCCGGATAGCTTCGCGGGCCCACTGTCGATTGTCGCTCATGATGGTTTTCTCGTGGAGTCAGGCAAAAGTCGGCCTTTGCGTAAGGCCTATCCCTCGAAGCTTAGGAAAAAACCTACATCACGCACAGGTACAGCTGAGGCCCAATACGGCCGACAACTGCTAGGCTCAAGTCCGGCCCCGTCCTCCACCTTGTTACGCCATATAACAAAAAAGAATATAACTTTTGTTTTAACAACTAACAGTACGGGTTAGGGTGTGCCACCTTTTGAATTCATCGATGGAGAGCGACCTTGCCTCTGCGTAGCACTTTCACGCGTTTCTTTCAGTTGGAAGCTGCCAGCGGTCTGTTACTGATCGCCGCGGCAGCCCTGGCTTTAATCATCAACAACTCGTCCCTGTCGTGGCTCTATAGCGGGCTGCTGGACACCCCTGTCGTCGCTCAGATCGGCGCACTGAAAATCGCCAAACCGTTGCTGCTGTGGATCAACGACGGTCTGATGGCGATGTTCTTCCTGCTGATCGGCCTGGAAGTCAAACGCGAAGTCCTCGACGGCCAGTTGTCGCAGCCCTCGCAAATCGTCCTGCCGGGCGCCGCTGCCATTGGCGGGATGGTCGTGCCGGCGCTGGTCTACTGGTTCTTGAACCGTGACGACCCGACCGCCTTGGGCGGCTGGGCCATCCCGATGGCCACCGACATTGCCTTTGCCCTCGGCGTGCTCGCCTTGCTGGGCAAGCGGGTACCGGTGTCGCTGAAGTTGTTCCTGATGACCCTGGCGATCATTGACGACCTGGGCGCGATCATCGTCATCGCCATCTTCTATTCTGGCACGCTGTCGACGCTGTCCCTGGCACTGGCTGCCGCCTGCATCATCGCGTTGATCACCATGAACCGACTCGGTGTGGTGAAGCTCGGGCCGTACATGATCATCGGTTTGATTCTCTGGGTCTGTGTGCTCAAGAGCGGCGTCCACGCAACACTCGCCGGTGTGACGTTGGCGTTCTGTATTCCGCTGCGCACCAAAAACGCCGAGCCTTCACCGCTGCTGACCCTTGAACACGCCCTGCACCCGTGGGTGGCTTACGGCATCCTGCCGCTGTTCGCCTTCGCCAACGCCGGCTTGTCCCTGAGCGGCATCACCGTTGAAAGCTTTACCCACCATGTGCCGATGGGCATCGCGATTGGCCTGTTGCTGGGTAAAACGGTGGGCGTTTTCGGCCTGACCTGGCTGGCCGTGAAAATCGGCATTGCCACCCTGCCCCAAGGTGCGAACTGGGGCCAGGTGCTGGGTGTGGCGATGCTCTGCGGGATTGGTTTCACCATGAGTCTGTTTGTCGGTTCCCTGGCATTCGAACCAGGCGTCAGTGACTACGCCGGGATGGACCGGATGGGCATCTTGACCGGCTCGATTCTGGCCGCACTGATCGGATACGCGGTGACGGCAATGGCCAGTCGCAAGAGCGCCGTTCTGCAATTCTGAGAAAGCGAACAGTCTTAGCGACATTCAGGACTCGTCCTACAGCCACGATTAACCTCCTTCGTTAACGTCGCACAGCTCCTTTTTCGGGAGCTGTCGACGGACGAACGCAAGGAAGATCAGTGGCTGGCAACAAGGAAGTTCCCAGGGTTAAAAACCCACCCTCCGGTGACGGTCATCACGTCACCCACCGCTTCATGACGGATACTGAACTGGCCGAGCGGGATGCACGACAATCCGCTTACGACGCCATGCTCGCCCGCCAGCAAGCCTTTGAAGATCGCCTTCAAGGCTCGGCGAAAAAGGACGAAACCGTTCGCGCCGGATGCGTCTTCGCCAAGTCCTGCAACTTGCCGGACGCCATCATTGATTACTCGAACCCTTCTGGCGTCGTTCCGACTGACAGCCTCAAGGATTACGGTGAAATCGCCTGGCTTGGCGCTCGTGACGTAGGCGATGCCGGGCTACTGAATCTCGAAACCATCAGTGGCAGTACCCTCTCGCTCGGCATCGGCCGGCTCGCCCTAAGCGCCCCCGCTCTTACTGCTCCGGTCCTGGGCCTTGGCGCTGCCGGGGCCGCGACATTGGCCGGTGTTGTTGTCTTGTTCTGGACACCTAGCCTGGGTGACAGCGCGCTGTATACCGAAGACCAACTGCGTGCCCTGAAACAGGCCAGAACCCGCGTTCGATTGCAGGTCGAGCAACAGGCTGATGGCAGTCTCAAGGGCTACGGGTTCTACACCGGGAAAAATCGCGATTGGGAAATGGTGGATGTCGTGCAGTTCAC
>NZ_QGGS01000031.1:0-72336 GCF_003148705.1 Pseudomonas sp. OV226 | reverse complement strand
TTAAAAACAGGCACGTTACCGACTGTCTACAAATGAGCTGCGCCATTCGTAACCAGTCGACCGTACCAAAGGGGAAACCCCTTTGAACCCCAAAGCCTAACGCGCCGCGCTTGTTGGCCCCTGACGACCCGATGGCTTCGCCACCGGATCGTCAGGGGCTTTTTGTTGTTGGTTGGTTTTGGTCGTCCGGGGTGTGTTGTGACGGGAACAAAAACCGCGTCGGGGGAGTTTTTTGCGGAGATAGCGGGGCGTCTTGACCGAAAGCCCCACAGGCCGCGCCCCATATGGCGCAACGGGTCTAGACAACAAAATTCGCGTCGGGTGATACTGTTGGTGCAAAAGGCGCAGGAACCCTCGCTAATGCAGAGAAAGGTACATTGTCAGAGGCGAATTTTGCTCAAAACAAAATCAAATCCGACAGATCTTTTAGTGAGGATGGACAAAAGCTCTACTCGGAGTTAGCTGGAACGCCAATTAAAACTGTTGATGATCTGGCCGGGGCCTTAAAGGCTGGGACCATAAAACCAGGTCAGCTTCCAGTTGATTATGTGGACATGAATGGCACTCGCCTGATCCTGAATACACGGACCTCCACGGCGTTGGAGCAGGCTGGAATTCCACGGAATGAATGGTTTGGGCGAAATCAAACTGGTGTTGAGGCTTATCCCGGCAAGACGTTTAATGATTTGGCAGCAGATCAATTAAAAAGAAATGATCTGCCGTCAACCGGTGCAGAGCAACTGAAGTCGGTACGTCCATGATAATTAGTAAACCAAAATTAGTAATAAATCCATACGAGTGGTTGCCAGGGTATGGCGAATCAAAAGTATCTTTTCGCTCCGAGGGGGCGAACGTATTACTTGATGTTGAATACGAGAGAGAGGTGCTAGATGGTTATGGCGATGAAGTCATATTAAGCCTGAGGCGAGATATTTTATTTAAATATGTATACGCGTTCATTAAACTCCCGTTCCCTGGAAATGCTCTCTTTGAATTTGAAGGCGAGCCAAGTGAGTTTAGACTAGGTGACCTGACGGAATTTTCGCAGTCTGAGTGGGTTAGGAGTAGTTTGAGTGCATGGCGCTCAAAATCAAATCATTCCCCACCTGCGATAAGGCACTTTAGTATTCAGTTTGTGTCTGAAAACCTTGCTTTTCACATACTTGCTGAGGGGGTGTTTTTGTCAGATGAGCGCTCTATTGATCGTCCTCAGTAATTAGGTCAGACGGTACATTTTTCGTTAGCCAAACACCGTTTTCAGCCTGAAAAAACTTGAAGCCCTGCTGGTGCATCCGCAGGGCTTCAATTTTTAGTACCGCTGGTTTTCCATGTCGCTGTCCGACAGCTACGGCTGCGGCTATGTCTTGTGATAGATGTACATGATGGCGAGAGCCCGCAACTAACCCTTGTTGCTGAATTGACGCTAGAAAGCGAGTTGCTGTTCCGTGGTACAAAAATTCGGGCGGCTCTTTTTCAATATGCTGGAGTTTTACGCTTTCAGTTGAATGCCCCTGCACGGCGCGGATGTATTGCGCATCGTTGGAAATAGCAAAGCGCTTCTTATCACTACTGCTGACAACCGCCAGGATCGATTCACGATCTAGAACACGCCCTTCTTTAGCTGCGCCTGCAATTAAACACTCAATTTCTGCCCAGCCTTCCGTGTCTAGCTGAAGCCCAATGGACTGCGGCTCGTGTCGCAATACATAACTGAGGAACTTACTAATTTCGTTGAGCTGTTTGCTGTTCATGGCTGCTGTTTTGACTCTGAGCTAGGCACAAAAAATCGTTTTGTCTGATGTTTCAAAATCATCGCATCGAGCAGTGCGAGCACAGAGCGGCGTTCATCCTCGTCCATTTGCACCACAGCTTCAAATTTCAGCTTTAGCTCGTCCTGCGGTTCACGCTCATTTTCTTCAAAAACCAGCCAATCGGTGGAGACGTTAAAGGCCACGGCCACCTTCTTGAGCACCTCAAGTGATGGTTGAGCCTCTCCGGATTCATAGCGTTTTACCTGGGTGATATGGATTCCCACGGTGTCCGCCATTTGCTGTTGAGTCAGGCTGTGTTGCTTGCGTAGCTGCAAGAAGCGCTCGGTGAAGCTCATCCAGAACAAGCCTTGGTGGTGGTCGATGCCTGGCATTGTCACCTCTGGTTCTGATGAGGGTTGACGAAAGTATCTACATAGGGCTTACAATAATCCCTTAAGAGATACTTGACAAGGTTCTGAGGAGATACCGAATGGCCCGCATTCCCGACGCTGAGCTGGAACGCCTCAAACGTGAGGTGTCGCTGGTTCGTCTGATCCAGTCGCAGGGCCATCAGTTGCAAAAGCGCGGCAAGGATTGGGTGATGTGCTGCGTGTTTCATGACGAGAGCACCGCCAGCCTGTCGGTCTCCGACGAGAAAAACCTCTATCACTGCTTTGGCTGCGGGGCCGCTGGTTCGGTGCTCGATTGGGTGATGAAAACCCAGGGCGTGTCGTTGCCGCACGCGGTGCAATTGCTGCGCAACGACGCACCACTGGAAAACACGGAGAAAGTCGGTGTGACTCGCAGTCATGCGCGCCACCTTCCTTCTTTAGCCGCAAGCTCTTCAGCTTCTGCGGTTTCGGAGGTCGAAGACGCCGCGCTGCTGCGCTCGGTCGCCGAGTTTTACCATGGCAACCTCAAGCAATCACCCGAAGCGCTGGCCTATCTGGTTGTTGGTGCTGACGCTGAATTGACCCAGTGGCCGAGATATCACTGACCTAGTCCGGTACTTCGCGAACCATTGCCGGTGCTGGATTTTTGCCGACTTGGAGGTGGGGCAGTCTTGTGCCGGTACGTAGGTCAATTGGACAGCGGCGTCTACAAGCCAGATATCCATGGGCTTGGTACCGTGCTGAGATACGTCCCATTGGAACAAGTCAGTGATCTCCCGGCTTATGACTGGGGGGCTGGTAATTGAACACGCGGTGAGTTATTAGATTAAGGCGGCTGAAAAAAAGACGGATCAGCTACAAACTAATAAAAAATAATGGTGATCCCATGAGCTGTCTTGTTTGTGCAGGTGTCGCTGAACGCATTCAGTGTCATGGCCCGTGGGAGGAGAGAGATTGTCCGGCCTGCGGTCGCTATCGAGTAGCAGATGCACTCGTGTTGACGCTAATGGAGCAGGGCCAGATTTTTGATGTGAGCAAAACAAGAATCTGGCTTGCCAGCAAGCGCAAGGAAGAAGCTATTCCGGCCATTGAGATCCACGAGGCAATACTGGTGCCATGAAATGGTTTTTTCCGAGCGAGATGGATGCCCGATCACTCGGGCGCCATCAGCACGGCGAGCGTTAGGTTCATAAATCCTCGTTCTTGCTGATGGTGTCCAAAGCACCGCGAACATTCCCAGCAGTCTCCGCTGAACCGCGCGGCCCGACCCATCGCGTAAGTTCCATGATCGCGGCCTCGAGGGCAAGCTGGTTCTGTTTGATCTTGAAGGGCAGGGAGCAGGCTTGCTCCCACATTAGGGATAGGGGTGGAATACAGGGGTGGTCGGTGGAAAACACAAATGCCAGACAGCACAAAGGGGAGCCGAAGCTCCCCTTTAATTTGTCGTTGCGCGTGATCTTTTTTTATTATTGAGGGGCGGTCTGTTTTTGTTTTTGGAAACCGTTTCCCTTTACCGCTGTTTTTGTCGATCCCCATCAGGGATCAAGAGCAAGCGTATTTTTTTGAGCGCTGATTTGCTTTTTCGCTAAGCGATCCAACCAGTTCGGGAGCTACCTGAGGGTAGTTTAATTGTTCTCTGCCCGGTTGCGAGTCACTCCGAAAAGCACCCTGAAAAGCACATCTTCTCCAAAAAAATCTGTTCGCTGCGTCTCTGCCGTGTTGTTTTTGTTATGTCAGAGTCGTTACGTCTTATTTTTATCAGGTTTGCCGCTTTTTTGTTTTTGTTATGCAATAGACATAGCAGGCCCCGCGCCAACTTGTTAAAACCATTTAAAGTCAATGAGTTGGTAAATTATCGTGTTTTTTCCAGTTGGCCAAAGCCAGACAACTTGTTTCCGTGTTACTCGCTTTTGCCCACGTTTTCGGCGATGCGGTAACACCTGCAGACCTCACTGTGCGCTGCGTGCGCTGATTGAAAACTGACCCTGCCGATTGAAAATTGACCCAGGGGCGGATTGCTGATTTTTGCATCAACAACAAACTCACTCCATTTCACGAGACACTGGAACAGGCGCTCAAGGCCGACTCCTTCCGGGCAAAGCCTTATCCACAGTTGATATGGATGCCACAGCAGGATCAGGATGGAAGCGCCTTCGCACATACAAGGTGCTCGAAAGATTGAATAGTGATGAATTGGCTTAATGGATCCATTGATCATTATTTGCCACATTATTATTGACTTAAATCAGGAAAATACGCTCAAATGGATCCATAAGAACAAGCCTGCTCCGGAGATTCTCATGTATCCGAAAAACACCTGGTATGTCGCCTGCACCCCCGACGAGATCGCAAGCAAGCCCCTTGGGCGGCAAATATGCGGTGAGAAAATCGTTTTCTATCGAGGCCATGAAGGGCGCGTTGCCGCCGTCGAGAATTTTTGCCCGCATCGCGGCGCCCCTCTTTCGCTTGGGTATGTCGAGAATGGCAACCTAGTCTGCGGATACCACGGCCTGGTGATGGGCTGTGACGGTAAGACCGTCGAAATGCCAGGGCAGCGCGTCCGGGGCTTTCCGTGCAACAAGACCTACGCGGTTGAAGAGCGTTACGGTTTTATCTGGGTCTGGCCAGGGGAGCAGGACAAGGCTGATCCAGCCCTGATCCATCATCTGGAATGGGCGGTCAGCGATGAGTGGGCCTATGGCGGTGGGCTGTTCCATATCAACTGCGACTATCGATTGATGATCGATAACCTGATGGATCTCACCCACGAAACCTACGTGCACGCTTCGAGCATTGGCCAGAAAGAGATCGATGAGGCGCCGCCAGTCACCACCGTGGAAGGTGACGAAGTGGTCACCGCACGGCACATGGAAAACATCATGGCGCCACCGTTCTGGCGCATGGCGCTGCGTGGCAATAACCTGGCCGACGACGTACCGGTGGATCGTTGGCAGATCTGCCGCTTCAGTCCACCCAGTCACGTCTTGATCGAAGTGGGCGTGGCCCACGCCGGCAAGGGCGGTTACAACGCCGAGCCGCAACACAAAGCCGCGAGCATTGTGGTCGACTTCATTACACCGGAAACCGAGACCTCGATCTGGTATTTCTGGGGTATGGCACGCAACTTCAATCCGCACGACGAAGCCCTCACCGCCTCCATCCGCGAGGGCCAGGGAAAGATTTTCAGCGAAGACCTGGACATGCTCGAACAGCAGCAGAAAAACCTGCTGGCCAATCCTGAGCGTAACTTGCTCAAGCTCAATATTGATGCCGGTGGCGTGCAGTCCAGGCGCGTGCTGGAACGCCTCATTGCCCGTGAGCGAGCACCGGCTGTCGAGCTGATTGCTGCGGTGAAATAGCGAAGGGAGCGCCCTTGAGCAATACGGCAGTCCACTCCCATTGATCTTGTTCGCGGCCTCTGCAGTGGCCGGTATTGAAGGTTCGCCATGATTGAAGTCGTCGTGACATCCCGCAACAACGAAGCGTTGGATATTTGCAGCTACGAGTTGACCTGTGCACAGGGCGGGGTATTACCCAGCTTCAGTGCCGGAGCCCATATCGACGTGCACCTGCCCAGCGGACTGATCCGCCAGTACTCACTGTGCAATCACCCGCAAGAGCGCCATCGCTACTTGATAGGTGTACTTAAGGACGCGGCCTCGCGCGGTGGTTCTCAGGGCATGCATGAGCAGGTCAACAATGGTGATCGGCTGTTCATCAGCGAACCGCGCAACCTCTTCCCGCTGGTGGGTGAGGCACGGCGCAGCCTGTTGTTCGCCGGCGGCATAGGCATCACTCCGATTCTCTGCATGGCCGAGCAACTGGCCCACAGCGGTGCCGATTTCGAGCTGCATTATTGCGCTCGCTCCACTGAGCGTGCGGCGTTTGCCGAGCGACTCAAAGGGGCCTCCTTTTCCGATCGCGTGCACCTGCATTTCGATGAAGAAGCCGATTCGCGTATGGATGCCGCCAAGATCCTAGCCAATCCGGGGCCGGACGTGCACCTATATGTCTGTGGCCCTTCAGGGTTCATGCAGTATGTGCTCGATAGCGCCAAGGCCCAAGGTTGGAGCGATGGGCAGCTGCACCGTGAATACTTCGCCGCAGCGCCGGTAGATACGCGTGACGATGGGACGTTCCAGGTCAAGCTTGGCAGTAGCGGGCAGATGTTTGATATTCCGGCTGACAAGACTGTGGTTCAGGTGCTGGAAAGTCACGGTGTCGAGATTGCAATTTCCTGTGAGCAGGGCGTCTGCGGAACCTGCCTGACCCGTGTGCTGGAAGGGGTGCCTGATCACCGTGACCTGTTCCTCACCGAAGAAGAGCAAGCGGCCAATGATCAGTTCACGCCCTGCTGTTCGAGGGCTAAATCGGCGCTGTTGGTGTTGGATCTCTGAACGAGTCGCTTACTCGCCGCGTGCGATCACTTTCATCCGTTCGCTATTGCTGATCGCGCCGAATACCTCGGCGTAACGCAGGGTTGCATTGGCGTGTTCGCGCATTATGGCTTCGGCGCGTGCGCCCTGGCGACTGATCAGCGCGTCGAAGACCGAGTGGTGTTGCATGTGAGCGAAGTTGAAGCGCCGGTATTCGCGTGCCATGTCTTCACGATCGATAGCGAGCGCTGAGACTGAAGCGAAGGGCCGATGGTCGTTTCGTGACAGGGCTTCGGCAATGGCGGGGTTAGCACTGCTTTCGACGATCACCTGATGAAAGCGCATGTTGAGGTCATGGAAGGCTTCAAGGTCTTCTTCTGTCACGTAGCCTTTGTCGAACAATGCATCTCCTTTCACCAGGCATTCGTGCAGTGCTGCCTGCGCTTGCTCGGTCAATCCGCGTTCGGCGCTCTGCCGCGCCGCCAGCCCCTCCAGTACCCCACGCACCTCCACGGCTCCGGCGATATCGTCGGCACTCACCGAGCGCACCTGATAGCCCCGTCCACCGTGACGTACCAGCAAGCCTTCCTGTTCCAGAGTAAGGAAGGCCATGCGTACCGGCATGCGCGAGACGCCGAAGCGTTCCGCCGTTGGAATCTCCATCAGCCGCTCGCCAGCCGCCAGCTCTCCCGAGGCGATCATTTTGCGCAGTGCGACCAGCACCATTTGACCCGGTTTGCTCATGCAGGCGACTTCCAGAAAGTGGTTCGCCATAGTAACGCAAGGAAGGGGGGGATGCAGGGGCGACTAGCGCCCCTGGCGGGAGGATCAGAGAGACAGTGGGTAGCTGACGATCACGCGGGTCTGATCGAAATCACTGTTGAAGCTGCGACGGTTGGTGGCGTTGTTGACCCGCACGCTAAGGTTTTTCATCGGGCCACTTTGCAAGGTGTAGCTGACCTCGGTGTCACGTTCCCATTCCTTGCCATTGCTACCCGCCTTGGTGGTGGCGTTCTCGCCGTGACCATAGCGGGTCATCAGCAGCAAGCCGGGGATGCCGGCGGCGACGAAGTTGTAATCATAGCGAGCCTGCCAGGAACGCTCGTCGGCGTTACTGAAGTTGCCGTTGAACATGTCGTTGCCCAAGGTGCGCCCACTACTGCCATACACGGACATCCAGCTGGTATCGCCGCTGACCTTTTGCAGTCCCAGATACAACGTATGGCCACCCAGGATGGCCGAGAACAGCCCGTAGCCGGTAGTACTTTGCACGTTACCAATACGGGCGCTGCCGTCATCGTTATCGATGAAGTAGCCGAGATTCGCGCCGAGAGTCCAGTCACCAAACTTCTGTTTATGTAGCAGGTTCAGATAGCTTTGTTGATAAATGTCTTCGAGTTGCGAGTGCCAAGCGCCAATCAGGGTTTGTTGTTCATTGAAACGATATTCAGCGCCCGCATAGTTGAAACTGTCTGACGTAACGGTCGGCGCAGCCCAGGCAGAGAGGTCTTGCATGTTTGAAGAATTACGCAGGCTCGTGGCGGTGTATTGTCCACCCTGCAGGCTCAGGCCGGGTAGCTCTCGGGACACCAGCATGGTGCCTTGGAAGGTCTGTGGCAGTAGGCGTCCGTCATCGTAGCGCAGCAGCGGAACATCGGGCATGAGCTCGCCCAGAAATAGCTCAGTGTCAGAAAAGCGCATTTTTGCGGCCACCCCTGCACGCCCGTAGCTGTCGGCGGAGTGACCATCTGCATGCACCGGCAGCAAGTCGGAACCGCTGGTCTGACGGCTGCTGTCGAGCTTGATACCCAGCATCGCTATACCGTCAAGGCCAAAGCCTAGAACGCCAGGGGTGTAACCGGAATTGAACTTGAGGATAGCGCCCTGGGCCCATTCTTCTACCTTGCTCTTGCTGGCGCCGGGATCGTTGTAGTCCCGATTGAAATAGTAATTTCGCAGGAGCAGGCTGGTCTTGGAATCCTCGAAAAAACCGCTGCTCTCGGCATGTGCTGAAGATAATAAGGCAAGCGCTATTGCACCGCCGAGCAGGGCCCGGGGGAGAGGAAGGTAAGTCATTATTGTTGTATTCCTAGGGGTAGTAGTCAGTAGCGAGGCAAAGCCTCGCTACCTCTTTGCATTGCATCAGGCGTGGCTGAGCTCGGCAGCAGGTTGCACCTGGGTGTTTAGCTTGAGGAGTAGCAACACGGCGGCGGCAATCACGAAAACCACGGCAAATACCCCGTACAGGTGCAGTGGCTGCCAACCGCTATCCAGCAACAGGCCGGCGACGGTCGGCGAAAGGATCGCGCCGATGCGTCCGATACCGATACCCCAACCGACTCCCGTAGTTCGCACTGAAGCGTCGTAGACAATCGGCGATAGCGCGTACAAGCCAGCCACGCAGCCGTTGGCGAACAGCCCGATCAGCAGACCCAGGCCGAGTGCCATGGATACCGATGACGCGGAGCCGACGAACAGTACCAGCAGGCCTGCGGTAATCAGCATGAACAGCGACAGCACCCGGGTCAGCCGCCAGCGCGAGGCCAAGCCACCAATCAGCGCTGCGCCGAAGATACCGCCGACGCTCAGCAGCACGCCGCCGCTGATGCCTTGCTGTGCCGATAGCCCTGCTGAAACCAGCAGTTTCGGCGTCCAGCTCATCACGAAGTAGAAGCCGAACATCACCAGGAAGAACAGCAGCCAGATCAACAGGGTGGTACGCCGAGAATCAGGGGAGAGTAACTGGGCCAGGCGCCCACGGCCTGAAATCGGTGCGGAGACGGCGACGGGCAGTTCGCGCAGTGCTGGCTGGCCGAGGCGGGCGGCCAGTCGATTGATGCGTGCCAAGGCATTCTCGGGGCGGCGGGCGATCAGAAAGTCCAACGACTCAGGCAAGTACATCAATACCAGTGGAGTCACCGCCAGGGTCACGGCTCCACCGAATATGAAAACCGAACGCCAGCCAAAGTGCGTCAGCAGCCACACCGACAACAGCCCGCCCAAGGTCGCACCCAAGGCATAACCGGTAGATTGCAGGCTCACCGCCAGGCCTCGCCAGCGTTTGTTGGCATATTCACTGGCAATCACGTTGCTGCTGGCCAGGATTCCGCCGATACCCAAGCCGGTCAACCCACGCAGCAGCGCCAGTTGCACCGGCGTCTGGCTCAGTGCCGACAACAGCATGCCGGCCCCTGAGAGCAGCAGGCAAAACAGGATCAATGGCCGACGGCCATAGCGATCCGCCCACGGTGCGATAAACAGAGAGCCTGCCGCCATGCCAAACAGTCCGGCACTCAACAGCAGTCCGATCTGCGCGCCGTTCAAGCCCCATTCGGCGGACACCGAGGAGGCCGTGAAAGCCATCACCAGTACGTCGAAACCATCGATCATGTTCAGAACAATACAGATGCCCACGGCCAACCATTGGAACCGCGCCATGGGGCGCTCGTCTACCACGCTCTTCAGATCGATACTCATGGCTGCCCCTCGAGATGAGGCTGCGTAAAGATAAAACGAGGGAGGCACACGAAGGTGGGTGCAAGCCGAAGCTTGTGCCCGATTGAGAAGTGATTCATCACGACACCCTATTATTTTTATGAGCGGGCAGGCGCAATACCTGACACCGTGCGGAGCCAGTCAATCAATTTATGGATCCATTGTGAAGTGGTGGTATATGTTTTTTGTCGGATAATCTATAAAAATCAAATTAAATGCTTTAAATACAATATGTTAACTATATTTTAAATCGTTCGATAATCGAACATGATGGGCGGGTGGTTAAATAAAGGATCCATTGAGGCCGCGCTGAGTGGACTAAGAGGCTCCGTAAATATGATCGGTAGAGAGCGACTAAACCTGTCAGTCAAAGCCGTAACTACTTGCTGTTACCTGCCTTTCGAAGTCCTGCCGTTTGGGCCTCAGATTCTGACGTGAAGGAGACTTGTTTTTTTCAGGCACCTGACCATAGCCAGGGCATCCCATTGAGAGGTGGTGTTGGTGCTGACGTCGAATTGGCCCAGTGGCTAGGATGTCACTGACCCAGTCTTATTCCTCGCAATCCACGCCTATGCTGGATTTCTGCCTACTTGGGGTAGGGCAGTATTGCGTCGGCACGTGGGTCAATTCGGCGTCAGCGTCTTCACACACGGATCTATTGAGAACTCGGCCAGCGGATTCCATCAGGGACAGCGGCAATGCCGCACCGAAAGTCCGGATGTATGAGTGCAATCTCTACCATCGAGCTGTCACAGATTGAAAGCTTGGCAACCCGGGGGCGTCCATGTATGTGCAGGGGGTGGCAGGTGACTGCCATTCCTACCGCGACCGTTGTTTGAGAGCGGGTTTACCCAATATTTTCTTGAGTTGGAACTGGTCTGGCCTGCCCTGCCCTGCCCAAACGAAGCAAACAATGGCTGGCGCTTGACGTTATAGTAACCCCAGAATCTCATTCAAGGTTTCTTCCGCTGATGCACCATCTAAGTACGCCTGTCTAAGCTTGTCAATTTTCGCTAGCTTTGAAGACGCGGTAGATTCAACGTCCGTTCCAACTGTGAGAATTTCTTGGATTTCCGGGTCATTGGTGAGATGTACGTACCTGGCCAAGGTAGATTGAGTGGCATGCATGGAGTCTTGGCGACCAGCCGCCATCGCAACATCAAGAATGTTAGCCTTGGACTTCTTGCTCAAATTACTAATGTTTCTAGCAATCAATATTGTAAAGTAGCGATGGCGAAAATTATGGTGGGATATACCCAGAAGTAACTTAGAATGTTTCGAGGCTTTGATGACTTTCTCGTAATACGAGTTGAATGACTTGCGATACATTATTTCGCCTGATTGCGAATTTACAAATATCCGGTCGTGTATTTTGGAGTTAGGGAATCTTTCGTGTGTATTGATTACAAATTTGTAAATTTCTTGTAGCTCAGATCGGGGTATGGTGACGGTTCTATGGAAGCCTTTGTATTTCCCTTTGAGTACAGGGATTTTCTTCAAAGAAGAGTTGGTGGTGTATGCTTCTATTACTGCGCTTGCTGGGATCTCAATTACCTCGCTTAGTCTTGATCCGGTATTCTCCAGAAGAGCGGTAAAGGCATACCAGCGCTCAATTATATAGTCATTATTTGTATATTCAAATATGGCTTCGTGCCAAGCAACTATCTCAGAGTTCTTGATGTAATCGATGGGGGCAACAGGCGTATCTTTCATGCCGTCTATACAGGCGTGAGACAAATATCTCTGACGCCGGGTACCGCGTCCCCCGTAAGCCTCTGATGCGTACACCTGGAAATTACTGGCAGAAAAGTCAGTGGTTAACAATTTCAACGATGGGAGATCTGACTGGGTGTGTTCGATTAGTAATAAAATTCGCCTGACTGTTCTCTTTATTGTGGTTGAGTTGGCTTTGTCGATTTCCTGAAGGTGCTTGACGAAGCTGTATAGAAGCTCGTCATCAACCTCAATCAGGGTTTTTAAATTCCTTTCGAGATAATTTTGGAATACATTTAGGGTGGTGGCGTAAGAGATTACCGTTTTTGCAAGAGGCCTTGCTCCGTAGCTGTTAGCGCCGCCGCCATATTTAGTCAGATAGCTGTTCATCTCCCAACAAAAGTTGCCTGCAGCGCCGAATATCATTGGGAAAGGCATGCTTTCCTTCAGCCCATGATTGAATAGGAAGTCAAGGTCGGGAAAATCAGCTGTATGGATCATGGTTTTACCAGCGTTAGATATGCCTTATTCAGCGCTTTGGTATGGCTTTTCAGAACTTGCTGATACCTGAGATCTTGCCTAGTCTGTTCGTCTGTACGCTCTTCCAGTTGCTTGTACGCTCGGTAGACCTCGGCCAGCGCATTCTTAAGGTACTTACATTGGGATTTTAGATCGACAATTTCATCCGCTTGGGAGCGTTGAGTTATTTTCGGTGGGGTGTGCTGTTTGGGAGGGGCTAGTATCAGCTCGTTATATTTTGCTAGTACAAGCTTAAGCTGATTGGATGACTCAATATTGTATGGCTCTTGCGAAGTATTGTATGAGCAGGATGTGACTTCCAGGTCTTCATCGCTCCAGGATAATGCTGTCTTGAAGGAGACGCCCCGCTTGCCGGCGAGCACATCCAGTGAGCCAATCCTGGATTTACTATCCACCGCAGCACTGATGTTGATAACCTTATTAATAAGGCTTGCTGACTTTGCAAGCCGCTCTTGCATTTTTGCTGTGGATGTTTCCCCTTTAGAGTATCTAGTCATTTTTATTTACCTGCATAGATATATATTTGCTTGTCATTCAGGATCTTTAGCTTGATCTGGCGGTGCTGGGACAGTTCGCGAATGTGTTCGCTCAGCAATGCTGGGTCTCCGAGCTTCACGTGGATGGATTCGCTTGTGAAACTCGCTTTTAATGTATCGTCCACAATAACTTCCTTGTCGATATGGCCGCTAAGAAATTCTTTAAGAAATTCTAAGGTCTCGCTTTCCCATTCGGGCTGCGTGGAGATGTCACCATAGTAAAGTGTGATGGATGGTTCTATATGACCCATCATCCAGCGTAGTGGCTCGATTTCGCAATCAGAGTTTAAGTAGAGGAAAAATGCAGCAAAGAACCGACGAAATTGATGTGGTCGAGCATACCATCGATCTTCAGCAATCCGAGGCAGTTCTATCCAGTCGGTGTACTGATCTAAAAGTCTTCGGTTAGTTACTTTAGACCTGTTTGTATCTTTTCCTGATTCAGACGGCCAGATGGTCTTCATGTTGGGATGATGGCATTGCATGAAGTCTATGTATTTAGAGATGAAGTTCCAAATGATTTGCGGTATTGGTCGCTTGATAATTTCAAGTTCGTTGCTATCACTGCTCTTAGGGATATTTAGCTTAATGTCCCATAAACCATCTAACTTGGATAGCGTTAAACAGTCTGCGTCAAGGAGCGAGGCACTGAGAAGCCGGCAAGCTGTAAACGTATGTATCAGTATTCGCGTTGTTGTAGCGTAGAATCCGATGAGTTCATCCGTGGAAATGTGCTCTCGCAATATCGAATGATCAGTATAGCTTCCTCTGGCGCTCGAGCACCTGCCAAAGGTTTTGATATTTAAGTGGGCAATCTCTGGAGGGATGGGGATTGCCTCGTAAGCTTGTCTCCTGAATTTGTCAACGTTAGATTTTATTGTGCTCTTGGCATACACGGGCAAAATGTTTTCTGCGTAGTATGTTTCTAGGGAATTAATGTAGTTGATCAGCTGTGGGGCGTAATCTCTGTGAAAAACTATTGCGTTAGCTATGTATTCAAATGCGATAGGTGTCGGCATAAGCGGAGTTTGATTTTTTTCGGTGAAGGACTTGGATGCATTCGATACGGCATCTGTTATCTCATGCTGCCCGACTTCAAACTTATGGGCTTGGTGCTCCTTGGTTTTATGTAGATATGAGAATTGATGGCCCTTATTTTCCAGTGTGGATACACTCAGATTTTCGCAGTCACCTAGTTTGCATGCCGAAAAAAACTCGCGTTCACCCGCAGCGGCGTTCTGATTCTTTAACTGTTGAATGAGAATTTTTTTTGTGATGGTCGGAATTTTGTATGTTGATATCGCCTTCAGGATGTTTTCTCGGTTGCGAGGCGTCAATCCTAATTCGGCGTCCAAATTCGAAACGTTGATTCCCAAGCCAATTAAGTCGTGAGCGCTTAAGAAATCTTTTATGTGGTTGATAGTTATGTCAGATAGTGTCAGAATTCGTTCTGGAAGGTTATTGTTTTTTCGGTCTTCCATAACATGATCCATAATTTCGAAGGTTGTCCGAGTTAAGGCCGCGAGGCTGTTTGGTCTCTTAGAAACAGAGCTTTCAATGAGCGCTATTGCTGATGACTTCAGATCTGTTAGGAAAAGAGTCCACTTGGCATCAGTGCCTTTGCTGTTGTCGAAAAAGTTGTAGCTGAAGTCTATCTTGGCATAATGGACACTTGATGCAGGCGCATTCAGATCTATTGTTACGCCTGTCCTGGGTACAAACCAGATGTCATTAGTGGAGTCAGGATGAATCCATGTCGGTTTAGGTTCTGACTCCAAAATTTCACGGATTTGCTTAGTCTCATGATTTTTCAAGTAAGGTTTCCTCCGAAAACTCAAAACTCAAAACTCAAAACTCAAAACTCAAAACTCAAAACTCAAAACTCATTTCTTTCGGTTCAGCCTCTGCGAGCATTTTGATCATTTTCCTGCTGCCGTCATCTTCAATTTTTTTGATAATCGACTTGCAAGTTTCTACGACTTCTTTCTCTTGCCCGAATTTTACGTAAGATAATACGAGTTCGATGGTTTCCTTGGTGCATAGAAAGTAAATCTCATGACTCGAGTTTTTATTTTGCGCTTGGTCATGGTCGCTACGCAATGCTCTTACTAGTTGTTTCAGCTGATTTGAAGCGATTTTATGAGTGTCCGTATCAGATTTAGGCAGGCCGTCACTTATCAGGAGTATAATATTTTGATGATCCCTGAGCCGCTTGCGATACACGAATTCTTGTATCTCTGGTGGGACGTAATTTTTGAGAGCGGTGAGTATGGAGTTTCCAAGATAAATACTCGAAGTTAGCGTGTCGCCGCCACTTTCAATCCACCTCAGCAGACTTTGTGAGACCCGGATTTTCGGCATGGTTGGTTGCGCATCTGAGACCCAGGGTGGGAGTCTGCCGATTATACGGCTGAAAGCAGTTTTCCTACGATTATTTAGTAGTCTGTATATTTCCACTTCATTTTCGCGTGGCTTGCTAGAGCCGTCCATGACGAAAAGGTAGTTTGAGTTTAACGCTCTGGCATGATTTGCCCGCATTTCCAACAGCATGCTCAAGGCCGTATTAGCGTCAATGTTGACCGCTGTTTCAGTCTGAAAATAACTATTCTTTACTGCTGTACGCTGTTTGATTGCATTGGCGCGAGGTTTGAGAGTCGAAACTGTAATGCCGCCATCATCTCGAACTACCACAAACTCGCCGTCTTTTGTTTTTTGTACTTTCGCATTCTGTAAATCTTGGACGTTGATGCCAAGCTCGTCGATTATGATACACATAGCAGCAACGGCGAATTCGTCTGTGATACCTAAGTGTTGCCTGATGAATGATGTTGACCACTCATGTGCGTGGTGCGCTCCGTGAAAGGTTCTGCGAGTGAATAATCCCTGGAATCTATCAGCAATAAAGGCAATCGTATTAATCATGCCCTTTGGGTGGCTTTTAGAAAAAAAACTGATTGCTTGGCCGTAAGGATTTATTTTTTGGTAGTCTAAATTGTCAACGCTCCCGCGCATTCTGTTGATGTCACTGACCTCAAGGATCTTCTTGAGTTTTGAAAACTCCAGATACCCCTCAAATACCAATTTCTTGCATTCTTCTAAGATTACCACTCTATGAGTGGTGATCTGGTTAGCAATTTCGTCGAGAGCACTGTCGAGCGACGGCGCTCGAACTGCATCTTCTAGTGTGATGTACCCGAGAACGTTGCACTCCTTCTCGCTGAAGATGTCTGATGTCTTCGGGACAGGAGGAATCAGTGTGTTAGTGGGTAATAGCCTTGCCTTTTGCAGCTTAGATAGGTAGTTGCGTAACGATCCGTAATCCGAAATCACCGTTACTTCTTTGACGGCCATACCAGTTTTGATAACGATACTAGCTCGCCTGTTCTTCAAAAACTCACGACAGGCCGTCGTGATGACGTTGGGCTTGGTGTGCCAGGCAGGGTCAATGCCATGGACTATAGGAAGGAAATCGACCAGATGTCGCAGGGCTCGCTGCCTTGGGGGATGAGAGGAGATGAAGATGGCAATGGTCTCAGAACAATACCTTCTGATATCATCATCATAATTCTTCTGCCTCATGCTTGTCGTTCCCTACCTGAAATCGGTTCAGATAGAGAGTAGGCTAGCTAGGCGACATTACAAGGGTGAAAGCTATGGTCAGCATGGGTATGCAACATCTCGGCATGGTGAGCCGCGATCTATCTGAACCCTGTGCCAAACTGCTTCCCCTGCAAGCCCGTCTGATGTCCCAGGCGCTGCGTAAAATCACCGGTAACATCAAGAACGCCAACTGCCTGGTGATCTTCATCAACCAGATCCGTATGAAGATCGGCGTGATGTTCGGTAGCCCGGAAACCACCACCGGTGGTAACGCGCTGAAGTTCTACGCTTCGGTTCGTCTGGACATCCGTCGTACTGGCGCGGTGAAAGAAGGTGATGAAGTCGTCGGTAGCGAAACCCGCGTCAAGGTCGTGAAGAACAAAGTGGCTTCGCCGTTCCGTCAGGCCGAGTTCCAGATCCTTTACGGCAAAGGCATCTACCTCAATGGCGAGATGATCGACCTGGGTGTTCTGCACGGTTTCGTCGAGAAATCCGGTGCCTGGTATGCCTATGAAGGCACCAAGATCGGTCAGGGCAAGGCCAACTCGGCCAAGTTCCTGGCGGACAATCCGGAAATCGCCGCGAAGCTCGAGAAGCAGCTGCGTGACAAACTGCTGACCCCGGCGCCGGACGTCAAAGCATCGCCAGTCAAAGAGACTGCTGATGACCTGGCTGACGCTGATATCTGATTGATCCGATGACCGCCGTACTCGATACACTCGTCGCGGTGCGGCGAACCGCAATGGACCTGCTCGCACGACGCGAGCACGGTCGAGTCGAGCTGACGCGTAAACTGCGTCAGCGCGGCGCCCTCCTTGAAATGATCGACACAGCACTCGACCGCTTGACGGAAGAGGGCCTGCTGTCTGAATCCCGTTACCTCGAAAGCTTTGTTTCCTACCGTGCCCGTTCGGGCTATGGCCCTTTGCGTATTCGTGAGGAGTTGAGCCAGCGCGGTCTGCAACGAGTCGATATCGAACTGGCGTTACGCGAGAGTGGTATCAACTGGCAGGAGCAACTGGAGGATACCTGGCGGCGTAAATTTTCCGGGCATCTTCCGATAGACGCTCGGGAGCGTGCCAAGCAGGGGCGCTTCCTGAGTTATCGGGGATACTCCATGGAGATGATCGGTCGCTTGCTCAGTGGCCGGGGAATGGATGATTGATAAAAAATGGCCCGCTATTTCGATAGCGGGCCATTTTTTCTGCCTTACGTCACCTTGGAAGGTTTGCGCGTGAGTTGTTGTGTCTGGGGTTTGGGCTGAGCCCGGTTTTCCGGCAGGTTGATGTAATCCACCAGTTCGCGCAGACGGCCATGATCACGCGCGTTGAAATTGAAGGCCAGTCGCGCCAGGTGGCTGAACTGTGCTTCGTCGTGTTCCTCTTCGTTGTAGGCATGCTGATGAAAACGATCGCTCAGGCACAAGTCGGCAAAGGCCTTCTGCATGTGTTCGAGCGCTTGCTCGCTGAGCCTGTGATTCATGCGAATCACGAACTGACGCTTCAGCCAGCGACTGGAATGGAAGTTGCTGTAGAACTGGTTGATCTGTTCCACCGCCTCTTCGGCGCTGTAGACCAGGCTCACGAGCTTCATGTCGGTCGGCAGGATGTAGCGGTTTTCCTCCAATTGATGGTGAATGAAGTCCAGCGCGCCTTGCCAGAACTTGCCGCCCGGCGCATCCAGCAGTACCACCGGCACCAAAGGGCTTTTACCGGTTTGAATCAATGTCAGTACTTCCAGCGCCTCATCCAGGGTGCCGAAACCACCTGGGCACAGGACTAGCGCATCGGCTTCTTTGACGAAGAACAGCTTGCGGGTAAAAAAGAAGTGGAAGGGCAGCAGATTGGCAGTGCCTTGCACGGTGGGATTGGCATGCTGTTCGAAGGGCAGGGTGATGTTGAATCCCAGGCTGTGCTCCCTGCCGGCCCCTTCGTGAGCGGCCGCCATGATGCCGCCGCCAGCACCCGTGATCACCATCAGGTCGGAGCGCGCCAGCGCCGCCCCCAATTCTCGGGCCAAACCATACAGCGGGTGTTCGATCGGTGTTCGGGCGGAGCCAAACACGGTGACTTTACGCCGCCCCCGGAACTGCTCGAGAACACGAAAGGCGTGCTCCAGTTCGCGCAGGGCTTGAAGGGTGATCTTGGCATTCCAGCGGTTGTGATCTTCCTGGGCCATGCGCAGCACGGTCAGGATCATGTCGCGGTAAATGGGGAGGTTGGGACTGTTGGGTGAAACCAGGTTGAGCTGTTCTTCGACCTTGCTGGTGAGGTCGTGGCCGCTTTCTTCAAAATGACGGCTTAGCAGATCATTCGGTTGGTAAGGCATCAATTTCTCCTTCCATACAGGCTCTGTTTTTCCCTTGGATGAAGGAAACATTCGCACATCAAGACGCGTCGCGGGCGGCCCCTTTCCAGCCCGGAAAAGTGAATGGGAACACTATGAATCTAGACCCTTGCAGAGATTTACGCTGCCTTGATCATTGCGCCGCAAAGTCTTTCCTGGCAATCGCTTATTGACGGTTTGCAAGGTGATTTCACCGCTCGTCTGAACACGAGCCGAGTCTCTGGCGCTCTGATTTACTAAGTTACAGGCGTAACACGACAACTTTGCGTCAAAGGCAGGGCGCGCGGTTCAAGAGATTGAAGGATTTGTTTCGCTCAAGCAGGGCGAGGAGCAGGGAGGCGGGATGTTATGGCCAGAGTCATTCTGGAAATCGATGCGCAACTGTATCGATTACTGAAATCATCTGCCGAGACCCATCATGTGAGTCTCGAAGAGGAGTGCTGTCGGCGTTTAGAGGGAGCCGAACGGCGCTCACGTTACTTGCAGGCGTTATTGGCTGAACTGCGCGCCGAGGATGAACAGCGGCGCGCAAATGCTCGTTGATTACTTTTTCTTCACCGGTGTGGCTTTCGGGCAATCCGATTCCTGGAAGCTTGCGGAGCCGATCGGGCGATTGGACTTCACCTCGGCAAAGTCATAACGCATGATCGCGCCCTTTGCCATCAGCTTGCGGAACCCCGGGTTTCTGCAGACGGACGCGCCAAGCTGGAAGTAAACCGCTTTCGGGTCAGACCGCATCTTTTCGGCGTGGCTGCTCTGCACACTCAGGTGGTTGATCAGTACATTGCCTTCGACAGTGTAGCCCTGATCGAGAATGTCCTCGTTGATCGCCCGTGGCGTGCCGACGCTGCTTTGTGCCGCGACATTTTGCAGCTCTTTGTTGAGGTTCTGCTCTTTCAAGGACGCCGCCTGAGCACTGAAGGACGACGCCAGCAAAATGGCAACGGTGGGAACGATAAGGCGCAGCATGAAACTCTCCTGGTTCAGTGACTGGTGCTTCGACCCGCCACATGACTGTGCGTTCAGTGGCGGCGAATTATAGGGGACGAGCTCCAGACGGTACAGGCTTGCACCGACTGCTCTGGTAAACTGGCGCCACTTTTTGCCCTGCCGAGTGTTTTTCGTGTCGATTTACTTCCCTTGCCGGCGTTGCCTGCGATGAACCCCGCAATTTCTCACTTTGCTGCCAACGCTGTGGCCCGCTTGCGCGATATGCGAGAGGAAGAGGGTATCAAGCCGATTCAGGCCCGAGGCTGGCGGGCAGCGCGTTGCCGTGCCTGCCGCGTGATCGAGAGCCACTGCCTGTGCGCCTGGCGCCCGCAGGTCGAGGCGCGTTCTGGTGTGTGCCTGATCATGACCAACAAGGAAGTGTTCAAACCGAGCAACACCGGTTGGCTGATTGCCGATGTAGTGCGCGACAACCATGCGTTCATCTGGTCGCGCACGGAGGTCGATGAACAACTGTTGGCGTTGCTGGCCGACCCGCAATGGCAGCCGTATCTGGTGTTTCCGGGGGAGTACGTCGAGCCCGAGCGTGTCACCAACAGCGTCGACACGGATAGCTCGAAACGTCCGCTGTTCATTTTGCTGGATGCCACCTGGACAGAGGCCCGGAAGATTTTCCGCAAAAGCCCCTATTTTGACCGGCTTCCGATCTTGAGCCTGCTGCCCGAGAAACTGTCACGGTATCGGTTGCGCAGGTCGACCCGCAGCGAGCATTTGTGCACCGCCGAAGTGGCGGCACTGTGTCTGGATCTGGCCGGTGACACTGACGCTGCATCGGCGCTGGACGCTTATTTCGACGTGTTCAGCCAGCATTACCTGGACGCAAAGCATCAGTTGGACATGAATGTGGCAACGCCGGCTCACGCCGACCTGATGCCGTTCGTGCAAAACACGGCCCCGGTCATCTGCTGATTGTCACCCATACTGCAAAGAACTGTACCGGCCAAGCACCTTGACCACCCCGACTTCGCTGGGCATGCTTGGCGCCGATTAGGGCGCGGCCAGGTTTGATACGCCGAATTCTTGCGTTAGTTAATAGCTACGTGATTGGCGTTGAACGTGCCCTGTTAGTGCAGCTTCGTGGCTGTGCCTTGAGTTGTTTGAAAAACAGGATCATTTGAAAAATGGCCACATACGAAATCCTGATTGCCGATGATCACCCACTGTTTCGCAGTGCGCTGCATCAGGCCGTGACGCTGGGCCTGGGCCCGGATGTTCGGCTGGTGGAAGTGGCGAGCATTGCCGAGCTGGAAGCCCGCCTGGATGAAAAGTCCGACTGGGATCTGGTGCTGCTGGACCTGAACATGCCCGGCGCCTACGGTTTTTCCGGGCTCGTGCTGTTGCGCGGTCAGTACCCGCAAATTCCGGTGGTGATGGTTTCCGCGCAGGAAGAAGCGTCAATCATGGTCAAGTCCCGTGAGTTCGGCGCCAGTGGGTTCATTCCAAAATCCAGCGACCTGAGTGTCATCCAGAAGGCTGTCCGTGCGGTGCTGGACGGCGACGTATTCTGGCCACCTCAAGCCTTTGAAGCGGTCAGTGTTTCCGATGAGGCCAAAGCGGCCAGCGAAGGCCTTGCGAGCCTGACGCCCCAGCAATTCCGGGTGTTGACCATGGTTTGCGAGGGCTTGCTGAATAAACAGATTGCGTACGAGCTGAGCGTCTCCGAGGCGACGATCAAAGCCCATGTCACGGCGATTTTCCGCAAGCTGAATGTGCGGACCCGCACTCAGGCGGCGTTGCTCTTGCAACAACTTGAGTCAATTTCCAGCCACTAAACTATTACATGTTCACGCTTTTTTGACTTTGCTTGATCTAGCGTTCCCATTCCTACCTGGTCAGTTGCCCATTCTATGTCACCTTTCAAAGGCCAAACCGGCCTCAAACGCATCCTCAATGCCACCGGTTACTCGCTGGATGGCCTGCGCGCCGCCTTCACCGGTGAAGCGGCCTTTCGGCAACTGGTGTTGCTCAACGTTATCCTGATACCGATTTCGTTCTTCTTGAACGTCAGCCGCGTCGAACAGGCGCTGCTGATCGCCGTCTGCCTGTTGGCGCTGATCGTCGAACTGCTGAACTCGGCGGTGGAAGCCGCCATCGATCGCATTTCCCTCGAACTGCACCCGCTGTCCAAAAACGCCAAGGACATGGGCAGCGCAGCTCAATTCGTGGCGTTGAGCATGATCGCGCTGGTCTGGGCAGTCATCCTGCTTTAAGCGATGTTTGGCAGAACGATCTCGTCGCTGCGCTGAACCCCCTCGGTGAACGCGCGGCACAGCTCGAGGAATTCGCGCATCGCCGACGTCTGATATTTCTGTTTGTGCCAGATGAAATAAAACTGCCGCGCCAGGTCCAGGTCCGGTGTCTCCACGGGCACCAGGCTGCCACGACGGAACGCATCGCGCAGTGCCAGGCGCGAAATGCAACCGATCCCCAATCCCGACTCCACGGCGCGCTTGATCGCTTCGGTGTGTTCCAGTTCGAGCCGGATATTCAGCGCACTGCGATGGTGACGCATGGCCTGGTCAAAGGTCAGCCGTGTGCCAGAGCCTTGTTCTCGCAGAATCCAGGCCTCGTGGGTCAGTTCTTCCATGGTCGCGGTGCCGCGTTTGGCCAGTGGATGCTGAGGCGCGCAAAACACCACCAGTTCATCCTCGACCCAACTCTGCACTTCGATGTCGGGATGACTGCAATCGCCTTCGATTAGACCCAGATCAATTTCATAGTGGGCAACTTGTTGCACGATATTGGCAGTGTTTTGCACGTGCAGCTTCACCTGGCTTTCCGGGTGGCGCTGCATGAAGCTGCCGATCAGCAGGGTGGCCAGGTAATTGCCGATGGTCAGGGTCGCGCCGACCGCCAGCGAGCCGAACCCGGACTTGCCGTTGAGCAGGTCTTCAATTTCCTTGGACTGATCGAGCAATGCCACGGCCTGTGGCAGCAACTGTTTGCCGAGGGCGTTGAGGCTCAAGCGTTTGCCAGCGCGGTCAAACAACTGGCAGCTGGACTGGCGCTCCAGTTCGGTGATCGAGGTGCTCGCCGCCGATTGTGAGAGGTTGAGCAAGCCCGCAGCACGGGATACGCTTTCCTGCTGGGCGACGGCGACGAAAACTTGAAGTTGACGGAGAGTAAATCGCATATCGATATAACCGATAACCCTTATCTTAATAATCCATTTAACAGATATTGTCTCTGCCTTTAGAATGCGATGCAATTGCGCATATCACTGGCGCAGGCAAAATCTCCAGGAGTCCCACGTACATGAGCAACATGAACCACGAGCGTGTCCTCAGTGTTCATCACTGGAACGACACTCTGTTCAGCTTCAAGTGCACCCGCGATCCGGGCCTGCGCTTCGAGAACGGTCAGTTCGTGATGATCGGCCTGCAACAGCCCAACGGCCGCCCGCTTATGCGCGCTTACTCGATTGCCAGCCCGAACTGGGAAGAGCATCTCGAGTTCTTCAGCATCAAGGTGCCTGATGGCCCGCTGACTTCCCAGTTGCAGCATCTGAAGGAAGGCGACGAGATCATCATCAGCAAGAAGCCTACCGGCACACTGGTGCTGGATGACTTGAAGCCTGGCAAACATTTGTACCTGCTCAGCACCGGTACCGGTCTGGCGCCATTCATGAGCGTCATCCAGGACCCGGAAACCTACGAGCGTTTCGAAAAAGTGATCCTGTGCCACGGCGTGCGTTACGTCAACGAAGTCGCTTACCGCGAGTTCATCACCGAGCACTTGCCGCAGAACGAGTTCTTCGGTGAGGCGCTGCGTGACAAGTTGATCTACTACCCGACCGTGACCCGCGAGCCGTTCGAGAACGAAGGCCGCCTGACCGACCTGATGCGCAGCGGCAAGCTGTTCAGCGACATCGGCCTGCCACCGATCAACCCGCAGGACGACCGCGCCATGCTGTGCGGTAGCCCGAGCATGCTCGACGAGACCAGCGAAGTGTTGAACAGCTTCGGCCTGAAAGTTTCGCCGCGGATGCGCGAGCCGGGTGATTACCTGATCGAGCGTGCATTCGTCGAGAAGTAAGCAAACGCATCACTAAAAAGCCCCATTGCCCTTGCAGGCAGTGGGGCTTTGTTATGCCCGACGCAATCCCTGTAGGAGCACGGCTTGCCGGCGATGGCGTCCTTGAGTTCGCCATCGCGAGCAAGCTTTGCTCCTACAAGTCAGGTACAGGGATGACTTCGAGAACGCGGATAACCCCTGCTTCGGGGTAATGCCAGCGCACATCCAGGTCCCAGAACTGTGCGCCGTATTCCCGTTCGGGCGTCGGCGTCTGGTAGGCCGGCCGTGGATCTTGGGCCAGGCACTGTTCGATCAGCGCCACCAGGGGCTCTTCAAGGCGCTGAGCATGCGCGTGAGCCTGATGCAGCGCTGCATCCGTCCACTGCACGGGGATCAATTGCGGCGCGGCGCTGGCGATGCTGTTGGAGGCGCTGTCGATGATGTCGGCGTAAGGCACGTAGGGTTTGATGTCGAGAATCGGCGTGCCGTCCAACAGATCGATACCGGATATCCACAGGCGATTGGCTTCGACCTTGTCCAGCTTCACTACGGATTGACCAATGCCATTGGGCCGATGCGTGGCTCGGGTGGCGAACACGCCCATGGATTTGTTGCCGCCCAGACGCGGCGGGCGGACTTTCAGGCGTGGCTTTTCTTCCAGCGCCTGATGGAACACAAACAGCAGCCAAACGTGACTGACCTGTTCCAGGCCCTGTACCGCATCCCCCTGATCAAACGGCGCGACAAGCTCCAGAACACCGCGAGCGGCTGGGGCCAGTTGCGGTTGGCGCGGGATAGCGAACTTCTCCTTGAAGCAGGAGCGCACGAAGCCGATGGGGGAAACGCTGTAGGTCATGGTCTGGGTCGAGGCGGGGTGAGGGTGGGCATGATAACCCGAGCGGCCACGGGATCGTTGGTGCCTGTCAGTCCGCCATCGCGGGCAAGCCACGCTCCCACAGGGTTCTCGGGCGTATACACATTTTGTGTACGGCATAAAACCTGTGGGAGCGTGGCTTGCCCGCGATAGCCGCACAGCCGATCTAGAGGCTAAACCCACCATCCAACGGAATGATATTCCCCGTCATGTACGCCCCCGCCGTGCTCGCCAGGCTGATCGCCAGCGCCGCCATCTCTTCCTCCCGGCCCCAACGCTTCATCGGAATCATCGCGGTATCCTGCGCCAGCGCCTGTTCATCGCTGCCAATATGCTGCGTCATCTTGCTCGGAAAGCGCCCCGGCGCGATCACGTTGACGTTGATGTGCTGGCTCACCAGTTCCCGGGCCAGAATCCGCGACAGTTGGTGTAGGGCCGCTTTACTCGGGCCGTAGGCATAAGCTTGTTCACCAAAGGAAGAAATCGCGGCCACCGAGCCGATGTTGATAATCCGTGCCGGATTGGCGGCGGAGCCTGCCTTGCGTAACAGTGGCAAGAACTGCTGAATGCAGTTGAACACCGAGGTCACGTTGAGTTGCATGACCTTTTCCCAGCCTTTGACGGGGTAGCTTTCCAGTGGTGCGCCCCAGGTCGTCCCAGCGTTGTTCACCAGGATGTCCAGATGGGTGATCTGTTCACCCAGTTGCGTGGCCAACTGAAGCACGCCTTCTTCGGTGGCCAGGTTGGCCGCAATCGCGTGGCAACGACCGAGCACACTCAATTCATCCGCCGTTTGCTGGCAGGCTTCGGCGTCCCGGGCGCAGACATACACCGTCGCCCCAGCCTCGACGTAAGCCTTGGCGATCATTTTGCCGATACCACGGGTGCCGCCGGTTACAAGGGCGGTGCGACCTTGAAGGGAAAAGTACGGGTGCATGGCAAATCCTGAGCGCTTAAGGGTGACTACACCCTAGTCGTCAGCCGCGTTAAGCGGAGCCACTATTTTTGCCGGGAATGAGGATCTATACAGCGTGGCCTGCAACGGCCTCTGTAGGAGCACAGCTTGCTGGCGATGGCGTTTTGAAGATCGCCATCGCCAGCAAGCTGTGCTCCTACAGGGATGGGCGCTTACTGCGGGCGAACGCGCAGGGTCAGGCCCTTGAGGAAGTTGCGCAGCAACTGGTCGCCACAGGTGCGGTAGTTGGTGTGGCCGAACTTGCGGAACAACGCGCTCAACTCCGGCTTGGACACCGGAAACTCGGCGGCCTTCAGGATCGCGTGCATGTCGTCTTCTTTCAGTTCGAACGCCACGCGCAGTTTCTTGAGGATGATGTTGTTGGTCACCGGCACTTCGATTGGCTGCGGTGGACGGCTTTCGTCCTTGCCGCGCTTGAAGATCACCAGGCCATCAAGGAAGTGCGCCATGACTTCATCCGGGCAACGCACGAAGCCTTCCTCGTCTTCCTCTTTTTTGTCGAGGTAAGTCAACAGGTCTTCCATGGACACGTCCATGCCGCCGAGTTTGATGATCTCGATGACTTTCTTGTCGCTGATGTCCAGCATGTAGCGAACGCTGCGCAGTACGTCGTTATGAATCATGGTGTGCAATCCTGATATTCGGCAGTGGGTACCGCTTCAAACAGCGGTACCGAAATGTGTGGCGGCGCGAGAAGTCTTAGAACTTCTCTTTGCCGGACAGGTAGCGCCATTGCCCCAACGGCACTTTGCCGATGGACACGCCACCTATGCGGATGCGGCGGATGGCAACGACCTTCAAGCCTACGGCCTGGCAGAACAGGGCGATCACGCCCGGTTGCGGGTTCTTCATGGCAAAGCGCAGGCGATTTTCGTTCTGCCAGCTGGCTTTGACGGGCGGCAGCTCCTTGCCTTTGTAGGTCAGACCGTGGTTCAGGCGGTTGAGGCCGTGAGCCACCATGTCGCCTTCAACCTCGACCACATACTCTTGCTCGATCTTGCTGGCATCGGCGGTGAGTTTGCGCAGGATCTTCCAGTCCTGGGTGAACACCAGCAGCCCGCTGGCGTTGGCCTGCAAGTCGGTGCTGGCGGTCAGGCGCAGGAAGTGGCCCTTGAGCGCACGTTTGCTGAAGCGGTGCTCTTCGCTCAGGGTCTCGGCGCTCAGGGTGGCCATGGCGGTGTCCGCGTCCATGCCCACGGGTACGTTCAACAGGATAGTCACCGGTTCCGGTGCGGTGGCCTTGGCCTCTGGGTCGAGTTCGACTTTTTGCGTGTCGACCTTGAACTGCGGCTCGTCGATGACTTCACCGTCCACGGTCACCCAGCCGCCCTCGATGAACAGCTCAGCCTCCCGACGGGAACAGCCGACGAGTTCGATGAGGCGTTTGGAGAGACGAATCGGGTCAGTCATGACAGGGCCGTAACAAAAAAGGGGTGGGCATTGTACCTGCCTGGCGCCGGTTAATCCCGGCTCCATTTCAGTGCTGGGGCTTTTTGTGGGAGCTGGCTTGCCTGCGATGGCATCAGCCGGGTCTAACTGACCTGCCGCGTCGCCTGCATCGCAGGCAAGCCAGCTCCCACATTTGATCTATGTTGTGTCAGCCATTACGCGTCAGTTGTTGCGCCTGGCGCAGGCGCATATGCAACAGCGGATAAGGCTGCTTCATGCCGTCAAACTCGGAGCGACCGATCACCTCGAAGCCTTGTTTGAGGTAAAACCCCAGCGCTTGCGGGTTCTGTTCGTTGACGTCCAGTTCATCGGCATTCAGGTGTTCCATGGCATAGCGTAGCAACTGTTTGCCCAGACCCTGGCCGCGATGCGCCGGATCGATAAAGAGCATTTCGATCTTGCCGGCTGCCACCCCGGCGAACCCGGTGATGCGCTGGCGTGAGTCTTTGGTGCAAATCAGCATCACCGCATCGAGGTAGCGGGTCAGCACCAGATCTTTCAACAACAGGATGTAACTGTCTGGCAGAAAGTCATGGGTGGCGCGTACCGAGGCCTCCCAGACCCGGGTGAGTTCTTTGTAGTCACTCTGTTTCGGTGTGAGGATGACCGAATGATGGCGCATGGCCGGATGCCTTATGTGCGTGGAGGGTGCGAGTCCTTTCTCCCACAAAACGATAGACGTAAAAAAGCCCCGCATCTCGTCAAGAGAGCGGGGCTTTGCGTATTTTTTGCGTTTAGATCTGTTCAGCCCACAAGTCGTATTCGTCAGCGTCGGTCACTTTGCACCAGACTTTGTCGCCTGGCTTGAGGTTGCTGCCGTTATCGATGAACACGTTGCCGTCGATTTCCGGGGCATCGAAGAAGCAGCGGCCAACCGCGCCTTGCTCGTCGACTTCGTCGACCAGCACTTCGATTTCGCGGCCGATGCGCATTTGCAGGCGCGCCGAGCTGATCGCTTGTTGGTGCGCCATGAAGCGGTCCCAACGGTCCTGCTTGACGTCGTCCGGAACGATGTCCAGGTCCAGGTCATTGGCGGGCGCACCTTCAACCGGCGAGTACTGGAAGCAGCCGACGCGGTCGAGCTGAGCTTCGGTCAGCCAGTTCAACAGGTACTGGAAGTCTTCTTCGGTTTCGCCAGGGAAGCCGACGATGAAGGTCGAACGGATGATCAGGTCCGGGCAGATCTCGCGCCAGTTCTTGATGCGCGCCAAGGTCTTGTCTTCGAACGCCGGGCGTTTCATCGACTTCAACACTTTCGGGCTGGCGTGCTGGAACGGGATGTCCAGGTACGGCAGAATTTTGCCGGCGGCCATCAATGGAATCAGCTCGTCGACGTGCGGGTACGGGTAAACGTAGTGCAGGCGAACCCAGACGCCCAGCGTGCTCAGGGCTTCGCAGAGTTCGGTCATGCGGGTTTTCACCGGCGCGCCGTTCCAGAAACCGGTGCGGTACTTGACGTCGACGCCATAGGCGCTGGTGTCTTGAGAGATCACCAGCAGCTCTTTGACGCCGGCCTTGACCAGGCGCTGGGCTTCGTCGAGCACGTCACCGACCGGACGGCTGACCAGTTTGCCGCGCATCGAGGGGATGATGCAGAAGCTGCAGCTGTGGTTGCAGCCTTCGGAAATCTTCAGGTAGGCGTAGTGGCGCGGGGTCAGTTTGATCCCTTGTGGCGGTACCAGGTCGATCAACG
This sequence comes from Pseudomonas sp. OV226, assembly GCF_003148705.1. Classification (NCBI taxonomy): domain Bacteria; kingdom Pseudomonadati; phylum Pseudomonadota; class Gammaproteobacteria; order Pseudomonadales; family Pseudomonadaceae; genus Pseudomonas; species Pseudomonas sp. OV226. The sequence continues at coordinate 43,573 of NZ_QGGS01000031.1, read as the reverse complement.
GGTTGTGGTCCTGGCGCGGCGGCACGACGTCGTGCACGGCGTTGACCACTTGCTCGTACTGCTGCGGACCGGTCACGGCCAGCACGCTCGGGTGCACGTTACGAATGTTGCCTTCTTCGACGCCCATGCAGCCGGTCACGATGACCTTGCCGTTTTCCTTGATGGCTTCGCCGATCACTTCCAGCGATTCTGCCTTGGCCGAGTCGATGAAACCGCAGGTGTTGACCACCACGACGTCAGCGTCCTGATAGGTGGACACAACGTCATAGCCTTCCATGCGCAGCTGGGTAAGGATGCGCTCGGAGTCGACCAGTGCTTTGGGGCAACCCAGGGATACGAAGCCAACCTTTGGATTGGCCGGCGCAGGAGTGGTGGACATGTCTAACCTCGGTATTTGGGACGCCTCCAGCCGAAGACGGCAAGGCGACAGACGGGCGCTTGGTGCGCCTCTGGTCAAAAAGTGCGCAATTCTAGCGATGAGTCGCTCACTTGACCAGCTTTATGCAGGGAAATACGACGAGTGCTGCGCTATGCTTCGCGCCGTTAGGCTTTACCGAATTTTTACAGTCAACAAAACGTCTGTAACGTGAAGTAAAACAGCGCATGCTGCACGACAAAGCATAGTGCTTCTTTAAAAGAAGCCGGGTCTGGGAATCAGGAGTGGTGGATGGGTCAGGCAAGTAGTCAGGTGGCGGGCGCCGAGCATTCGGCGGCGAAGCCGATCGGCATGCTGGTCGCGGCGGTCGGAGTGGTTTACGGCGATATCGGCACAAGCCCGCTGTACACCCTCAAAGAAGTGTTTTCCGGTGGCTATGGCGTGCCGGTCAACCATGACGGCGTGTTGGGGATTCTGGCGCTGATCTTCTGGTCGCTGATCTGGGTCGTTTCGATCAAGTACATGATGTTTGTCCTGCGTGCCGACAACCAGGGCGAAGGCGGGATCATGGCCTTGACCGCACTGGCCCGACGGGCGGCGGCGGGGCACCCGAAGTTGCGCACCTTGCTGGTGGTCTGCGGGTTGATCGGTGCGGCGCTGTTCTACGGCGACAGCATGATCACCCCGGCGATTTCCGTGCTCTCGGCCATCGAAGGCCTGGGGCTGGCGTTTGATGGCATCGACCATTGGGTGGTGCCGCTGTCGCTGATCGTGCTGGTCGCACTGTTCCTGATCCAGAGCCACGGTACTGCGCGCATCGGCATTCTGTTCGGGCCGATCATGGTCACCTGGTTTGTGGTCCTGGGCGCGCTGGGTGTCTACGGCATCATTCAGCACCCGGAAGTGTTGCAAGCGATGAACCCGGTCTGGGGCGTGCGTTTCTTCACCCAGCATCCGGGCATGGGCGTGGCGATCCTCGGCGCGGTCGTGCTGGCACTGACGGGTGCCGAAGCCCTTTACGCCGACATGGGCCACTTCGGTCGCAAGCCGATTGCCCGTGCCTGGTTCATCCTCGTGCTACCGGCGCTGGTGCTGAACTACTTCGGCCAAGGCGCGCTGTTGCTGGGTGATCCGGAAGCCGCGCGTAACCCGTTCTATCTGTTGGCACCGAGTTGGGCGTTGATCCCGTTGGTGGGCTTGTCGACTCTGGCCACGGTCATTGCGTCCCAAGCGGTCATTTCCGGGGCGTTCTCCCTGACCCGCCAGGCGATCCAGCTCGGCTACATTCCGCGCATGCACATTCGCCACACCTCCAGCGCCGAACAAGGCCAGATCTACATCGGCGCGGTGAACTGGGCGTTGATGGTCGGCGTGGTGCTGTTGGTCTTGGGTTTCGAATCCTCCGGTGCCCTGGCCTCGGCCTACGGCGTGGCGGTGACCGGCACGATGCTGATGACCAGCATCCTGGTGTCGGCAGTGATACTGCTGTTGTGGAAATGGCCTCCGGTCCTCGCGGTGCCTGTGTTGCTCGGCTTCATACTGGTGGACGGTGTGTACTTTGCCGCCAACGTTCCGAAAATCATTCAGGGCGGGGCCTTCCCGGTGATCGCCGGTATCGCGCTGTTCGTGCTGATGACTACCTGGAAACGCGGCAAGCAATTGCTGGTGGAGCGTATGGACGAAGGCGGGCTGCCCCTGCCGATTTTCATCAGCAGTATCGCCGTGCAACCGCCACATCGCGTGCAAGGCACCGCCGTGTTCCTGACCGCTCGCCCGGACGCCGTGCCACACGCGCTGTTGCACAACCTGCTGCATAACCAGGTGCTGCACGAGCAAGTGGTGCTGCTGACCGTGGTCTACGAAGACATCCCGCGCGTACCGCCGACCCGACGCTTCGAAGTCGATTCCTACGGAGAAGGGTTCTTCCGGGTGATCCTGCACTTTGGCTTCGTCGACGAACCGGACGTGCCGCAAGCGCTGAAACTGTGTCACCTCGACGACCTGGACTTCAGCCCGATGCGCACCACGTATTTCCTCAGCCGCGAGACGGTGATTGCCTCCAAGCTCGAAGGCATGGCGCGCTGGCGGGAAGGGTTGTTCGCCTTTATGTTGAAAAATGCCAATGGCAATTTGCGCTTCTTCAATCTGCCGTTGAACCGGGTGATTGAGTTGGGTACTCAGGTCGAGATGTAAGCCCGAACAAAAAGCCCCCGTTGCCGTGAAGGTGGCGGGGGTTTTTTGTGTCCGAACACATAACTTGAAGACGACGGAAACTCAATGTGGGAGCGGGCTTGCTCGCGAAGGCGGTGTGTCAGTCACTGTATGTATTGACTGATACACCGCCTTCGCGAGCAAGCCCGCTCCCACATTTGATTTGCGGTGTTACGTGCCTGGGGCAGTTCTTCTTCGGATTCGGTCTTTGTCCGGGCTGGTCGTGGCGTCAGGACTTTCAACACATCATCAATTACGGCCTTACCCATCGCCGTCAGGTAATGCGCGGCCCAGGCGTGGCGGTCGGTGTCTTTTGCGTAGGCGGCATCCTCGGCGAATGATTTGCCGAGGAAGAGGAGGTCGGAGGCTTGGGCCAATGCTTCGACGATGGGGACGCCGGCGCGGACGTTGAATAGCGCTTGATCGGAGCAGTAAATGAGGGGGGTGAAGCCGATGGTTTTTAATTCTGAAATCGCGGAAGCATCAATTTTAGTCATGTCTATTCCCTAAGCTTGAGGAGCTGCCACGTTCGTTTCCAAGCGAATGGGTGGCAGCTGTGCGCAGGTTGGAAAACCGGGAGCCTAGGAAACCGGCACGTCCGAAGACGTCCCACGCACAGCCACCATGACACAAGATTGCAGCCGTGAAGGTCTGCGGTCATGTTGGGCACGTTGTTGCTATTCGCTCGTCGGGTTTCCAATCCCGATCGCTGAATGGTCAGCGACGTCCGGAGACTACCCCGTCGAAGAAAAGCGCAACAAGGCATCAAAGTGCCCAAACGTACGATTCGGAGTTTGCCTACAAGGTCTGCGGGCGTCATCCGATATTGCGACACCAGAAGTAAACGAAACTAAACACGGCAAAGTGTTTACACGTCCTTAGGCTCACTTTTTCTCAGGATGAAAAACACCGGATGAGAAATTCGCGTTTTTTGCAGCTTGCTGTATGTCTAATTCAACGCAATACTCTGCGTAGAACTGTGTGTTCAAATTTGCATGATTGTGTAGAGAGGTGAGTATGACGGCATTACTGGAGCGTGCTGACCAAGCGATTTCGGTGACTGCGATGGTCCGGGGGTTCAGTGCGAGGCTAAAGGAGATTTCCAGCCGAGCCACCGAACGACTGGTCATTTTCAAAGACAACCAACCCGCAGCGGTCATTATCAATGTCGATGCGTATCAGGAAATGCTCGACGAGCTTGAGGACCTTCGGATTGAAGTCGCGGCTCGAGAGCGACTGATCGGTTTTGATCAGGCCAAGGCTGTAAGCCACGACGATATGCGGGCGCGGTACGCCAAGAAAGACTAAAGGAGCTATGGATGGTTTGGGGCGTTATCTATCATCCGGAGGTTCAGAAGGATCTGGATCTGCTGGGAGCTGTGGCGGCGAACCGCATTCTTGATGTAATCGAAGAGCGGATTATCAATGGTGAGCCGGACAAGAGCGGCAAGCCCCTAAGAGCCAGTCTTGCAGGCTGCAGACGGATCCGGACAGGCGACACGCGGATCGTATATCGAGTCGAGGGCAAGGCCATTCAGGTATTGATCGTCGCAGTCGGGGCCCGGCGTGACGAAGAGGTTTATGACGCCGCAGAGCGTCGCTTATAAGTAGGAAGCCCCCGTTGCCGTGAAGGTAGCGGGGGCTTTTTTGTGCCCGATGATTTTGAATTTACTGACCACCCCTGTGGGAGCGAACTTGCTCGCGATAGCGGTCTGTCAGTCGACATCAATGGTGACTGCTCGTCCGTCATCGCGAGCAAGCTCGCTTGTACACAGGGGGCGGCAGTGTTACTTGCTTTCAGGCAGTTCGTCATCAGATTGGTCTTTGCCCGGGCCGGTCGCGAGGTCAGGATCTATCGAACGGTGTTGACGGCTCGATTTTTCCAATGAAAAAAGTGTCCACGTTTTATGGAATGTGGACACTTGGACTTTCTAGCTTGATGAAGAGTCAAGACATTTTGCTTTTGTGCAAGATGGCCAGCCTGCACCTAAGCAGAAAGCTTTTTAGGACGAGACAGTACATGTAAAAAAGCCCCCGCAACCAAACAGCTGCGGGGGCTTTTTCGTGGCGACGCTCAGATCACTCCTGCGTCGCCGCCTCTTCCTTGGCCTGACGCTTGACGATGATGTCCACCAGGCGCTGGGCCAGCGCCGGGTAGTTCTCGTCGAAGTGGTGGCCGCCAGGCAGTTTGATCGCTTCACCCACGGCGCTCTTGTCGGTGCAGCCGCTTTCGTCGACTTCTTCTTCACCGTAGATGCACACCACTTTTTCCGGTGGCAGCTTGGCCATTTCCGGGCCGGTGGCGGCTTCTTTGCCGGCGTTGCCGAGCCAGCCTTCGACTTCGATTTCGAAGCTGCCGGTGCGGGCGAAGGCCAAGAGGATGATGGCGTCGACGCGTTGCTGTTCCGATTCGGCCAGGCGGTTGTAGATTGCCGGCAGCACATCAGCGCCGAACGAATAACCGGTCAGGATGAAGCGTTTGGTGCCCCATTTCTGCCGGTAGTGCTGCATCAGTTCGGCGAGGTCCAGGGCGCTTTGCTCCGGGCTCTTGTGTTGCCAGTAGTAGCGCAGGGTATCGATGCCGACCACCGGGTAACCGATCTTGGCCATTTCGCCCGCGACATCACGGTCCAGGTCGCGCCAACCGCCGTCACCGGAGAGGAACAGGGTGACGGTGTCCTTGGCTTGACCGGCTGGCACTTCGACCACTGGAATTTGCAGGCCGCCGGCGGCTTTGTCGCCACCCACGAGGATTTTGCGCAGTTCGTTGTTCAGCACTTGCGGCAGGTTGATGTCGTAGTCGCTGATGCTGGTTTCGGCGTTGGGTTGGTCGCGCACGAAGCCGGCACTGGTGTCGTCCGGGTTATCGTTCCACGCCACCAGCCAGTGGCCATGGGCAGCACTTTTTGGCAGCAGGTGCGTGCAGCCTGGTTTTTCCAGCGCCAGGTCGACGGAAACGGCCTGGGCCAGGTCATTCTTCTGCTCGGACAACCAGCGCCAGGCCAGCACGGCGCCAGGGCCGATGCCGCTGACCAGGGTTGCCGGGCCTTTGAGTTCGCGCAGGCCCGATTGCAGGGCGCGGCTTTGCAGCAGGCAGTCTTTAGGCAGGATCACTTGAACAATCTGCGCCGAACCGGAACGGCTCAGGGTCATCAGTTGTTGGTCGCTGAGCTTCTGGTCTTCATTGACCGCTACCAGCACCTGAGCCTTCGGCGTGGTGCCGGGAATCACGCGGGTCATCACCGCGCCATTGGCGGGCGTCAGCTGTTCGAGCGTCGGTGCCGGTGCCGGGCGTTTCAGGTACCAGTAGCCGCCACCGACAATCAGGGCCAGCACTACCAGTGTGGCCAGTACGTACCGCAAGGAGCGTTGAATCATCAGCGTTTCACCAATCCAGTCAAGCCGCCCGCAATCAGGGCAGCAGTATCGGCCAGGGCAACCAGCGGATCGAGTCCGGCGGGCACGGCCATATAACGGGGTTCCCAGTCAGGCTGGAACTTGTCTTTGAAGCGGCGCAAGCCTTGGAAGTTGTAGAGCTGCTCACCACGGCGGAATACCATCGAGCCCAGACGCTGGGTCAGGGGGGCGCCACGACGGGGTTGCAACCCCGACAACGGCACCATGCCCAGGCTGAAACGCGCGTATCCATGATTTTTATAATGTTGTATCAGGCCGACCATCATGAACTCCATGGTCAGCTTGGGGGCGTCCGGGTGCGCGCGCATCAGGTCGAGACTGGCCAGGTCATGGCCGTATGTTTCGAGCAGGTTGGCGAACGCGACCGGGCGACCTTCAAAACGGATCACCGCAATGCGGAAGTGCTTGAGGTAATCATCACTGAAGCGGCCCAGGGAGAAGCCTTTCTCGCGGACATTCTTGCCGGTCAGCCAGGCATCGGAAATCACCTTGAGCTCATCCATCGGCGCCTGGCCCGGCTCATGGATTTCCAGTGACAGACCATCACGAGTGCCACGGTTCCAGGTGTAGCGCAGGTCTTTCATCTCTTTGCCCTTGGCTTCGAGATCAAAGCGATGCAGATCGACCCGGGCTTCTTCGCCGAGCTTGATCGCAGTCAAGCCGATGTCCATGTAGTACGGCAGGTTCTCGGCACGCACTTGATAGAACACAGGACGGGCGTGATGGACGTCGCAGAGGTCGCGGAACTGCCAGATCATTTCCGCCCGTTGTTGCGTCGGGCCGATTGGGTCGTACAACGCCACCAGGCTGCGCCCACGGCGTGCGTACATCAGAAACGCCTCGTCGTTAGGGTGGAACAGCAGCGCCTTGTCACCGGTCAAGGCCAGGCCCCCATCCGGCTGGGCGGACGCCATGAGGATCTTGTGCGCGCGCTCCAGTTCATCGGGCGCCGGCAAATGGATGACCGGGCGGGCGGTGCGCAGCAACCATGTCAGCGATACCACCACCAGCAACACTGCGGCGCCCAGCAACGAGCGCAAGCCACGCGGCGCATCGGCATCAAGGGTGAACTGCCACCAGAGTTGATGGCTGTACGGAACGTCTTGATACGCAAACAGCAGCAACCAGATCGAGGCACCCAGAACGCACAGGCTAGACACCAGATACAGCGGCGAAAACGGCAGTTCGGTGAGGCGGCTCGGGCGATAGAACGAGCGGCGGAATACCCCCAGCAGGCTGGCAATGAGGGTCATCAGGCAGGCTTCTTCCCAGTCAAACCCCTTGAGCAGGGAGAGCAGGGCGCCGACCAGCAGCAAAATGGTGGTCAGCATCCAGGCTGCAGACAGGCGCCGACGCAGCCCTTGAGCCAGCAGCAGGCACAGCACGCCGATCAGGCTGGCACCGAAGTGCGAGGCATCGACCAGGCGATGCGGGATCAGAAAGCCGATGTGTTCCAGGCGGGTGTCGATTTCCGGGGTCACGCCGGAAAACAGCAACACCACACCGGAAAGAAACACCAGTACCGCCAGAATCGGTGCCGCTAGGCCGGACGCCGCGCGCAGGGACTGGCGCGTCTGAAACAGGCGCTGGCCTTCGTTGATAAGCAAGAATACGCAGGCCACCAGCAAGGGCAAAATCACATAAATCAGCCGATACAACAGCAGGGCGGCCGCCAGTGGTGCGGCGCCGAGGGTGTCGGCGAACGCGGCCAGCAGGATCGCTTCGAATACACCGACGCCGCCCGGCACGTGGCTGAGCACGCCTGCGGCCAATGCCAGCAAGTACACCAGCAGGAAGGCGCCGAAGGGCGGTGCCTCTGGCAGCAACAGATAAAGCACGGTCGCGGCGGCAGCCACGTCCAGGGCGGTAATGATCAGTTGCAGGAAAGTCAGGCGGCGCCCGGGCAGGCGCAAGGTGCGGCGGCCGACTTTGACCAACAGGTTGTCCGACGAAGGTTGATCCGGCAGGCGACGGCGGTAGATGCCGATGGCCAGCACGCTGAAGAGCAGCAGAACCGCCGCAGCGATCGCGCCGAGCAATGTTTCGGATAGACCCAGGGCTGCAGAGGCGGCAGGCAGGTCGCTGAGGGTTGCCAGCGCGGCCAGTGGCGGCAGGGCGCACCCGAGCGACAGGCTGGCAAACAGTGTCATGTGGGCGACTTCAGAAGCCCCCAGGCCATGACGTGCATATAAGCGGTAACGAACCGAGCCCCCCGAAAGCATCGACAGGCCAATGGCGTTACCGATGGCGAATGCAGTGAAACCGCCGAGTGCCAGGATTCGCGGCGCCAGCGTCACCCCCGCATAGCGGCTGGCCGACCACTCGTAACCCAGCAATATGATGAAACCAACGACGGTCGCACCCAATGCGCCCAGCAGCGCCGGTTTCGGTACTTCCAGGATCGAGTCGTGCAAAGCGTACAGATCAAGTTCGCTCAACAGGTGGCGGCAGGCAATCAGCGCGATCGCGAACAGCAGCAGAGTAACCGCCAGGCCAATGGGCTGACGATACTTGCTGACCAGATCAAGCAGGTGCAAACGCCCGGCCTTGATCGGTTGTGTCGCTGTGACGGTGTCCTGTGGATCAGACGAGTTGGCGCGCATCAATCACCTCTTGGATTGTGCGCGACAGGATGGAGGTATCGAGCCAAGTTACCAATCCCTGTAGAAAAAAATAATCACGAATATTAACGCCTCTCACCGGGTTCCGGCGATGGCGCATCATGCGTCGTAGAGGGGCTGCCTGCGTTCCAGCATAGTCTGAACTGGGCAGTTTGATGATCCCCGACGCTTCACGACACTGTGACAGATCATTGTTGCGAAAGGACTTTTTCGGCGGATACAAAAAAGGCCACTCTTTCGAGTAGCCTTTTTTGATGTTTGGTTGCGGGAGCCGGATTTGAACCGACGACCTTCGGGTTATGAGCCCGACGAGCTACCAGACTGCTCCATCCCGCGTCTGTGTGGCGGCATTCTACAGGCGAACGGCGAGGTGTCAACCGTTAATCCCAAGAAGGGTTAAATAAGTATAGAAGAGCGGCGAACGGTCGCAGGGGAGAGCTAAGTTTCGGAATCAGAACGATTTCTCATTTTGGGCAGCATCAGCCTAAATGTCCCTACATTCGCCCTGACTACCGCTAGGAGTACAAAACGAGCAGGCACAAAAAAGGCCACTCTTTCGAGTAGCCTTTTTTGATGTTTGGTTGCGGGAGCCGGATTTGAACCGACGACCTTCGGGTTATGAGCCCGACGAGCTACCAGACTGCTCCATCCCGCGTCTGTGTGTCGGCATTCTACAGAGGATCGCCGGGGTGTCAACCTGCAATTCCGGAAAAACCTCTTCCTGTTCAACCGCTTAGCTTGAAAATGGGGTTGGGCGATCGTCTGTAAGGCAGGCGTGGCAAGGCTTTCAGCTCTATTGGCGGGTTGCGTTCGATTGATAAAATAAATGCAAAGCGCACTTTCCTACGCATGGAAAAGAACATTCAGACTACTGGTGCTATATACAGGTGTCAGTGAGATACTGCTTATCCGACTGGCCAACGTCCCATTTCTTCGTCATGAACGCCGCTTTTATATGACTCAGCGAAAAATCATCCACGTCGATTGTGACTGCTTCTATGCCGCCATCGAGATGCGTGACGACCCGCGCCTGGCCGGTAAACCGTTGGCAGTGGGTGGTTCGGCGGATCGGCGGGGAGTCATCGCGACCTGTAACTATGAAGCGCGGGCCTATGGCGTACGTTCGGCCATGTCGTCCGGGCATGCGTTAAAGCTGTGTCCGGACCTGACCATCGTCAAGCCACGCATGGACGCTTATAGAGAGGCGTCGAAGGAAATTCACACGATCTTTCGCGATTACACCGACATGATCGAGCCGCTGTCCCTCGATGAGGCTTACCTTGACGTATCGGACAGTGCGCATTTTGGGGGCAGCGCCACGCGTATCGCTCAGGACATCCGTCGCAGGGTGTCCAATCAATTGCATATCACCGTGTCGGCGGGCGTGGCGCCGAACAAATTTCTGGCCAAGATCGCCAGTGACTGGAAAAAGCCCAACGGCTTGTTCGTCATTACGCCAGATCAAGTGGAAGACTTTGTCAGCGGTTTGCCAGTGAGCAAGCTGCACGGTGTGGGTAAGGTCACTGCTGATAAATTGGGCCGGCTGGGCATCGTCGATTGCTCGCAGTTGCGCGAGTGGGACAAATTGGCGCTTGTGCGCGAATTCGGCAGTTTTGGTGAACGACTTTGGAGCCTGGCCCGTGGGATCGATGAGCGTTTGGTCCATAACGACAGTCGTCGGCAGTCGATCAGTGTCGAAAATACCTATGACGTGGATCTGCCGGATTTGGTGAGCTGCCTGGATAAATTGCCCGAGTTGCTGGAAACCCTGGCGGGACGTATGGCGCGGATCGACAGCAGTTATCGGCCGGGCAAGCCATTCGTCAAAGTGAAATTCCATGACTTTACCCAGACCACGCTGGAACAGGCCGGGGCAGGGCGGGACTTGGGTAGTTATCAGTTGTTGCTGACCCAGGCGTTCAATCGCGGCGGGAAACCGGTGCGGTTGTTGGGGGTTGGGGTCAGGCTGGAGGATTTGCGCGGTGGGTTTGAGCAGATGGAGTTGTTTGAGCGGTAGTTCTGCCGTGAACTCAAGGGGCTCATCGCGGGCAAGCCCGCGATGCTTCTGCTTTTAGTTCAGTCCCGGATTCGCAACCAGGCGCCCTGCATTGCGGTTCAACGACTTGAGGAACTCGGCCTGCAACTCAGGATCGTTGCGGGTCAGCTCGATCAGGCTTTGTTCCAGTTCGCTGGCTTCTTCTTCCAGGCCCAGGTCCGACAGACGCTTGACCCGGTGTACCCACTGGCTCACTTCGTCGTCTTCGAGGTCCTCGTAAATCAGCTCGTGGGCCTCAAGCAATTTGCCGCGCAATGAACTGCTGACCGCCAAGGATGAATTGGTGCGCACATCACCCTGGCCATCTTCGACACTGATCAACAATCGGGTCAGATGGTTGATGTCATGCTCGGCGAACGGGCTGTCCAGCAGATTCAGGCGCAAAACGCCGTTTTTGTCGGTGCTCAGTTCGAACGTTTCCTTGCCGGCCTTGACCTGCACCGGGCGCTCGCTCCATGGCAGGCTCGAGTATTCGGTGCGCTTATCGCGCTGGACTTCGTCGATGCCGGCCAGGTTTTGCTGTGCACGACCGTGCGATTGCACGTTCATGAACGGGTTGAGCCCGGCGAAACCATAGCTCAGCCAATCCTTGGTCATGCTGTCCGGCAAGTTACCGAGGGCGAACACATTGACGACATTCGCCCCGACACCGGCTACGACGGCCACCGCGCCCAGCGGGATCTCATACACCTCCCGCCAGGGTTGATAAGGCGTGTAGCGATCATAGTGGCGCGTGACTTCGAACTCGGTGACTTCGAACGTCTTCTGCTCGTGAATTTTCACCCGACGTTGCGGCAGATCCAGCACCTTCGGCTCGCCGACATCGATCTGCAGGCTGTGATCGAGCAATTTGCGCTCGACACGCTCCTCGTTCTCGCTACGTTGCGACATGTGATTGGCGCAGCCGCTGACCAGCAGGGTACCGCACAGGGCGGCACCACCGAGGCCTAAGGTGTTTCGCTTGAACATGACTTCTCTATCTGGTGTCAGCGGCGGATACGGGCCTGGAGGAAAGACAACACGTCATCGACCGGCAGCGCTTGCGCTTCAGGTTCGGTGCGGCTCTTGTATTCCAGATTGCCTTCGGCAAGGCCGCGGTCACTGACCACGATCCGGTGAGGGATGCCGATCAGCTCCATGTCCGCGAACTTGATGCCCGGGCTGGTTTTCTTGTCGCGGTCGTCCAGCAGTACTTCGAAACCGGCTGCAGTCAGTTCTGCATAGAGCTTGTCGGTGGCTTCACGAACCTGTTCGGTTTCGTAGCGCAATGGCACCAGGGCAACCTGGAAGGGCGCAAGCGTGTCGCTCCAGATGATGCCGTTGGCGTCGTTGTTCTGCTCGATGGCGGCAGCCACCACGCGGGAAACGCCGATGCCGTAGCAGCCCATTTCCAGGGTGACCGGCTTGCCGTTCTCGCCCAGCACTTCGCACTTCATCGCCTTGCTGTACTTGTTGCCCAGCTGGAAGATGTGCCCGACTTCGATGCCACGCTTGATTTCCAGCGTGCCCTTGCCATCCGGGCTTGGGTCGCCAGCTACTACGTTGCGCAGGTCGGCAACGGTCGGAACTGGCAGATCGCGCTCCCAGTTCACGCCGAAGTAGTGCTTGTCGTCGATGTTCGCGCCGATGCCGAAGTCGCTCATCAGCTCAACCGAACGGTCGATGATGATCGGCAGTGGCAGGTTCAGCGGGCCGAGGGAGCCGGCGCCAGCGCCAATGGCGTCGCGCAGTTCTGCGTCGGTGGCCATGACCAGCGGGCTGGCAACGCCAGGTTGCTGGGCAGCCTTGATCTCGTTGAGCTCGTGGTCACCGCGAATGACCAGGGCGATCAGCTTGCCTTCTTCTTCGGCGCGCACAATCAGGGTCTTGATGGTTTTTTCAATCGGCAGATTGAATTTTTCCACCAGCGCGGCGATGGTCTTGGTGTCTGGCGTGTCGACCAGACGCAGCTCTTCGGCGGGGGCTGGACGGGAAGTTTCCCGTGGCACCGCTTCGGCTTTCTCGATGTTCGCTGCGTAGTCGGAACCGTTGCTGAAGACGATGTCGTCCTCGCCTGATTCGGCCAGTACGTGGAACTCATGGGAGCCGGCGCCGCCGATGGAGCCGTTGTCGGCTTCTACAGGGCGGAATCTCAGACCCAGACGGGTGAACACATTGCAGTACGCCTGGTGCATGCGGTCGTAGGTGACTTGCAGCGAAGCCTGGTCAGCGTGGAACGAATAGGCGTCCTTCATGATGAACTCACGACCGCGCATCAAACCGAAGCGTGGACGGATTTCATCACGGAATTTGGTCTGGATCTGATACAGGTTGATCGGTAGCTGTTTGTAGCTGCTCAATTCGTTGCGCATCAGGTCGGTGATGACTTCTTCGTGGGTCGGGCCCGCGCAGAAATCACGACCGTGGCGATCCTTGAAGCGCAGCAATTCAGGGCCGTACTCTTCCCAGCGACCGGATTCCTGCCACAGCTCAGCCGGTTGTGTGCTCGGCATCAACACTTCGAGAGAGCCCGCAGCGTTCATTTCTTCACGAACGACGGCTTCGACCTTGCGCATCACTCGCAAGCCCATCGGCAGCCAGGTGTACAGGCCCGAGGCGAGTTTGCGGATCATGCCGGCGCGCAGCATCAGCTGATGGCTGATCACGACCGCGTCGGAAGGCGTTTCTTTCTGTGTGGCGAGCAAAAATTGACTGGTGCGCATGGTTGGCCGTTGTCGGTTGCTGATGACGAGAAATGACGGAGCATTGTACGGGCGAGATCCGCTGGCGTACAGGCGTGCGGTCGGTGGGGTGGCAGGAGGGCGGGAATCACACCGCCCCTTGCGACGCTTCCTACGATTCTTCCACGATCTGGCTCGGAACCGGCTCCGGCGTTGGTGTCGGACCTGCACGACGGCTCTCCTGGAACCAGTGCAAGGCAATCAACAGCAGGGTCGGAACGCCGAGCAAGGCGGTAATCAAGAAGAAATTGTGATAGCCGAACTTCTCGACCATGACCCCTGAGTAACCGCCGATCAGGCGTGGCAACAGCAGCATGATCGAGCTGAGCAGGGCGTATTGTGTGGCGGAAAACTTGAGGTTGGTCAGGCTCGACAGGTAAGCGACGAACGCGGAAGTCGCCAGGCCGGAACTGAAGTTGTCCAGGGAAATGGTGAGGATCAGCATGTTCAGGTTGGCGCCCATGTCGGCGAGCATCAGGAACAGGATGTTTGTCGCCGCGGACGCAACGCCGCCGATGAACAGGATCGGCAAAATGCCGAAACGTACGATCAGCAGGCCGCCCATGCCGGCACCGACCAGCGTCATGATCAAGCCAAAGATTTTACTGACGCTGGCAATCTGGTCCTTGGTGAACCCCATGTCGATGTAAAACACGTTGGCCATCACACCCATGACCGTATCGGACATCCGGTACGTGGCGATCAGCCCCAATAGCAGGAGGGCTTGCCAGCGGTAACGCGAAATGAAGTCGTTGATGGGGGTCAGTACGGGCGCCAGGCCGCGGCGGCCCATGGACGACAGGCAAAGCAGCGTTAGCGTGGTGTAGAGGATTGCCCGCAGGAATGCACGGTCATCGAGCAGCAGGTCGAGCAGACTCACGCCTTCGAACAGCACGCTGGCGAAGTCGGTGTAATAGAACTGAGTGAACATCGCGGGAACGGACACCAGCAACACGATCAGTACAAACACCGATGCCAGTTGATGCACGAATTTGTAGCGCCCGGCCTGAAGCTGAGTGCGCAGCGGCACAGGTGGTTCGCGCATGAACAGCGAGGTGATCAATGCCGGAACCATCAGGGCGCCGAACAGCAAGTAGGTGCCGGCCCAGGCTGAATGCTGATAATTGAAACCGGTGGAACCGAAGCCCTCGGCGAAGAACAGTGCACCGGCGGTCGCTAGCAACGCGGCGATCCGATAGCCTGACATATAACTGGCGGCAAGCGCTGCCTGACGGCTGTCTTCGGCAATTTCCAGGCGATAGGCATCTACAGCAATGTCTTGTGTCGCCGAGGCGAAGGCAACGACCACTGCGATAGCGATCAACCAGGACAAATGCTTTTGTGGGTCACAGAAGCCCATGCCGATCAGGCCAAGGATCACCAGCGCCTGGGACAACACCAGCCACGAGCGTCGTCGACCCAGTTTGCCGAGAAATGGCAGGCGCCATTGGTCGAGCAGCGGGGACCAGACCCATTTAAAGGCGTAGGCCAGGCCTATCAGGCTTGCATAGCCGATGGTTTCGCGGGCAACTCCGGCCTCGCGAAGCCAGACGGAAAGCGTCGAAAACACCAGCATGTAGGGCAGGCCGGCGGCGAAACCAAGCAGCAACAACACGAGCGTCGAAGGGCTGGCATAGGCGGCGAGCGCGGCGCGCCAGGTTTTACGGGGCATGGGCTGGAGTCTGCCTCAAGAATTACGGAAACAAAGCGCGCACTCTAACCGCTGTGCTCTACCGGACGCCAGCCATGGCGCTGAATATCAACACGATTGTTCAGGATGCTGATGCCTTCGGCGCGTAAACGCGCGCGCTGTTCATCCCCCGAAGGGCTGCCCACAGGCAGGCTGATCCGACCACCGGCACCGAGCACCCGATGCCAGGGCAGTTTGGTGTCACCCGGCAATTGGCTCAACGTGCGTCCGACCCAGCGGGCGGCGCGACCGAGTCCGGCCAGCTCTGCCAGTTGACCATAGCTCACCACTTTGCCTTCAGGCACTTGGGCCAGGGTCAGGTAGAGCGCCGTGCGTCGGATTTGCGCCTGGCTTTCCGTTTCAGAGGTGGGGTTGAGCATGTCCGGGGTTCCTGAGGAGGTTCGCGTTACCGTTTGTAGAGTAAATCCGGGATCAGGAATTGAGAAATGAACTCAATAGAATTAGTCGAGTCAGTCCTTGTCTGGGCCTTGTCAGTAAGGATAATGACGATTTTTTTTCGCAATCTTGAGCGTGTATTTACTTATGTTGTCCAGAACACTGCTCTGTCTCGCTGTCCTGAGCGCTTCCATGCCGGTGCTCGCCGATACTGTCTGGTTGAAAAACGGTGACAAGTTGAGCGGCAAGATCACGCTGTTCGATGGTGGCAAGCTGGTGATCCAGACCGAATACGCCGGTGCGATCCCGATCGACTGGAAACAGGTCAAAACCCTGGAGAGTGATCAGGAATTGCTGGTCAAACAGAATGCCTATACCGGCGAGAAGGCCAAGTCGTTGCGTGCGGCAGAGGACGGTAAGGTCACGCTGGCCAATGGCGACGCGCCGAAGACGGTGGAATTGGCCAGTATCCAGCAAATTCTCAAGCCCAAGCCGGTGGTCGAGGATTTGGTGTGGAAGGGTAACGTCGACTTGGCGCTGGACTACCAGAGGGCTGAGAACGACACCAACGATTATGACGTCGACTTCAGGACCACGGCGCGTCATGGCCGCTGGCGGCATATCGCGGAAGGTGAATACAACCGCGAATTCCAGGATGGAGATGTGACCGCGGACAACTGGCGTGCTGAATACTCGCTCGACCGCTTCCTGACCGAGAAATGGTTCTGGGAGGGGCGACTGGTGTACAAGCGCGACAAAGTCGAAGACCTTTCCCGTCAACGCACTGTCGGTACAGGCCCTGGTTACCAGTTCTGGGACGACGAGCTGGGTGCATTCTCCTTGGGGTCGCTGGTCAACCGCACGGACTATGAGTTCTCGGACGGCAACAAGGATAACTTCTATGCCCTGGCGATGAAGTGGGATTACAACCGTTACCTGGTCGGCAAGACGGTGGAGTTCTTTACCCACGGTGAGGTGGCCAAGCCGTTGTCGGGTGTGGCGGATTACGCGCTGGATGCTGAAATGGGATTGCGATACAAGGTGACAGACTGGGCTTCGCTCAATCTCAAGGCGGAGCGAGACATCATCAGCGGTACCGATGACAGTGACCTGAGCAAGACGCGCTACACCGCAGGGTTCGGTGTGGCCTGGTAAGACGCAAAAATCGCAGTCGTGGGGCTGCGATTTTTTTTGCCTGAAAAACCGTCAGGCACAAAAAAGCCCCGCTTTTAAGGGCGGGGCTTTTTACTAAAGCAAGTACAAGTTAGATAACTTGAACTTCTTCAGCTTGCATGCCTTTCTGACCGCGGGTAGCGATGAAAGAAACCTGTTGGCCTTCTTTCAGGCTTTTGAAGCCGTCGGATTGGATAGCTTTGAAGTGAACGAACAGGTCGTCACCGGATTGTGGAGTGATGAAGCCGAAGCCTTTTTCATCGTTGAACCACTTAACGGTACCGGTTTGGCGATTAGACATGGTGTAACTCCTTGAACAAAGATAACTGCGACTCAGGAAGAACCCTGGCCGAGACTGAGTGCAAAGAGCAGGAAAAATTCTTGTAGATGGTTGGATCGAAATTCAACATATCGTGTAGAGATTCTCAGTGACACAAGCAGCACAGTGGCGCCACCTTAACCCTTTTTCCGGGACGTGCCAATGCTTCTTGCGAAGGTTTCTCTCTTTT
Organism: Pseudomonas sp. OV226; assembly: GCF_003148705.1. Lineage (NCBI taxonomy): Bacteria > Pseudomonadati > Pseudomonadota > Gammaproteobacteria > Pseudomonadales > Pseudomonadaceae > Pseudomonas > Pseudomonas sp. OV226. The sequence goes on along the minus strand of NZ_QGGS01000031.1, from coordinate 26,404 downwards.
CAGGACTGACGGTCCTTTGGATTGGGCGAAAGGTCCTGAATTCACGGGGGAGCGGGGAGAATTATGCCCCGGACTTTGAACCCGGGGCGCGCGCCCGGTAAGATGCCGGACAGAATTTTTCCACCTCGCTATTCAGGACACACGCCATGAGCATCAAATCGGACAAGTGGATTCGCCGCATGGCGCAAGAGCACGGCATGATCGACCCCTTCGTTGAGCGCCAGATGCGTGGCGAAGGCGCCGAGCGTGTGATTTCCTACGGCGTTTCGAGCTACGGCTACGATGTGCGCTGCGCCGATGAGTTCAAGGTGTTCACCAACATTAACTCGGCGACCGTTGATCCGAAGAATTTCGACGAGAAGAGCTTCGTCGACGTCAAAAGCGATGTTTGCATCATTCCGCCAAACTCCTTCGCATTGGCGCGCACCGTGGAATTCTTCCGTATTCCGCGCAACGTGCTGACCATCTGCCTGGGTAAAAGCACCTACGCGCGTTGCGGCATTATCGTCAACGTGACGCCGCTTGAGCCTGAGTGGGAAGGGCACGTGACGCTGGAGTTCTCCAACACCACGACACTGCCGGCGAAGATCTACGCCAATGAAGGCGTCGCACAGATGCTGTTCTTCGAATCCGACGAAGAGTGCGAAGTCTCCTACAAGGACCGTGGCGGCAAGTACCAGGGCCAGCTCGGCGTTACCCTGCCGCGCACCTGATCCGTTCATCTGGCCAGTCAGCGGGAATTCCTGAGCGGGTAGACACTCTATGGGGTGTACTGCCCGGTTCGCGCACAGCGGACGGGGCCATTGCTCAGGAGTGCTTTATGAAGATCGATCCGCGAATAAGTGCCGAGCTGGCAAGGCTTGAGCCCAATCAGATTGGCGTTTTGGCCTGGTCCTTGTTGGCACATCCACCCGTCAGCATGGCGGGGGGCATCCCCGGTCAACCAGACCCCGATACCCCGAACGAACAACCGACGGAACCTGGCGAACCCACCCTGCCGGATGAGCCACCTCCGGCGCCTGTCGCCTGATCTGCCGCCAAAAAAAATGGCCAGTGCAGTTGATGTTCGTAAAGACGTCAGCTGACTGGCCATTTTTTGTTGTGGGGTTGAGGCTCGGCGTTACTTAAGGTTGCCGCTGAGGAATTGCTTGAGCCGCTCACTCTTCGGATTGCCCAGCACGTCTTCCGGCGCGCCTTCTTCTTCCACCAGCCCTTTGTGCAGGAACAGTACCTGGCTGGAGACTTTGCGGGCGAAGCTCATTTCGTGCGTCACCATGATCATGGTCCGGCCTTCTTCGGCCAGGCCCTGGATCACGCGCAATACTTCACCCACCAGTTCCGGGTCGAGCGCCGACGTCGGTTCATCAAACAGCATGACCTCCGGTTCCATGGCCAGCGCCCGGGCAATGGCGACCCGCTGCTGCTGGCCTCCGGACAGGAAGGCGGGGTACTGATCGGCGACGCGCGGCGCCAGGCCGACCTTGTCCAGGTAACGTCGGGCGCGGTCTTCGGCCTCTTCTTTGCTGCAACCCAGCACCCGGCGCGGGGCCATGGTGATGTTTTCCAGCACCGTCATATGGCTCCACAGGTTGAAATGCTGGAACACCATGGCCAGGCGGGTACGGATCCGTTGCAGTTCATCGGCATCGGCCACGTGCATGCCGTGACGATCCTTGATCATGCGGATGTTCTGGCCGTCCAGGCTCATGGCGCCGTCGTTGGGCTGTTCGAGAAAGTTGATGCAACGCAGGAACGTACTTTTACCCGAGCCGCTGGCGCCGATCAGGCTGATGACGTCGCCGGTGTTGGCCTTGAGCGAAACACCTTTGAGGACTTCGTGATCGCCATAGCTTTTATGCAGGCCTTCGATCGTCAGTTTGTACATGGGGCATGCATCCTCAAGGCGAAAGTAGGTAGCCGCTGCGATAGGCTTCGGCGCCCGCGACGTGCGCGATCACCATGCCTGCAGTGGCCATGCGCCGCAGCGAACGGGCGTACATCAACCCGGCGGCGGTGCAATGAACGGGGGTGACGCGATCGTTGATCGGGTCAATGATTTCGGCGATCAGTTGCCCGGCTTCCAGGTATTCCCCCGGCAGTGCGGTGAACACCAGCAAGCCGCCGACCGGTGTGGCTACCGGTTCGACGCCCGCCAACGGTGTGGCGGGGTAGGGCAGTTCGGGCAGCGGAGCCGGCTCGCCGGCAATGGCGCCGAAGTGAATCAGGTACTCGATCAGCGCCTGGCAATCGAGGCTGGCCAGCGGATGATTGACGTCACCCTGGCCGCGCAATTCGACGGTCACCGAGAAACTGCCCGGCGGAATGTCAAAGCGCTCGCTGAAGCGCTCCTTCAATTGCCACCAGAGCAGGGTGAAACATTCGTCGAACGATTGGCCGCCGGAATCGGTGGCTAGCAAACTCGCCTCGGAACCGATGTAGCGCGCCAGCGGCTCGACCTGCGGCCAGGCTTCCGGTGTGGTGTAGAGGTGCGCGACGGCTTCGAAGTCGCAGTGCAGGTCCAGCACCATGTCTGCATCGCAGGCCAGGCGTTGCAGCGTCAGGCGCTGGGATTGCAGTTGAGTGCTGGCGGTCTGCCGGGCGAGGGCGTTGCGCAAACTTTCGCGGATCAACTCGAGGTTGCGCTGCGGGTCGTCACTGAGTTGGCCTTCGATTTCATTGCCGACTGCTTCGCTCAGATCGATGAACCAGCGGTTGAAGTTCTGACCGCTTTCCAGTTCGAAGCGGCCCAGAGGGACTTCCATCAGCACTTGTTCCAGGCCGACCGGATTGGCCACGGGCACCAACACGATTTCGCTGATCAGCCGGCCGGCGGCTTCCAGTTCCGCCAGGCGTTGCTTGAGGTGCCAGGCCACGAGCATGCCGGGCAGTTCATCGGCATGCAGTGACGACTGGATGTAGATCTTGCCTTTGGCCGCCGCAGGGCCGTAATGAAAACTGTGGATCTGTCGTGCAGTCCCCGGTACTGGGGCCAGCAAGTCATGAGTCTGGTGGCGCATGTTTCTTTATTCCTAAAGCGGGTCCTAGTGGGTCGGCCCGAGGAAGGCCAGCCATCGGCGTTCGGCGAGGCGGAACAGGCCGACCAGCGCAAAGGTCACGGTCAGGTAGATCAGCGCAGCGATGCCGAACGACTGGAAGGTCAGGAAGGTCGCCGAGTTGGCGTCCCGAGCGACTTTCAAAATGTCCGGAATGGTTGCGGTGAACGCCACTGTGGTCGAGTGCAGCATCAGGATCACTTCGTTGCTGTAGTACGGCAACGAGCGACGCAGGGCTGAGGGCATGATCACGTAGGCATACAGCTTCCAGCCGGTCAGGCCATAAGCCTTGGCGGCTTCGACTTCACCGTGGTTCATGCTGCGAATGGCACCGGCGAAAATTTCCGTGGTGTAGGCGCAGGTGTTCAGGGCGAAGGCCAGGATCGTGCAATTCATCGCATCGCGAAAGAATGCGTCCAGTACCGGCTGAGCCCGAATGGCGGCCAGGCTGTAGATCCCCGTGTAACAGATCAATAGCTGGATATAGAGCGGCGTGCCACGAAACAGATAGGTATAGAACTGCACTGGCCAACGGATGTAGAAGTGCGGTGACACCCGGGCGATGGACAGCGGAATCGACACGATAAAACCGAAGAAGATCGAAGCGCTGAGCAACCACATCGTCATGGCCAGGCCGGTGATGTTGTTGCCGTCGCTATAGAGGAAAGGTTTCCAGTATTCCTGCAGAAGTTCGATCATCGTACGGCCTCCCGGGTACCGGCGGAGTAACGACGTTCAAGCCAGCGCAGAATGAAGTTGGACGCGCTGGTGATCACCAGGTAGATCAGCGCGGCAAGTACCAGGAAGTAAAATAGCTGATAGCTGCTTTTACCGGCGTCCTGGGCAGCCTTGACCAGATCGGCAAGGCCGATGATCGAGACCAGGGCCGTGGCCTTGAGCATCACCATCCAGTTGTTACCGATACCCGGCAGGGCATAACGCATCATCTGCGGGAACACCACGATCCAGAAACGCTGGCCGCGCTTGAGGCCATAGGCGGTGGCCGCTTCGACCTGACCCCGTGGGACGGCGAGAATCGCGCCACGGAAGGTTTCGGTGAAATACGCGCCATAGATAAAGCCCAGGGTGATGACCCCGGCGCTGAATGGGTTGATCTCGATGTATTCCCATTCCATGTAATCGGTCAGGGACGTCAGCCAGGTTTGCAGGCTGTAGAAAATCAGTAGCATCAGGACCAGGTCCGGAACGCCGCGAATAAGTGTGGTGTAAAGCTGGGCAGGCACGCGCATCAGTTTGACTTTTGACAGCTTGGCACTGGCACCGAGTAGCCCGAGCAACACGGCTACCAATAGCGACAACGCCGACAACTTGATCGTCATCCAGGTGCCTTGCATCAGCAACGGACCGAAGCCCTTGAGACTGAAGGCAGAGAGCCCCAGATTTTGTAATAGGTTTTCGAACATAAATCAGCAACCTGATCGGATGAAAAAAGCGCCCATCGCGAGATGGGCGCCGGGCATTATTTGCCGCTGAACAGATTCAGATCGCCAAAGTGTTTCTTCTGAATGGTGGCGTAGGTGCCATCATCGTGTAACGCTTTGATACCTTTATCCAAAAGTGCTTTCAGCTCGGTGTTACCTTTCTTAATGCCCACCGCCGTTTTGGCAGGCAACAAATGGTCGTCGACTGGCTTGCTGACGTCATAGTCGGCGCCTTGTGGCGACTTCAGGAAGCCCAGTTCGGCTTGCAGCATGTCCTGAATCCCTGCATCGAGACGACCGGACGTCAAGTCGGCGTAGACCTGATCCTGGTTGGCGTAGGCCTGGGTTTTCACACCGGCCTTGTCCAGAACGGCTTTGGCATAGGCTTCCTGAATGGTGCCTTGTTCATAGCCGACGGTTTTGCCTTTGAGCGAAGCGACGTCCGCCGTCACGCCGGAACCTTTCTTGGACACGTAGGCGGTTGGGCCGGAAAACAGCTCGCTGGAGAAGTCGATGACTTTTTCACGGGCTTCGGTAACGGTCATCGACGAGATCACACCGTCGAATTTATTGGCCTTGAGGCCTGGAATCATGCCATCGAAGTCACTTTCGACCCATTTGCACTTGACCTTCAGCTCGGCGCAGATCGCGTTCCCCAGATCGATGTCGAAGCCTACCAGGCTACCGTCGGCCGCTTTGGACTCGAAAGGTGCATAGGAAGGGTCAACACCAAAACGCAGCTCTTTGTATTCCTTGGCCAGCGCGGAGCCGGCAGCCATGCACAAAGCCAGTGCAGAAAGGGTCAGCAATGCTTTTTTCATTATTCAATCCCTAAGAACCAATATGAGCGCTTGTGGCGCAGAATTATTGTTACTGGAAAGCGTAAGACCTAATGAAAGTAGCAATTTCCGAACCAGAGTCCCGAACAAGCGTTTTAAAAGGTCATACAAGAAGTGACGGCGCAGGAATTGTGCACGAAAACGGGCTTGATGAGTGGGGTGCACCAACTTTGTTCGAGCGGACACAAAAACCAGTGGGTCAGCCCAGTAATTTTTGCAATGTGCCGAGGTCGTCAGCGTCCTCAACCGACTTGTCCTGACGCCAGCGCAACATCCTGGGGAAGCGCACGGCAATTCCGCTCTTGTGGCGTTTTGAAAGGGCAATGCCTTCGAATCCCAACTCGAACACCAGGCTGGGTTTCACGCTGTTGACCGGGCCGAATTTTTCCACCGTGGTTTTGCGCACGATGCTGTCGACCTGGCGCAATTCTTCGTCGGTCAGCCCTGAATAGGCCTTGGCGAAGGGGACCAGCGTGCGTTCGCTGGCATCAGGCGGACCATCCCAGACCGCGAAGGTGTAATCACTGTAGAGATTCGCCCGTCGTCCGTTGCCACGCTGGGCATAAATCAGCACCGCGTCGACGCTGAACGGGTCGACTTTCCATTTCCACCACGCGCCCATGTCCTTGGTCCGGCCGACGCCGTACAGCGAATCCCGTGCTTTGAGCATCATGCCTTCGACGCCGAGACTGCGGGAGGCCTCCCTTTGTTGGGCGAGGTCCAGCCAGTTCTCACCGATGAGCACTGGTGAGGCGAGTAACACCGGGCTGTTACAGGTGGCTACGACCGTTTCCAACTGAGTGCGACGCTTGGCCAGCGATTGATTGCGCCAATCCGCGCCGTGCCATTCCAGCAGGTCGTAGGCGAGGATCACCACGGGCACCTCTTCGAGGATTTTCTTGCCGAGAGTTTTGCGTCCAAGGCGCTGTTGCAACAAGGCGAAAGGTTGCACGGCGGGAATGCCGGGCAGGCTGGCATCGGTGCCGTGAGGCGCGGATTTCCATGCCACGATTTCACCGTCGATCACCGTGCCGTCGGGCAAGCCGTGCACGAGGTGATCAAACTCAGGGAAGCGTTCGGTCACCAATTCCTCGCCCCGCGACCAGATCCACAAACGCCCGTCGCGCTTGATCACTTGCGCGCGAATGCCATCCCATTTCCACTCCACCAGCCATTGGCTGGCGGGGCCGAGCAATGCTTCGAATTGCCCGGCCGGTTGCGACAAGGCATGGGCCAGGAAGAACGGATAAGGTTGCCCCCCGCGCTGCGCGTGTTCATCACCGGACTCAGCCGCGATCAATTTCAGGTAGCTGGCAGCGCTCGGGCGATTAGATAAGTCGGTGTAACCGACCATGCGCTGGGCCACGCGTTTACTGTCGAGTCCGGCCATGGCTGCCAGGGCTCGGGTCACCAGTTGCCTGTAAACGCCGACACGGAAACTGCCGGTGATCAGTTTGATGCAGAGCATCAGGCTGGCGCGATCCAGTTGCGACCAGAGCGTGGGCAATTGCTGGGCGAGTACAGAGGGGGATTCGCCGCGCAAGGGCAGCAGCTTGTCTTCGATCCAGGTCGCCAGTCCCTCAGTGGAACGGTGGTGGGCTACGGGCAGCACCAGTGAGATGGTTTCTGCCAGATCGCCCACCGCCTGATAACTCTCTTCGAACAGCCAGGGTTGAAGGCCGGAAACGGTCACCGCCAACTCTCGCAATATGCGCACGGGCACCAATTGCCGAGGGCGTCCTCCGGCTAAAAAGTACACGGCCCACGCGGCATCTTGCGGCGAGGCCTGAGCAAAGTAGATTTGCATGGCCGCCAGCTTGGCGTTGCTCGACGTGGTGGCGTCGAGTTCGGCATACAACTCGGCGAACGCCTTCATGCCAACACCTTGTCTTTCTGGGGGGCGATCAGGGTGTTTTCTTCCTCGTCGTCGCCGTACTCGGTGTTGAAACCCTGTGCATCGAGACCTTGTTCACGCAGGTGGCGCACCAGAACCTCGACCGAGCCATGCGTCACCATCACCCGCTCGGCCCCGGTTTGTTCAATCGCCCAAAGCAAGCCCGGCCAATCGGCATGGTCGGAGAGCACGAATCCCCGATCGACACCGCGCCGCCGACGGGGGCCACGCAAGCGCATCCAGCCGCTGGCGAAGCCGTCGCTGTACTCACCGAAACGACGCATCCAGGTACTGGCGCCCGCGGATGGCGGCGCGATGATCAGGGCTTTACGCATCATCGGGTCACTCTTTTTTACCTCGCCGGCATAGAGAGTGGGCGGTAGGTAAACGCCGCTCTGGCGATACATCTGGTTAATCGGCTCCACGGCGCCATGCACCAGAATCGGGCCGAGAAGGGCGTCGATGCCATGGAGAATGCGCTGCGCTTTGCCGAACGAGTAGCAGAGCAGCACGCTGGCCCTGTCGGCGGCGGCGTTGGCCTGCCACCACTGATTGATCTCGGCAAACACCTGCGCCTGAGGTTGCCAGCGATAAATCGGCAGGCCGAAGGTCGACTCGGTGATGAAGGTGTGGCACCGCACCGGCTCGAAGGGCGCACACGTGCCGTCGGCTTCGGTCTTGTAATCCCCCGAGGCGACCCAGACCTCGCCGCCGTATTCCAGTCGCACCTGGGCCGAGCCGAGCACGTGCCCGGCGGGGTGAAAGCTGACGGTGACGCCATGATGTTTCAGGGCGTGGCCGTAAGGCAGGGTTTGCAGATTGATGCCTGCACCCAGGCGAGCGTGCAGGATGCCTTCGCCGGCTGACGCCGTCAGGTAGTGACGATTTCCGCTTCGGGCATGATCGCTGTGAGCATGGGTGATGATTGCGCGCTCGACGGGGCGCCACGGGTCGATGTAGAAATCCCCGGCCGGGCAGTACAAACCTTCAGGACGCGCGATAACAAGTTCCATGCTGTTGCCAAAATGGAGGGACTTGTTAGCTATGAGGTTGGCGTGAAGCCAGAAGTTCTATTGTTTTTTCAAGGGTGTTGATTGTTCCCACGCTCCGCGTGGTAACGCCTCAAGGGACGCTCCGCGTCCAGTGACGCAAAGCGTCACGAGCCGCATTCCCACGCAGAGCATGGGAACGATCTTTACGCCTACAGTGATCGGGGGTTATTTGCCCGGAGCCAGGGTCAATTGAGTCTTGCCGTACACCTTGTCAAAGTTCTGCGGTTGCATCGGCAGGCTCATGTAATTCCCTTTGAGCCATGGATCAATGCTGTCGAGGTAGTGCGGGCTTGCCGGGTTGCCCGACTGGCCGGTGCCGTTCTGGCCCATCAGCGGTTCGGCCTGGCCGAAGTCGACGATAAAGCGCATGGCCGGCGCCTGCGTGGTGTTGAAGTCCTCACCCCAGGCGAAGGCCGCCGTGTTGAGCGTGGTGTGGTCACCGCCCGCCGCAACGGGACCGCGAACGGTCTGGCCACTGGCGTTTTTCCATTCATAGCGGTGCAGTTTGCCCCACTGCCAGGCGTTGTGATTGCCACCCAACTGACTGTCACCGGCGTTGATCGCCGCTGCCAGGCTGCGGGCGAGGATCGCCGGCTTGTCTTCTTTCTGCGGTGTGCGCGCGTCATCCCAGAACGGGCTGTCTTCGCGCCCCAGCAGGTGATCGGCTTGAGCGGCGTAGGACAACTTGCCGTTGGCCACAAAGGCCTTCCACGCCGGGCTGCTTTGCGGGCCAAGTTCGTCGAGGAAGATCTGTTTCATGCTTTCTTGCAGAAACAATTCATAAATCGCTGCATCGGCAGAGGTCGTGCTGAGCTTGCCGTCGAACGCCATCAGGCGGGTATAGGCCTCGCGAGCCTTGCCGCGATCGGCATCCGGTAGCGCTTCGATCGCCTGTTTGAGCGGCTGGGACATGCCCGGTGCTTCAAACATTTTCTTCAGTTTGGCGGCGAACGTGGTGGTCTGGTCGTATTGCATCGCGATCACGCTGCGCGTGTCGTGTTTACCCGCGCCGGCCAATTCGGCCATACGCTCGCCACGTTCCGGTGCCGCCCACGAATTGGACAATTGCATGCCGTAGCCATGGGGAATGACGCGCTGATTGGCGGTGCCGAGCCAACCTTGCGCCGGATCCTGGTCGTAAGGGTGCAGCATCGGATCGGCGTAGCCGTCCCAGTCGTAGCGACCTTCCCAGCCCGGCGACGGCAACAGGCCTTCGCCCTCACGGCGGTTCGGGTAGCGACCGGTGACTTGCCAGCCGATGTTGCTGGCGTCGGCGAAGACCAGGTTCAGGGCGATGGCGCGGATTTCGCGGCTGGCGTCCGACGCTTTCTCGACGGTCTGGGCGCGGGACAGGTCGAAAAACGCATCCAGGGTTTTATCGTCGGTGAAGTTCGGCATTTGCAGGGCCAGGCCGAAACCATTGGCCAGCGTCGTGCCTTGGGCGCTATTGAGCAGCGGACCGTGACGGGTTTCGTACACCACTTCGCGAATCGGACGCTGGCCTTTGACGAAGTAGGTTTCGTTACGCACGATCGCTGGTTGCCATTTGCCGGCCACTTCATAGGTGAGGCCGTTGCCCTGGCGTTTGATCTTTTCCAGGAACAGGTCCTGGTTGTCGCCCATGACGGTGGTCATGCTCCAGGCGACTTTGCCGTTAAAACCACCGAGCACCATCGGTAAACCGGCAATGGTCACGCCCGAAGCCTGATATTTCGGCGCGCGGATCTGCACGTAACTGAACAGCGACGGCACGCCCAAGGGGCCATGACTGTCGCTGGCCAGCAGGCTTTTGCCACTGCGGCTGCGTTGCGGGCCGATCGCCCAGTTGTTCGACGAGGTCGTGCCCGACAGATTCAGGTCGGACAGTTGGCCGGTGGCCTTGCTGATTTCAGCCAGCCCCGGGATGGCGCCGTTGAGCTTGATGCCCTGAAGTTTTTCGGCTTCGGCCAGTGGCAGTTTTTCATCGGGCGCGGACGGTGTCAGCCAGGCGAGTTTGTCGGTGGTGACGGTCTGAGCCAGCATCAGCGAGGAAATTTCTTCCGGCAGGTTGGCCGATTGACTGAAATTCAACAGGCAGAAAATCAGCGCCGAATCTTCCGGTTTCCAGTATTCAGGCTTGTAACCGGTGGCCGCGAGATCGGCTGGCAGCTTGTCGCGGTAGCGGAACAGGTAGGCGTTGACGCCGCGCGCATACACTTCGAAGAAGCGCTTGAGACGCGGCGAAGAGGCTTTGTACAACTCACCGGCGTTTTTCTTCAGATTGACCGCGCGCATGTAGCGGTCGGCGTCCAACAGGTCGGCACCGGACATTTCTGCCAGGCGACCTTCGGCCAGCAGGCGCAGGGTGACCATTTGCGTGATGCGGTCACTGGCGTGAACGTAACCCAGGGCGAACAACGCATCGTGGAAGCTGTTGCTTTCGATCAGCGGCATGCCCATGGCATTGCGGCGCACCGAAACGTTCTGCGCCAAGCCCTTGAGCGGCTGCACACCGGAAGTTGGCGGGAGGGTGTCCTGAGCGTTCCGGGTCTGACAACCGGTCAGGCTCAAAACACCGGCCACTGCTGCGGCAACGCCGAACCGGGGAAGAAAATGTGTGAGGGCTGGCGAGGCCATGGCAAAGCTCCTGCGGGGGTAAAGGCGCAATAAAGGCGCTACGTTAGTGAGCAGGAGGAGGGCGCGCAAGCGGCGACGGGGTTATTTCTTTATGACGGTCGTTCCCACGCTCTGCATGGGTATGCCTTGCCTGTAAGAAGAGGTGATGCTGAAGTGTGTGAAATTCAATCACCACTGTTTGAGAAAAACCGGCATGGAGCTCAAGACCAACGCAGCGCTAATCATCATCGATCAACAAAAAGGTATTTTGCATCCTAGGCTCGGTCGCCGAAATAACCCTCAGGCCGAGGCGCGGATTCTGGATTTATTGAGCCATTGGCGTCGAACCGGGCGACCGGTGATTCATGTGCAGCATCTGTCTCGTTCACCGGATTCGGTGTTCTGGCCGCAACAGTCAGGCGTGGAATTCCAGGAGCGGTTTGAGCCACAGGCCGGCGAACAGTTGATCCAGAAACAGGTGCCGGATGCCTTTTGTGCCACGGGGCTGGAGGGTCGTTTGCGTGACGTGGGGATTTCTCAACTGGTGATTGTTGGCGTGGCGACCCATAACTCGGTGGAGTCCACGACGCGAACCGCCGGTAATCTGGGGTTTGAAACGTGGGTTGCGGAGGATGCGTGCTTTACCTTCGACAAGGCGGACTATTTTGGAAACGTGCGTTCAGCCGAGGACGTGCATGCGATGTCGCTGGGGAATTTGCAGGGCGAATATGCGACGGTGGTGAGTACTGCGCAGATCCTGGCTTGAGATTGATCTTTGGGGCCTCTTCGCGAGCAGGCTCGCTCGCGAAGATGATTCAACAGGCGAAAAAAACTTTCGCCCGAAGCATCAAGCGCCGTGGCACTTCTTGAATTTCTTGCCGTTGCCGCATGGGCAAGGGTCGTTGCGGCCGACGTCCTTCAGGGCATTGCGCACCGGTTCCTGGTGGGCGTGGCCACAGTTCGGGCCGTGAACATGGCCATGGTCGTGATCATGGTGATCATGGTGGTCGTGATGGTCGTGATCGTGGTTGCAGTCAGGGCCATGGACATGGGGTTGCTGGGTCATCGGGTTCGCTCCGGAATTAAATCGGCGGGGATTATCACGCCATTGCGCGCCAGGTGCACGTCGTGAGGGATGAAAAAACCGGTTTTCAGTTCACCTTCCAGACGATAGGGGATGGGTTGATCGGGTTTTTTCAGCATTTTCACCAGGTCTCGCACCTTGGGCCACAGATTGGTACGGATCGGCACTTTGAAATAGGCGCTGTGCTTGGGGCTCACCGTAAACCGGTGATCATGCTCGCCTTCGGTCAGCAGGATGTCGCCCAAGTGAATCCGGTATTCAAGGCCGCGCACGGTCAAGTCGCTGTCGTTGGGGTTGTCGATACGAAAGTGCAGGAGAAATTTTTGCTCCAACAGTTTTGCCCGCACGAGTTCGACCTTGACCAGATGCACCTCGGGGTCCGGTTCATCGTCGTCAAACCAGGACGCACACCCTGTAAGCCCCAGAAACAGGAGCAGGCTGAACAGATAAAGTGTGTGTCGCCGGGTGATCATGGTCGTGTATCTCCCTTGAACCTGTAGCAGTCTTCGGCAGCTGCTACAGGGTGTCACTCAACTGTTGAAATACCCCGCGCAACACTTCTTGAATTTTTGCCCACTGGCGCAGGGGCAGGCGTCATTGCGTCCGGTCTTGAGTGTCACGGTGGGGTCGATGAAGTACCAGTGGCCGGCGTTCTGCACAAATGACGAACGCTCGCGGTGGCTATGTTCACCACCGCCATCGTGCCAGCGCGCGGTGAAGGTCACGAAGGCGTGTTCCGGTTGTCCGCCGAATACCTCTGAGCTTTCCACTTCCAGGCCCAGCCAGGTGCTTTGGGCGCTCCAGTCGCTGATGGACTGACGATTCAGGCCGGCCTGTTGGGCGGGCAGGGTGGTTGCCACCAGATAGTCGATCAACCCCAGCACGTAGGCGCTGTAGCGCGAACGCATCAAGGCTTCGGCACAGGGCGCCGGTTGCCCTGCGTGGTAATGACCGCAGCAGGCATCAAGCAGGGTGCCGCTGCCGCAAGGGCAAATGGATGTACTCATTGCATTACCACCAGTATTTCCCGAAATTTTCCGGATTGGCCCAAAAGCGTGAATTGAGCCAGTCGGGTACTTGTTTGTATTCAAGCAGATCGTAGGTAAACAGGGTCAAAACCTGTTCGTCGCGCTGGAAGCGTTCGCTGGCTTGCAGGGCCAGAGAGAAAAAATCCGTCTCCTGCCAACCACTGGCCGACAAGTCCGCCAGCACGGCAATACGACTGGCGTTGAGGTTGCGAATCCCGCCGAGCAGGTTCAGGCCATCGCGCTTGGGCAAATGTTCGAGGCAGTCGACGGCCAGCGCCAGATCAAAGCGGCGCGCCGCCAATTCTTCCGGCAACGGGCCCGGTGCAGCGTGCGCTACACACGTATCCGGATGGGCCAGCTTGAAAGCTTCCAGCGCGGGGAACTCACTGGCACCGATCAGCAACAGTTGTGCGGGGGCATAGCGATCCAGCAAAGCGGCCAAAGCTTGTTGGGGCGTGCGCGAAGAAATACCTGCAATCATCAAAGATCCTCATTCAGAACGCCAAGACTAGCCTGCCCAAACGTGCGGGCCTAGAGCGTGTTTGCAGCAAATACGCCAATCTGGCGTCAAGGCGAGATAAAACAGCGATGGCCCATTGCTGGCGGAGTTTAAAACTCGGGTCTTTACTACCTGAATCGGTTCTAAGCCGATCCCTCAGGAGAAAACTAGATGAGCATAGTTCGGACAGCATTACCCTTGGTTCTGCTCACCAGTGTGTTGACTGGTTGCGCAGGTTTGCAAAAAACCGACTGGCCGACCTGTGCGCTGGTCGGTGGTGTCGTAGGTGCGGGTCTCGGCGCGACCGAGAGCTCGGCATGGGCAGGCTATGGTGCGCTGCTTGTCGGCGGCACGGCAGCGGCCTATTGCTGGGTGCACGGTGATGGCGACGAAGATGGTGATGGTGTACCGGACAGCCGCGACAAGTGCCCGGGCACACCTCATGGCGTGACCGTCGATGCCAACGGTTGCCCTCCACCGGCACCGGTGGTCGAAGAAGCCGTTGTGGTCAAGGAAGAAACCATCGTCATCCGCGATGTTCACTTCCAGTTTGATAAAGCCACGCTCACCGAATCGGACAAGGAGGTACTCAACAAAATTGCGACTCGCCTGAAAGCGGAAGCGCCTACCGCTCAACTGACCGTTACTGGCCATACCGACAGCGTGGGTAGCGATACCTACAACCAGAAACTGTCGGATAAACGCGCCCACTCGGTGGTTGAATACCTCATCCAGGAAGGCGTACCACGCAGCAGCTTCGTGTCTGTCGTCGGTGCCGGTGAAAGCCAGCCAGTTGCCGATAACAAAACCGCTGACGGCCGCGCGCAGAACCGTCGCACGGAAATCAAAATCAACCGTTAAGTCTCCTCCGCTCCGCGGCTTGTATAGTCGCGGATGCGGGTCTTTACTCCTGTGTAACCGGTATAAGCCGGTAACACAGGAGCTTTCAATATGAGCGTTCTCACAAGGACCGTCTTGCCGGTTCTGCTGCTTGGCAGCCTGCTGACCGGTTGCGCTACTCACAGTGATGGCACCGCCCCCCTCAATCAACGTACCTGGCCGATCTGCAGTCTCATTGGCGGACTGGTCGGAGGTGGTTTGGGCGCTATCGAAAGTGGCAGTTGGGCGGCCGGAGGCGCAGCGCTCGGAATCTTGACCGGTGGCTTGATCTGTTATGCACAGGATGGCGACGAAGATGGCGATGGCGTCTTCGATCGACGTGATCGTTGCCCCGATACACCAGCCAACACGCCCGTTGAACATCACGGTTGTCCGTTGCCGCAAACCCCGGTCAGCGCGCCTGCCGAACCTGCACAATCGGAAGTCGTCACCCTCAGTGATTCGGGCAACGTGCTGTTTGCATTCAACCAATCCGACCTGACTCCTGCTGCCAAGAGTGAGCTGGATGCGTTGATGCCCAAACTGCAAAGTGCCGATGTGGTGAGTATCAAGGTCGTTGGACATACTGACGGCGTCGGTTCGGATGTCTACAACCAGTATTTGTCGGAACGTCGTGCCACCAGCGTGGCGGCCTATCTGATGGACCAAGGCCTGGACCCGAACAAAATCACCAGTGAAGGCAAGGGCAAAAGTGAGCCTGTGGCCGATAACGATACTGATGAAGGCCGCGCGAAAAATCGTCGCGTGGAATTGCACATCAACCGCTAAGCCGCTAGCTAGAGCCATCGGTCGGTCAATGCGGCGGGCCGATGGCCATTCGGCGGACTTCATGAAGATTTTTCCGTTGCCCTCTGGCGCACCCCTCGCACAAGCCGTTACTGTGCGCGCAAAGAATAATGATCAGCGGGGGAGCGTATGAAGGTTTTTTGGGGGCTGGGGAAGCTATTGACCCTGCTGTTCTGGTGCATGGTGCTGGTCAATCTGCTCATGCCATTCATTTATCCGCTGCACCTGTTGGTCAATCTGGCGGGTGGTCTGCTGGCACTGCTCCATCTGCTGGAACTGGTGTTCTGCAACCGCAGCCTCAAAGGCCGTGCCCACCCTTGGCGCGATCGCCTCAAGATTGCCCTGTTCGGCGTGTTCCACCTGCAAACCATCCCGGCTCCCTCCGCATCGAAGGCTTCCCATGCGTAATCTCTGTCTGCTCGCCGCTTTTATCAGTCCATTGGCCTGCGCTCAGGTTGTCAGTGTCGAAGCCAACTCGTTGATGCGCTTGCCCAACACGGCCAGCACGCTGCAGTTGGAGCGTCTGGAAGTCGCCGATTACGCCACGCTGTTGATCCCTTCGAACGTGACCGAAGTGACGGTGGGTGAATTGCACCTGGGGCGTGAAGCGCGAATTGCCATTGTGCCGAGTGAGCAAGCGCTGGAGCTGAAAGTCCATCGCGCCGAAATGTCTGAAGGCAGCCAGATTACCGCGAGGGGCGCACCGGGAAGTTTCCAGAAGGCTGCACGCTCGGGACGCAACCTGAACTTGCAGATCAAGGCGTTGAATGCCCCGCAATTGTCGGTCGATGCTCGTGGCGGCGCCGGTGCACCAGGTTTTTTTGGTCTTGATGGCGCCAATGGCCAGGCAGCGGGTTGCACCTGGGGGCAGGCCGGTCACGGCGCCGATGGCAGCAACGGCAGTGATGGTCAGCCGGGGGGCGCAGGTGCGCTGGTAAGGCTGGAAGTGCCGCGCGATTACCCGGCGGATAAAATCAAGGTGCAGGTCGCTGGCGGTGCCGGTGGCCTGGCAGGTCCTGGCGGCAAGCCGGGAGCAGGTGGCAAAGCCAAAGGCTGTCTCGTGTACAAGACTGATGGCGGCAAAAGTGGCCGTTCGGGTGCGGACGGCCAGCCTGGTCCTGCCGGCGCGGCGGGTTCGGTGACGATTCAGCGTCTCTAAAGAACGACCGGTTGCTCCCACGCAGAGCGTGGGAACGATCGACTCAGAACATCGGCCGGGCCGCGGCAATGGCCACCAACAACAGACCCACGATCAAATTGATCCCCACCAACCGTCGAATCCTTCCGAGTACCGCAGCACCCGCCGGCCAATCCTGTGCCGTCACCGCTGTGCGCAACTCCGGCAGCATCAACGCCTGAATCCGGATAAACAGCGCCGTCATCACCACGTACAGCCCCATCATCACCTGCACATAGCGCGGTGCGGCCTCGAAACCGGCGAATTGCAGATGAATCATGCCGACACCACTGATCGGCAACAGCACCACCGCGACCCAGACCCAGCGGAAAAAACCCTGGAACACTTCCACCCACAGCTTCAACCGCGCGGGGCCTTCCAGCGCCTTCACGGCAGCGGGACGCAAGACCATCCAGGCGAAAAACATGCCGCCCACCCACACCAGGGCGGACAGGACATGCAGGGTATAAACGATGCCAAAAGGTGTCATTGAGGTACTCCGTTCTGCGCGGGATTCATTAGCGGGGTATGATAGCGGCCGAACCGAACTACTGAAAATTTATCCAGCGTTTTTTGCGCCCGACAATCCATGATCAGCACCGAACTCAAAACCACGATCCAGGGCGCCTACTCGCGTTTTCTCGAAGCCAAGAGCCTCAAGCCGCGCTACGGTCAACGCCTGATGATCGCCGAAATTGCCAAGGTTCTCGGGGACATCGACACCGATGACGAAGGCCGGCGCAGTGGCGACCCCGCGATTGTCGCGGTGGAAGCCGGCACCGGTACCGGCAAAACCGTGGCCTACAGCCTGGCGGCGATCCCTACCGCCAAGGCTGCCGGCAAACGCCTGGTGATCGCCACGGCCACCGTGGCCCTGCAAGAGCAGATCGTCTACAAGGATCTACCCGACCTGATGCGCAATAGCGGGCTGAATTTCAGCTTCGCATTGGCCAAGGGACGTGGGCGCTATATGTGCCTGTCCAAGCTCGACATGTTGCTGCAAGAAGGTCACGCGCAAACCGCTACCGCGCAGTTGTTCGAAGAAGAAGGCTTCAAGATCGAGGTCGACGAGGCCAGTCAGAAGCTGTTCACCAGCATGATCGAAAAACTCGCCGGCAATAAATGGGATGGTGACCGCGACAGTTGGTCCACCGCCCTGGAAGATGCCGACTGGGCGCGCTTGACCACCGATCATAGCCAATGCACCAACCGTCATTGCCCGAACTTCGGCCAGTGCGCCTTCTACAAGGCCCGCGAAGGCATGGGCAAGGTTGACGTCATCGTGACCAACCACGACATGGTGCTGGCTGACCTGGCCCTGGGCGGTGGTGCGGTGCTTCCCGACCCACGAGACACCCTCTACGTCTTCGACGAAGGTCATCACCTGCCGGACAAGGCCATCGGCCACTTCGCCCATTACACGCGCCTGCGCTCCACGGC
Source organism: Pseudomonas sp. OV226 (assembly GCF_003148705.1). Taxonomy (NCBI): domain Bacteria; kingdom Pseudomonadati; phylum Pseudomonadota; class Gammaproteobacteria; order Pseudomonadales; family Pseudomonadaceae; genus Pseudomonas; species Pseudomonas sp. OV226. The sequence goes on along the minus strand of NZ_QGGS01000031.1, from coordinate 8,615 downwards.
CGACTGGCTGGAAACCACCGCCAAAAACCTCACCAAACTGCTGGCCCAGCACCCGCTGCCGGGCGACTTGGGCAAGCTGATCGAACAAGTGCCGGAACTGGCCCGCGAGATCAAGACCCAACAGCAGTTCATGTTCAGCGCGTGTGAACAGATTGCCGATTTCAAGCCGGGCGAAGACGTCGAAGGCCGGGAACGGCCGCGTCACCGCTTCGTCGGCGGGGTGGTTCCCGAGCACATGCGCGAGATGGGCATCGAGTTGAAGAAGGGCTTTGCCCGCCTGACCGACCTGTTCACCCGGCTCACCGAGTTGCTCAAGGAAGGCATGGACGGCGAGGTCAACATCGGCATCGCCAGTAATCAGGCCGAAGAGTGGTATCCACTGTTCGGCAGCTTGTTGTCGCGCTCCTCGGGCAATTGGGAATTGTGGGTCGCGTTCACCGCCGAAGACCCGGAAGACAATCCGCCCATGGCGCGTTGGCTGACGCTGGCCGAAAGCGGTTCGCTGTTTGACATCGAGGTCAATGCCAGCCCGATCCTTGCGGCGGAAATGCTCCGGCGCAACCTGTGGAACGTGGCTTACGGCGCATTGGTGACCTCGGCAACCTTGACTGCGCTCGGCACGTTCGACCGTTTCCGCATGCGCGCCGGCCTGCCTAAAAAAGCCGTGACCGCCGTGGTCCCGAGCCCGTTCCACCATGCCGATGCCGGCGTGCTGCGGGTGCCGGACCTGAAAGCCGATCCACGGGATGCGCCAGCTCACACGGCGGCGATCATTCGCGATTTGCCGGACCTGGTTGAAGGCTCGCGAGGCACGCTGGTGCTGTTCTCCTCACGCAAACAGATGCAGGACGTGTTCGACGGCCTCGACCGCGACTGGCGCAAGCAAGTGTTCATTCAAGGCAACCTGTCGAAGCAGGAAACGTTGAACAAGCACAAGGCGCGTGTCGATGGCGGGGATTCCAGTGTGCTGTTCGGCCTCGCGAGTTTTGCAGAAGGCGTCGACTTGCCCGGTGCTTACTGCGAGCACGTGGTAATTGCGAAGATTCCGTTCTCGGTGCCGGACGATCCCGTCGAAGCGGCGTTGGCGGAATGGATCGAAGCGCGAGGCGGCAATCCGTTCATGGAGATCTCCGTGCCGGATGCCTCGTTGAAACTGGTCCAGGCCTGCGGTCGTTTGCTGCGTACCGAGGAAGACCGCGGCACCATCACCTTGCTCGACCGGCGTCTGGTCACCCAGCGTTATGGCAAAGCCATCCTCAATGCGTTGCCACCCTTCCGCCGCGAAATTTCCTGATACACCGGTGGGCACATTTGCCCGCCGCGTTGTCTATCTCTCTGCCATCGCTTTTCCATTGGCCCATTGAAGGTCGTTAGGGAGAACCACGTTCCTATGATTCGCCGTTCGTTACCCGCTGTATTTGCCCTGATGTTCGCAGCCCCTTTGCTGGCGGCCCCTGCTGGCCAGCAGACGCTGTTCAACTTTGTCCGCCCTGCCGACGTGGTCCAAGTGGCGACTCAGGATGCCAGCCTGCCGCAATCCAATGCGGAGCAAACAGCCGAAGGCGAAGTGTTGCGCCGGGTCACGTTCAACCCGGTGGCTCAGCCGAGTTTGCGCTTGACCCCGCAAACGGGGGCCTGGGACTGGTCGCAGTCGGGCGTCATGAGCCTGCGGATTCAAAGTGCGATGGACTGGGCCGTGACCCTGTACGTGAAAATCCAGAGCAATGACGGCAAGACACTGTTCAGTCGTGTCGATTTGCCGGCGGGCCCTGCGCAGACCTTGCTGGTGCCGCTGGTGGCAAGCTCCCCCTTGAGTCAGGGCATGAAAGCCGGGCCGCCGATGCCGATGACGGTCGACGGGCAGCGCATTTTGTTGGCCAGCAGCGCCGGTGACCTGGATCGCAGCCAAGTGGTGTCGGTGACCTTGTCGATGGATCAACCGAAAGTGGCGCAGAACATCTTGCTGGAACGTTTTGGTGTGCAAGACGGAGAGGCTGTGACACGGGCCGTTTATGGCGGACTGGTGGATGCTTACGGCCAGTCGACACGGGCCAAATGGCCAGAAAAGGTCAGCAGCGATGAGCAACTGAAAAGCGCCGCCGCCAAGGAACAGCAACAACTGAAAACCTGGCTGGCCGAGCGCGAAAAATCTTCCCTGGATACGTTTGGTGGCTGGACCAAAGGCCCGACGTTCAAGGCCAGCGGTTTTTTTCGAACCGAAAAGCGTGACGGTCGCTGGTACCTGGTGACCCCGCAAGGGCACCCGTTCTATTCACTTGGGGTCAATACCGTTGCCCCGGACGTCAACCAGACTTACGTCGCCGGCCGGGAGTGGATGTTCGAGTCCCTGCCAAAACCCGACGAGCCGTTGGCCAGCCACTTTGGCGAAGGCGATAACCGTGGCGGCAACGGCGCCGATCAGGGTCGTGGCTACAACGCCGGCCAGTGGTACGACTTTTATGGTGCCAACCTGCAACGTCTGTACGGCGCACCTTGCGCACAGGGCCGCGACACCAAGGCAGGTGTCGCGCAAGCGGCCAAGGCTGACGCGGTAGAAGCCACGTCCGACAGAACTGCCGAGCAACCCGTCGTGCCTTCGACGGCCGAGTCCGGTGTCGCCGAAGCCGTCAAGGCCGACGCTGTTGATGCGTCCGCCGCAAAAGCGATTGAGCAAAAACCTGCCGAACCCTGCAAAGCGCTGGTTGATGAACAACGCTGGGCCAGTCACACGCTTGATCGCCTGCAAGCCTGGGGCTTCAACACCGTTGGCAACTGGAGCGCCCCGGCGCTGGCCAACGCCGACCGCGTGGCGTACACCTTGCCGCTGTCGATCGTCGGCGATTACGCCAGTATCAGCACCGGCACCGACTGGTGGGGCGGCATGCCCGACCCGTTCGACCCGCGTTTTGCCATGGCCACCGAGCGCGCCGTGGCCATTGCTGCCCGCGACCATCGCGACGATCCATGGCTGATCGGCTACTACGCCGACAATGAACTGGCCTGGGCTGGTCCTGGTGACGATCCAAAAGCCCGTTACGCCTTGGCCTATGGCACCTTGAAAATGACCACCGACGTGCCGGCCAAACGCGCGTTTCTCAAGCAACTGCGCGACAAGTATCGCAATCAGGCCGGTCTGTCCAAAGCCTGGGGCATTGACTTGCCGGCCTGGGAATTGATGGAAGACCCAGGCTTCGTGCCACCGCTGCCGAGCGCCGAACACCCGGAAATCGAGGCCGACTTCAAATACTTCCAGAAAGTTTTTGCGGATACCTACTTCAAGACCCTCTCCGACTCGCTCAAATGGCACGCGCCGAACCAGCTGTTGCTGGGCGGTCGTTTCGCCGTCAGCACCCCGGAAGCCGTGGAGTCCTGCGCACAGTATTGCGATGTGCTGAGCTTCAACATGTACACCCTGCAACCGCAGGACGGTTATGACTTCGCCAAACTGCGCAGTCTGGACAAACCGGTGTTGATCACCGAGTTCAACGTGGGCTCGGCGGATCGCGGCCCGTTCTGGGGCGGCGTGACGCCATTGGCCAAGGAAGAAGACCGTGGGCCGGCCTACGCGAACTTCCTGAAACAGGCGTTGAGCGAACCGTCGATTGTCGGCGTGCACTGGTTCCAGTTCCTCGACCAACCGGTGACCGGGCGTTTGCTGGATGGCGAAAATGGTCACTTCGGGCTGGTGGGCATCACCGATCTGCCGTTCCAGGGTTTTGTCGAATCGGTGCGCAAGAGCAACCTGGCGACGGTGGATCAATTGGGCAAAGCGGCCGAGAAGGCCGCGACCGAGGCAGACAAAGCCAGCCACGATGCTGAAGGCGGCAGAAAGGCCGAGGCCGGCAAAGGCCCGGGCAAGGGCGCCGGTGGGCATTCCGGCCAAGGTCACTGAGGCTTCCTGTGGGGAGTCATTTCAATAGGTAACCGCCCAGCCCAACACTGTTCCCAAAACGGCTAATGGCTGGAACAATGCGGGCCACTTTGTATAGCGAATATCCGGGAGCAATGCGGGTGCAGATTCAGGGTCATTACGAGCTCAAGTTCGAAGCAGTGCGCGAAGCGTTCGCGGCGCTGTTCGACGATCCTCAGGAACGTGGCGCAGCCTTGTGCATCCAGGTCGGCGGTGAAACCGTCCTCGACCTCTGGTCCGGTACCGCCGACAAGGATGGCAGCGAAGCCTGGCACAGCGACACCATCGCCAACCTGTTCTCCTGCACCAAGACCTTCACCGCCGTCACGGCCCTGCAGTTGGTGGCCGAAGGCAAGCTGCAACTGGACGCCCCGGTTGCGCGTTACTGGCCTGAATTTGCTGCGGCCGGCAAAGAATCCGTAACCCTGCGTCAATTGCTCTGCCATCAAGCCGGCTTGCCAGCGTTACGTGAATTGCTGCCCCCGGAAGCCCTTTACGACTGGCAAACCATGGTCGATGCCCTGGCGGCCGAAGCCCCTTGGTGGACGCCGGGCCAAGGCCACGGATACGCCGCGATCACTTACGGCTGGCTGGTCGGCGAGTTGCTGCGACGTGCCGACGGTCGTGGGCCGGGCGAGTCCATCGTGGCGCGTGTGGCCAAGCCTTTGGGACTGGATTTCCATGTCGGCCTGGCCGATGAAGAATTCCACCGCGTGGCGCATATCGCCCGAGGCAAGGGGAACGTCGGCGACGCCGCTGCCCAACGCCTGCTGCAAGTGACCCTGCGCGAGCCGACAGCCATGACCACGCGTGCCTTCATCAACCCGCCGTCGATCATGACCAGCACCAACAAGCCCGAGTGGCGGCGCATGCAGCAACCTGCCGCCAACGGTCACGGCAACGCTCGTAGCCTGGCAGGTTTCTACGCCGGCCTGCTCGACGGCAGTCTGCTGGAAAGCGAAATGCTCGAGGAGCTGACCCGCGAACACAGCCTTGGCGAAGACAAGACTTTATTGACCCGGACCCGCTTCGGTCTGGGGTGCATGCTCGATCAACCGGACGTACCTAACGCGACTTACGGCCTCGGCCCGCGCGCGTTCGGGCATCCGGGCGCTGGCGGCTCCATCGGCTTTGCCGACCCGGAATACGATGTGGCCTTCGGCTTTGTGACAAATACCCTGGGGCCGTACGTCTTGATGGATCCACGCGCGCAAAAGCTTGCGCGAGTATTGGCCACTTGTCTGTAAAACCCGCTCGAGGGTTCCGCAACCGGAACCCGACAGTGTTTTCGGCTTCAAAGCGTCAGTTTGTGCAGGCCGGTTCGGTCTGACTTTTCATTACTTCATATTTGTGGATATCCAATGTCATCCAAACAAACCCTCGCCCTGGCCCTGTGCTTTGCTATCACCGGTTGTGCACAGACACCAAAAAGTGATTCCGATGGCGGTAGCTGGTGGTCGTTCGGCTCCTCCGACAAAGTCGCCGCTAAAGAACCGACTCCGGCTCCGGTCCCACTCAAACCTGCTGCCACGGCCCCGGTTGCCAAAGCCGAAAGCACCAGCCCTTGGTACTGGCCGTTCGGTTCCGATGACGCTGTCGATAAGACTGCTGTAAAGCCGGAAGTGAAACCTGAAGCCAAACCGACCCAGGTGGCCAAGGCTGAGACGGGTAACAGTTGGTGGTGGCCGTTCGGTGGTAAGGAGCAGAGTGGCGCCAAAGCCGTACCGATGCCAGACCCTAAAGTCACCCAGGCCTGGCTCGACGATTACGAGCCGCGCCTGCGTGAAGCGATCAAGGACAGCAACCTGAAACTTGAACGCCGTGAAAACGTGTTGGTGGTGATCGCGCCGGTAGAAGGCTCCTTCAACCCGGACCGTCCTGCCATGCTGCTGCCGGTCACCCTCGGCCCGTTCACGCGTGTTGCGAAAATCCTCGAGGTCGACCCAAAAACTGCCGTGCTGGTACTCGGTCACAGTGATACGTCGGGTGCTGCACCGGCCAACGTGAAACTGAGCCAGGAGCGTGCACAAGCGGTAGCCGCGATTTTCCGTCTCAGCGGTTTGCAGCGTGATCGCCTGATGCTGCGCGGCATGGGCGGTGAAGCCCCGCGTGCCGCCAACGACAGCGTCGAAGGCCGTGCCTTGAATCGTCGCGTGGAATTGCTGGTGACCCCGCAAAACACCATGGTGGCGCTGTTGAGCAAGTACAACATGCCGGCCCCTGCGCCAGTGACCATGATCGCGGCCAAGGACATCAAGCCTGTGGCCACACCGGTCACTCCTGCGCCAGCCGCGAAAAAAGCGACTGTGCCTGCCACTAAAAAGGCTCCGGCCCATAAAGCCACTGCCAAGAAAGCGCCAGCTAAAACCGCAACGCCGGCGAAGAAAACGACACCGGCCAAAGCAGCTGCCGACACCAAGAAAGTCGCCGTCACCGCAGACGCCACTAAAAAGTGATTCGTTAACCAAAAGGAATGCGCCATGACCCAGCGCCTGGCTGATATGCGTCGTGACTACACCCGTGATGGCCTGACCGAGGCTCAAGCACCGGCAGAGCCGTTCGGGCTGTTCCACCAATGGTTTGCCGATGCGGTGAAAACCGAGCAGGTGCCGGTGGAGGCGAACGCCATGACCTTGGCGACCGTCGATCAGGACGGTCGGCCACATTGCCGCATTCTGTTGCTCAAAGGCCTGGACGAGCAGGGCTTTACGTTCTTCACCAACTACGAAAGTGCCAAGGGTCAGCATCTGGCGGCGAATCCGTTCGCGGCCATGACCTTTTTCTGGCCGGCCCTGGAGCGCCAGGTGCGTATCGAAGGTCGGGTGGTGAAGGTTTCGCCTGAAGAGTCTGATGCGTATTTCCAGGTTCGTCCGCTGGGCAGTCGGCTCGGTGCCTGGGCATCACCGCAGAGTCGGGTGATTGCTGATCGTGCGGAACTGGAGGCGCTGCTCAAGAACACCGAGCAACGTTTCAGCGACACGGCACCGCATTGTCCGGATCACTGGGGTGGTTATCGCTTGCTGCCGGAGCGCATCGAGTTCTGGCAAGGCCGCGCAAGCCGTCTGCATGACCGCCTCAACTACCGTTTACAGGGCACCGACTGGATTCTTGAACGTCTGGCACCCTGAAACAGTCTACCGATCGTGATAGCCTTCCGCAGCGGCCTCAAGCCACTGCGGCAGGTCCCGGCGCTTGATCTTCTGCGCCTGAGCGTTCGCCAGTTGCTGGAGCATGAAAGCTTTTTTCTGCTCGTCTTTACCCGCCAGGGCCAACGCCAGATCGCGGTCCATCCAGCGCTTTATCCGCACGTACAGCCACCAGTGGAAGTACAGACCCGCGACGGTAGTGACGACGATGATGAAGTAATCCATGACAATCCTTGGGGCAGCGGCGCAGATTCCGGATAATGCCGCTACTGTGTGGTGAGTTCGTGGTAGCGCCTGTACCGGGCCTGAATCAAACCATTTTTATCCGGGCGATGCCGTGACAGGCGTCAAGCTGCGGAGTTTAATGAATACCTGTCTTTTGGAGTTGATGCTATGCGTAAGTCTGTTTTGTTGGTTGCTTCCTTTTCCACGATGGCGATGTTACTCACTGGCTGCCAATCGAGCCTGACCGGTGACTCCTACTCCCGTGATGAAGCGCGTCGTGTTCAAACGATTCGCATGGGCACCATCGAAGCGCTGCGTCCGGTGAAAATCGAAGGCACCAAAACCCCGATCGGCGGCCTCGCCGGTGCAGCGGTCGGCGGCGTTGGCGGGAGCTCCATCGGTGGCGGCAAAGGCAGCATCGTTGCTGCTGTTATCGGCGCAGTCGCCGGCGGCCTGGTGGGTTCGGCAGCTGAAGAAGGCCTGACTCGTACTCAAGGCGTAGAAATCACCGTTCGCGAAGACGACGGCAGCATGCGCGCCTATGTCCAGCAGGTGCAGGAGAATGAAGTATTCCGCGTAGGTGAGCGGGTACGGATTGCGACTGTTGACGGGACTAGCCGCGTTTCGCACTAAGCGGGAACGGGTAAAAGAAAACCCCGATCAGGTGACTGGTCGGGGTTTTTTGTGTCTGTCGCTTTCACCCATTACACGTGAGTTGAAAGTAATGATCGGAATCGTAAATGGGCCTTCCTATAATTTTTTCTATTGCTGACAGTTGCAACTGACTCAGGTTATAGCCTTCCCAGCCTTGCTGGTTTCGAGTCCAGCCCATGATGGATTTGATTTGCACATCGCAATCTTGCGGCAACTCGACGACAAAGGCTTGGAAATCCGTTTCTTTGTAAAAAGCTTCTACCAGATACTTCAAGGCTCAATCCTCCTTTCTTTTCCCTTTTTCTTTTTGGACTTTTTGTTTTTTGATTTAGTCGTCTGCTCACCTGTATTTGGATCGAATTCCCCAATGTGTTTGCCTCGCGCCTCATACATCTCGATCGCACCATGCATGGAGTCCCATTCCAGAATTAACCCTTTTGCGGTTTTCCATCGTTTACGAAGGGCTCCACCACCTAAAACTGGTGTTTTACGGCCTACAACTCTAGCGTCAGGGTAGGCAGGAAGAGCTTCAGGTGGTGGGTAGTATTCGTGATCTCCCGTCCGAACGCTGACAACAATGTAAACCGGCTTCACCCCCGACCCCACCGGAAACACAAGAATGAAGTCCTTGTACTCAGGCGGATACACCGGGTTGACGATAATGCTGTCCGCCGCCGGCG
>NZ_QGGS01000030.1:0-74495 GCF_003148705.1 Pseudomonas sp. OV226 | reverse complement strand
GTCAGGCACCGAGCCAAGGGGCGAAAGCACCAGCGCGTCACCGGATCAATCGCCAAAAACAAACTCAGCAGGCAATCGGCCAATCGTGAACGAGAACCTTGGTTGCTGGCCAGTAATCTGCCGGAGGATCAATGGAATCCATCGAAAATCGTGGCGATTTATAAGCAACGGATGCAGATAGAAGAAGGTTTCCGGGATGTAAAAAGCGAGCACTTTGGCATTGGCATAACTCACCATCGAAGTCGCTGCCCACGCCGAATTGAAGGGCTGTTACTGGTCTCGACTTTGGCCAACTACATTATCTGTTTAACCGGGTTACAGGCTCGCGAAGCAGGTCATGAACATCGCTTTCAAAGCAATAGCCTCAAACGACGGAGGGTGTTGTCGCTATGGCGACTTGGGTTGGAATACTGGCGCAGCGGAAGCGGCTCAAAATCTCGAAAAACCTTAGAGCGACTTGAGCGCGCGTTGCGAAACGAGGTGCATCAACAGGCGCAGGCGTTGGACTAGTTTTGTGGGGATCTCTCAGAATCCGTCCCCATTTTTCCTACATTTCTCCTAGTGAATACTCGGTTTTAGTAAGGTACGACTCAATCTCCACCCCCTGTTGAGTCGGCTTAAGATTCCAGACTTCTGAAAGATTCGTTGTGAGATCTTTTGCACCAACTAGCCAAATCAGAAAGCTTCTATTATTTTCTTCGCTAGCCATGCCTCACTTTTATCTATAGAGATGAAGCACCCCTCGAATGAACCACTTGTAAAAATAAGTCTATGCCCTGCGTACTCAGTAGTAACCAGAATTGAGTAAGGACCTTGCTCACGCTTTATCTCTTCTGCATTTAGAGTTCTCAAAACAACACCAACAAACTGCTCAAAGCTTTCTTCTTCATATTCATGAAAAAAAACAAAATAACTGAAATCGGAACTAGACTCAGAAAAACAATTCATATTCACACCCCCAACCCATCATTAACGCTTGCTCTAGACGACTGAGATTTTTCGATAATCTTGCGCCACAAATCATCGCCAGAAAGACCTTGCGACGAGTATTTATTAACGATTTCCGACCATGTCCTATTGGGATCACTCTTATTCAACGAATCGGCCAAATCTCTGTTAGACATTAATTCTCAAGCTGTAGATCTTAAATCATTCCTCATGGCAAACGCCTGTTTAGCCTGATCTTCCAGCGACAATCCTGCATCAATTCGGCTGGGAATTTCTTCCTCTTTAGATAAGTACCAAGCCCTAGCCTCTCTATCAGTTAGAGTCTTGGGCTGAGCAACATTGTCCTACCACTTTGTATAGGCGACAGAATCATCGATTGTTTTTGCACCTTATGTCCATACCTCCTGACCTTCAGGCGTAAGCCATACTACTCCTGCCGGGGCAGTAGTTAAAAACCAAAACCCAAAGCCGTCAAGATCATCTTCTTCAGGGCAAATAGGCCACGCGAGCTTGATAATTTCGATTTGTTCATTAACACTACCAGAGAGATATTCTCCATTTAAGGCTAGCTTTAAATTCCCTCCAAGCATTAAGCGCCTCAGTATTTCTAGGAAAATCTCCGCTCTTTCTTCATCACTTATTTTTAAGCTAGAAAGCTCCACACCCAAGTGCTGCCAGATCGACCCCATTGAGAGCCCGAACGAACTACGCAACACAGCGGAACACAAAAAATCGATATTCATTTAAATTTAATCTCGATTCGCTTTCCAGAATTAATAGATGAATTGATTACATCTATAGTCCAGGCTGCACCTGACTGCTTAGTTGAATTAGAAAAATTCCTCAAGGTGATTTTACTACCTGCGTTAGCTCCAGAAGTAATAGTCGCAGCATAAACATCCCCTTTCCCAGGAATCGACCTTACGGCGGGCATATTGTCAGCTCCTGTTAACTGTCTAAAATAGCTCATTACATCTGATGTTGTAGTACCAGAATAAACTGGGGCACCAACACTAAGCTGAGGATCAGCTTGGAACGTCTTCCCACCTATACTCAGTTGAAAGTCCTTTGGTTGAAGGCTTGGGCTATTGTACTGCGATACCAGATCGCTAATTCGGTTATCAGATTGCTGCTGCAGAATTGCCCCAGGCTGCTTACCTGTTATATCAGAGCCTTTGGGGTTCTGCGCTATACGAGCTAATGCATCTTTTTCGGCATCAACTATCGAACTTCCTTTTGCACCATCCTTTACAAGCTCCTGTGCCGCTAAACGCTCAATCACCTCATCCAGCTTTTTACTTATAGCCTCGGCGGCCGCTTCGGTCAATTTCCCACCGGCTTTCGCGGTGGCACCCGCTGGCAAGATGGCAAGGAGGGTTCGAATAGCAAGCAAGGTGGTTTGCGCGGTATGGACGTCCTGCCCATAAATGGTGTTTAGCTTGTTGGTGATGTCTTCATTGAAGCTTGCCGCCGCGCCTTCGCCGATTGACTTACCACTCTCAACGAAGCCATCAATGACGCTTTGTGGAAGGTCTTTCACCCCCTCCCACAGCCCGCTTAATACAACCAAGGGATTTTCTTTGGCTAATTTTGCCAAGTCCACCGCGCCATCTTTTATGGCAACGCCTGAGTCCTGTAGCTCTTTGAGCAACCCCGCACTCAAATCGCGACTTACACCACTTTGAACAAATTGTTTATAAAATTTTGGATCTGCAATGTCGCCGAACATTTCCGGCCGGAACAACTGGTTACCCTTTGCGGTAAACAACGCTTGCTGTTCACCTAACTCGTTTGTGAACGTCTGCCCCGAGCCATTCAAGAATGCTTGTGCTGCGCTGTCGTCGCCGTCACTCAGGATCGATCGCCATAGCAGGTCGACATCCTTGACCGCTTGCTGTCCCAAACGCTCTGCTGCCACTTCCTCACTGATGCCATTTTGCTCAGCAAACTCTTTCGCATGCCCCTTAATCCAATCCTCTTCATCTGCATGGAGCTGACGGTTGTACAGCGTGCCGCTCTGCGCGATCGAAGATCCGAGCTGCAGCTTGTCGATATCTGCGGTGGGGTCTTGAACGGCAGTGGTGAGCACGCCGATCAACTGCGAGTTCATCGCCAGCAGCTGATCCCTTTCAGTTTTTGGAAGACCGGCATAGGCCGACGCTAAATCATCAATCAGTACTTCGTTGACCCCTGCTGCCAAGGCACCCGTTTTGAAATCCCCACCAGCCGCAACGGAGGCCAAGCCGCCCATCAGCGCATGCAGACCAATTTTCGCCAAGCCGCTTTCTTGCAGGTTGTTACCCAGCCCAATATCACCTACCAATTTAAAGCCATAAGCGGTGAACGCATTCACCAAGCTGTTTTGCAAGGCATCGCCTAGGCTACCGTCGCGCCCTAAGGCTTTGTTGAGCAAAGCGGAAGTGGAGTTTTGCAGTAACTGGTTTTCGGTAAATTGACCGATACCTTGCAGACTGCTCAGGCCGCCAGGATTGGACACAACGACCTTGCCGGTATTAGCCAACGCGCCGCTGGTGGAGTCGGTCACTGCGGTGCCGGGCCCTGTCGTGGTGCTGGTCCAGTCGTTAAAGAAGCCGGCAGTAAGACCTGCCGTCCCCCCGGCCACGATGTAGTTTTTCAGGTTGTCGATGCTGAAGGTTTCTTTGAAAACCGCGCCAACATTGCCTTTGTTGTTGATGGTGCTGACGGCCGCGGTACTGGCGGCCGAGGTGATCATGGCAGTCAGCGCTGCGTTGGCCCAACCCGCTGCCACCGCACCGCTGGAAGCTGTCGCGGCAAGACCTGCCGACATGGCCGACGAAGAGCCGGCGGTTGCGCCAGCAGCGGTCCCCAGAGCTCCGGAGGCCGCACCCGCGGTAAAGTAGGCGACGATGATAATGACGATGAGCATTGCCGGACCACCAAGCCCGGAATGGCTTTCATCCCAACTATCATGCAGTTCTTGAACTTGACGCCAATCCACGTCGTTGCGCGCTTCAACTTCTTTCAGCCAAGCCATGCTTGGGTCGGCTTGCACCATGGCATCGATTGCCTGGCTGACACTTTGTTGGTTAATGTCTTTGACATCGATGTGCAAACCATCCACCGCGTTGATCAGTGTCTGGCCCTTGGCAGTCAACTGACTCTGGCGCAGGGTTTCGTCCACCTGGCCTTTGCTTTCCATGCTGGTCCACGCCGCGCTACTGCTGCTCTTGCTATGGCTCTCTTGATGCGAGTCCTTCACGGCCTCAAAGGTGATGCTGCCGCCACTGTCGAGGGTGATGTCCTTGCCACTTTCCAGGTGAGCGTTCTGGTAATGCTGATTACCGCCACTGACCAGACTCAGATCACCCCCGGCCTTGATCTGGCTGCCGATGTTTTTGATGTCGGTGACTTCGTCGCGCAGGGTTTTTTCGCTGCCGAAGCTGCCCTTTTTCTTCATGTCGTACAGCGTGTAGTCGCTGTCCTGCGCGGCCAGCAGTGCCAGTTGATTACCAGCCGACAAATAGGCTTCACCACCAGCCTCAACGTTGCTGGAGATCAGTGTCAGATCGTTGCCAGCATTGAGCGTGATGTTGCCCCCAACCTTTACACCACTGCCCTGCTGGTGAACGTGGTCTTCCTGTTCCGTGACCTTTTTGGTTTTGCTGTAGCTGTGCTCCTCGTCCGCCGCCGAGGCCAGCGTCAGGTCATTGCCCGCATCGAGTGCCGCGTTGCCGGTGGCGTTGAGTTGGCTGCCGATCACGGTCAGGTCACGCCCGGCCTTGATACTCAGGTCCTGTCCTGCCGTGACTTCGGCGCCGTAGTGCTTGATGCTTGAATCGTTGAGATTGACGCCGCGGTCGTTGCTGGCGATCTGCTGGGCCGAGGTGATGTTGACGTCGCGTCCGGCACTGATCGTGGTATCCCGCCCGCTTTGCAACACCCCACCGACGTTGTTGACATCGCGTCCGGCGCTAACGGTCAGGTTGTTAGCCGCTTCAACGCGTGCGGCACTGTCAACGAAGTCACGTTGCAGGCTGTAACCGTTGACGCTGTTTTGATAGGAAGTGACGGTACGTTCGTTGATGACATCGCCAGCAATCGAGCCGAGGCTGATGTCACGCCCGGCGATGATGCCGCCGGCCTTGTTAGTCAGGTCGTTGCCGGCTAACAGGTCGAGTCGCCCACCGGCATTCACCAGACCGCTGTTGACCAGGTTGTTGCCCGCAGCAGCCGACAGGTTGCCAGTGGCTTTGAGGATGCCGCTGTTGTTCAGGTCGTTACCGGCGATCAGGGTGACGTCGCTGCCCTGGATCAGCGCGCCGTTAGGGGCGAGGCGATTGTTGGCGTTGGCCAGGTACAGCACCGGTACCAACACGGTCTGGCCATCGATCACTTCACTTTCCAGCCAGACAATGTCGTGGGTCAGGGCTGCGACTTGTTCGGCGGTAAGGCTGATACCGACCGACAGACTCAGCGCATCCTTGCTAACAATGGCGTTGTCCATCAGGTAGCGGAACTGCGCCTCATCGGAAGTCATGCCGTCGATAAAACGTTGCCCGGTACGGGCGACGATGGCCTGTTGGATCAGGCGCTGCTCATAGAGCCCGTCGCCCAGGCGTCGGGCGCTTTGGTCGGGGTCGTAACCGAGGTTGCCGAGCAGATAGTCCGAGCTCATGAACTGCTTGAGGTCGGTGAGGACCGGGTTGGTTTCGATCAGGTACTTCTGAGGGTGCGAACCGCCAATGCTGGTGGGTACGCCTTGGACACGGGCCACGCTGGCGCCGGCATTCTGGTGCTGACCGGTCAGCAGGCTGGCACCGCCCAGGGTCCAGCTCTGGGGACCGGTGCTCCCGGTCGAGGTGTCTTGCCCACTCAGGCGGAACAATCCATTTTGCCCGTTGGGCAGGCTGAAGCCCGGCAGCGTTGTAGGGTCGACCTGCTGTTGCGCCAAGTCCGGCGGGAGTTGGGCATTGATCCGCACTTGCACGCGGGGGCCCGTGCTGGCCTGGGTATCCTGGACTTTGCTGGCACTGTCGGTGTACGCGTAATCCTCGTGAATCACGCTGTTGACCAGGTTTTGCGTAGCCGTGATGCTGACGTTGCCGCCGGCCTGAATCACTGCGTTACGTACGGTGCCGGTGCTGGCGGCGCCCGTGCTGTCGGTGGCGATTTCGATGTCCGTGATGGGCGTAAGCTGGGTTAATTGGCTCGGCAGCGCCACTAAATTGTTGGGGTCGTACTGCGACGTGATTTGTCCTTCGAAGCCGTAGCTCAGGCCCGGCAGAGGGAAACCCCAGCCATAGCGTTCATTGATCACCAGGCCGGTTTCGGTGTCGGTCAGTTTGACGAACTCGTAGCTGCCACCGTCATGACCGCCCTCGCGCCCCAGGTACGACGAAGCGATTGCCTTACGAATTGCGCCGTTGCCATCGATGTAGTACACCAGTGGAAAGCCGGGGTTGTTGCGCTGGTTGTAGGGGGTCATGACGTCGGCGAGGAAGTCATTCATCGCGTTGTCTTTCAGGCTAATTTGGTAGGTACGGGTGCGCTCGATTGTCCCGCCTACGGAACCGATGTTTTGCAGGCTGTCAGCCAGAATCGTGATATCGCCGCCGGCACTCACAGTACTTTTGCTGTTGAGGAAGGTCCCGCCCAGGAAGTTAAAATTCTTGCCCGCCGACAGGCTGGCCGACGCGCTGGTGTCGCTGTCATCGCTCGTGAACAGCTCATGCGCAGCCAGCATCACAACCCAGTCGTCACCTTGGCAGTCACCACAGATGTTGGCGATGTAGCCGGAGGTCAGCTCACGCTCTGCCGAGTTCGTGGCCCCGTCAGTACGGTTCTCGAACACCGCAGCCTTGAGGCTGAAGTCGCCAACGCTTTCCATGTTGGCGGCGATGTTGTACACACTGGCCGCCCGCTCCGCGCCGCCATACCCGCCAATGCTCACGCCCCCCAGGCCGTAGACGTCGGCCAGATGGTTGGTGAAGGTGTTGACCCCCAACACCAGGTCGCCCCCGGCGAAGATCAGCCCGTGCTCATTGAGCAGTGTCGGGGTGTTCAGTTTCAGGTTCAGCGTGCTGCCCAAGGTGCCGTAGTTACTGGCGCTGCCGGCATTGACGATCAGGTCGCCAGTGGAGGTCAGGCGACCGTAGTTGGTCAGCGGGCCACCGACATTGAGGGTGGTCGTGCCACCGCCGGCAATGCTGGCGGTGCTGCTCAGGGACACCTGATCGCTGTTCAAGGTCAGATTGCCCGATGCACTCAGACGTCCATTGCCAGCGTAAGCACCGCCCAGGTTCAGGTTGATGCTGCCATCACTGGCGATCAGACCATCGTTGTTCCAGTTCGACCCGGTGCCGACGAGACTGTCCGAGGCCAGCAACTGGCCGCCGACAGTTTGATTGAAGTTGTTGAGGTTAAGGGTCAGGCGTCCGGCCTGAATCACACTGCTGTTGGTCAAACCGTTACCGCTGAGGCTTAGCGCACCGCGCGTGACCAGGCTGCCACCCGCCGCCATGGCGAGGCGGCTATCGAGGTCGAGGGTACCGGTGCCGACGTGCAACAGCGTGCCGTTGGCGTTCTGAAAACTCCCGGCGACCAGGCTCAGGTCGGTGTTGGCGCTTTCCACCGTCCCGCTCTGGTTGTCGAACAAGCCGCCGATTTGGAAGTTGGTTTTACCGCTGGCGCCCAGCGCGCGGAGTTTGCCGGTCTGGTTATCGACGCTGGCGGCGGCCACGCTCAGGGTGCTGCCGCTTTCAACAATGCCCAAGCGATTGCTGAGAGCACCGCTCAGAGCCAGGTCAATTTGATCGCCAGCTATCTGGCCGCTGCTGTTGTCCAGGTTGCTGCCGCTGACGCTGACGTGGCCGGTGGCGTACAGGCCACCGTTGCTGTTGTTCAGGCTCGTGGTGTGAATCAGCACGTCACCGGTTTGCGCGGCGAGACGCCCCGCCGTGTTGTCGATGCCCTGCTGCGCGGTCAGGTCCAGACGCTGGCCTTGTACGATGCCGCCTTGTCCGTTGTGCAACCAGCCCGCCATCCATGCGCTGACGGCACCGGTCAGACTGGAGAGGACACCGCCCCGGTTGTCGACGTTGCCGGCATTGAGCGTCAGGTCGCCACCTTGAGCGATGACACGACCGCCCTGGTTATCGAGGTCGCCCGTGAGGGTCAGCGCCAAGGCACCTTGGCTTTGCAGGGTGCCGGTGGCATTGGCGAGACTCGCGGCGTGCAGGTGCACGTCAGCATTTTTGCTGTAGATCAGGCCATCGGCGTTGTTCTGCACCGCACCACTGGCGGTCAGCACCAAGGGACCACTGGCGGCAACGGTGCCTGTGTGGCTGTTGTCGAGACCACCGGTCAACACCGTCATCAGGCTTTGGCTGACGATCTGCCCACCCTGGTTGTTGATCTGACTGGCCTGCTGAATCAGCAGAGGGCCGGCACTGGCGAGCTTGCCATTGGTGTTGGTCAGGATGCCGAGCAGGTTGAGGGTTACCGCGCCATTGCCAGCGATACTGCCGCTGGTGTTATCCAATGAGGTGCCGTTTAAGGTGAGGTCTTGCTGGGCATTGACTGCCCCGGCGACGTTACCCAAGGCCATGGCGTTGAGGGTCAACGTGGCGCCACTGTCGATCAGGCCATTCTGGCCGTTGTCCAGTCCGCCGCTGATGGTCAGGGTTTGATCAGTACCGCTGGAGAGAATGCCGCCCCGGTTGTCGAGACTGGCGGCAGTGACGGTCAATGCCTGCTGGCTGACCAAGGCACCGTTGGCGTTGTTGAGCAAGGCGCCACGGAGGGCGACGTTGACGTCGCCATTGCGGCTGGAGAGCGTGCCGTTGTTCTGGTTGTCGAGGCGGCCTCCGGTGAGGCTCAAGCCCTGCCAACCCGAGATCAAGCCGTTTTGGTTAAACAGGTTATCGGCGTTGAGGTCGATCTGCTCCTTGCTGATCAAGTAGCCCGAGTTGTTGTCCAGGGTTCGACCGGCCAGGGTGAAGCTCTGACTACTGGAGATTTCGCCCGCCTGGTTATTCAAATCCCGCAGGTGAGTGACCGACAGTTCACCTTCGGTGGTGATCAACCCGCCCACGTTGTTCAGGTCGCCAGTGGCGGCACTGAAATCGAGGGCGATGGCACTGCCGAGCAAGGAGCCGTTCTGATTGTTCAGGCCGCTGCTGCTGATCGTCAGCTGCGTGGTCGCATTGATCAGCCCCTGGTTCTGGTTGTTGAGTGCGCCATCGACGTTCAGGTTGAGGGCGTTGCGGCTGGTCAAGGTGCCGCCACTGTTGTCCAGGCTGCCGACTTGGGCGTCCACGGCCGAGGCGGCAATCAGCCCCTTGATATTGCTCAATGCCTGGTTGATGCGCAGGTTCAGGCCCTGATTGCTGAGCAGCTTGCCGTTACTGTTGTCGAGGCTGTTGGCCGCGAACGTGAAAGCCTGGGCGCTGGAGATTTCGCCGCCCTGGTTGACCACGCCATTGAGGTTATTCAGGACCAGGATCGGGGCGGTGATCAGGCCGTTGGTGTTGTTAAGCTGGCCGTGGTTCAAGTCCAGGGTCAGGCCGGTATTGCTGAACAACTGACCGCCCTGCTGATCCAGGCCAGTGACATTGGCGCTCAAGGCGCCAGCACTGGCGATGCGCCCGCTGTTCTGATTACTGACCTGTCCGGCACTGAGGGTCAGGTTACTGCCACTGCTCAGGCTGCCGGTGTTGTTGTTGAAAGCGCCGGTGGACAGGTTAAGCGCGCCCTTGGCGCTGATGCTGCCGGCCTGACTGTTGTCCAGGCTCGCGCTGGACAGGTTAAGGCCCGCATTGGTCACCAGTTGACCGCCCTGGTTGTCGATCAAGCCACTGCTGCTAATGCTCAACTGACCAGCGCTGGACAGACTGCCCAAGCGGTTGGTCAGGCTGGCGGCGCTGACACTGAGCAAGGCTTCGCTGCTGAGCAGGCCTTGCGTATTGTTTAGGCCACCGCTCAGTTGCACCGTGAGGTTTTGTTGGCTACGCAGGGTGCCCGCGACGTTGTTCAGAGTGGTGCCGCTAACGGTCAGGTGACGGCTGGCGATCACACTGTGACCGCTGTTGGTGAACGTCTGCGTCGAGACGTTGACGTCACCGCTGCTGTTGCGGCTGTTGTCGGCATTGACCCCGGCCTCGATGATGCCGTTGTTGGTGAGCAGACCGCCGGCACTCAGAACGATGCTGTCCCTCGCGGCAAGGCTTTGCTGGTTGGTCAGGTTGCCTTGGGTTTGTACGCTGACAGAGCCGCCGGCATAGACCGGTCCCTGGGCTTCGAGACTCGCGGCTTTGACGTTGACTGCACCGGCAGCAGCGGTCTGCGCCAGGCTCAGATGGCCATTGGCATCGATCTGGATGTCACCGCCACTGGCCGCCAGATTGCCGGCCAGTTTCACGCCGACCCCAGCTTCAGTGCCGACCAGTTTGATCGCCCCGGCATACATGCCGCCCAGCGCCGAACTGTCGATGGCCAGTTGTGGTTTGGCGCTGCCATCATCGGCGCGCGCGGTAGCGTTGAGGGTCTGTGCGTTGACGTCGTTGCGGCCGGCCACAATCGTCAGGTTTTTCGCCTGAATCTCGGCGTTGATCTTCGCGCTGCGGGTGATGATTTCGAAGCTGTCGACGTTGTTGGCGTTCAGCCCGGCGCCTTCGATGGTGACGCTGCCCTGATCCACCTGAAAGCGATCCAGGCGCCCGTTATCCAGCACCGGTTTGCCGGTGGTCAGGGTTACACGCGGCGTGTTGATGAACCCGCAACCGTTGCAACTGATGCCGTACGGGTTGGCGACGATCACTCGTGCCGACTGCCCTGCGACTTCGGTGTAACCGCGCAACTGGCTCGGGCTACCGCCGATCACTTCGTTGAGGATGGTTTGTGCGGCAGCCCGGTTGGTCATGTTCGGGTTGCCGACGATGATGCCGCCCAACTGCGTCGCACCGGTTTGCGCAGCCACGTTGTTAAGGATGACGCCCTGGGTGCCGACGTTGTAATCAACGAACTGGTTGTGCGACAGCCCTGTGCCGTTGGGCGTGGCAATGTTGACGATCGGCACGCCGTTGCCCGCCTGACCGAGGCTGGTGCCCGGTGTGGCCACCACGATGCCGTCGGCCTGCGCCCACATCGGTTGCCAGAACATCACGTTCGCCAACAGGAACGCCAAGCCGCGCTTGGGCATGCCCCAGAAGTGCTCGCGCGATTGCACTGCGGCAGAAGGCTGGCGGCTCAGGAAAGCGTATTGGCGGGCGTCCATGTCGAAGGTCTCGATGAGGCGAAATTAGAGAAAGAAATCCATACGGAAATAGATCGGCGCTTCGCGCTCGCTCAGGGTGTCCGGACGTTCCAGGGAATGGGCAAAGGTCACGCTGGCCGCCACGTGCTGGCCGCGAGCAAAGAGCTCGATGGAGTTGCTGGACATGCGCCCGTGTTGATCGGCGTTGTATCGGTCATGGGTGATCACGCCTTGGTCGTAACCGAGGCTGGTGCCGTATTCGGCGAACACCGGGCGCAGCCATTCCAGGGTGACCGGGCGGCTCCAGCGCAGGTCGTTGCGCCAGTAACCGCCGCTGTCGCCGGACAGGGATTGGTCCTTGTAACCACGGATCGAGGACAATCCACCGAGGCTGGTGCGCTGCGGGCTGAACAGCACATCTTCACTGCGCTGGCCAGTCATCAGGCTGCTGAAACTGAACGACTCCCCCCAGACCTTGAAAGGCTGCAGGTAGCTCGCGGTGGCGGTGTATTTGCGGTAGCGCGCGTCTGGCTCGCCCGGCCCCGGATGGTCATTGCCCTGAGCGTCGAACGCACCGATCCCCTCTTGCATCCCGAGGTCGAGGTTGACGAATGCGCTGCCGACTCGCCGGCCGTGGTTGATGCCGAACTGTGCTTCGCTGATGCGGTTACTGCTCAGTTTGAGCTTGCTGTCTTCGATGAAGTTATTGGTGCGCAAGTACGAAAGACCAGTGCTGAGCGAGGTCTTGCTCACGGCATCGCGATGGATCACCCGCTCGGCGTGCAATAGATGGTTTTCGCTGTCGCCGGTCTGTTTGAAGTTGAAGCCGTTGGCTTGGGCCAATGAGCGATAGTCACTCTGGCTGTAGGTGTAACTGAAATTCCACCAGCCCCACGGCAGGCTGTAATTGAGCATCGCGTTGCTGGAGGTGTGCTGGTGGTCGCTCACCGCATCGTGACCACCACGCAGGTTCAACTGATCGGCCAGCCCCAGCGGGCTGTCCCAATCAAACGTCGTACCCCACTGTTGCTCGCCGGTGCTGCGCAGGCCATCGTTGCTGCGCGACAACCCGGCACGCCATGGTTTTTGCGGGGTGTTCTTGACCAGCACTTCGCTGCCGCCAACGTTCTGACCCGGCGCCAACTCCATCTGTGCCTGATTCGATGGCAAGCGGTTGAGTTGATCGACCAGTTGCTCGATTTCGCGCAGGTTGACCAGCTCACCGGTTTTACCGGGGAATGCCATGTTCAACTCACGGTCCGACAGCTGGCTGCCTTCCGCGCCTTTCAAACCTTCGAGCTTGCCCTCGACCACCAGCACCTTCAGGTGCCCGCCGGACAAATCCTGTTGCGGCAAGTAAGCACGGCTGGTGACCAGGCCTTTTTCGATGTAGTGATCGGTGATGACTTTCAGCAGTTCGTTGAGCTGGGTAACGCCCAGGCATTGGCCGATGTAGGGCTTGAGCAGGCGATTTTTCTCGCTCTCGGAAAGGCTGTCGGCGCCCTTGAGTTCGATGTCTTTGATCGCAAAGCAACGGGTGTCCGCAGGCGCCGCGGGCTGTACGGGTTTGGCTTCCTTGCCGGGCAATTCCTTGAGTTCTTCGAGACGCCGGCGCTGCTCTTCGAGCAGGCGATCCTGACGTTCGCGGATGAGATCCGTATCACCTGGGGTGGTGGCTGCATGAGCAATGTTTAGCGGAGAAAGGCACAGCAAAGCCAGGCACAACCTCGCCACTTGGGCGGGTGAGTACATGTTCGATCCCTCGAAGCGGAAAGTGATAGCAAAATAGTGGCGCGATATTAGAGAGCCATCATCTTGACGTCAAATAATGGATCCATTCGAAAAGTATGGGGGACGAACGGTAGTGGTGAAATCGGGCGCTTCCGACCGGTATGCAGGATGTTTCTTGATGCCATGAAGAAAAGTGACGGCCAGAGTGACGGCATTTCCGAATGCGTATTTGTCCTACAGAAGCAACGGTATGAACTTTCCGAACAGTGCAGCCTCAACCGTTTAACCGCCCAACACGGATACCGAGGCCCCCCATGAAAACCCTTCTGACGCTAACTTTCGCCACCACCCTCGCCTGCGCCCTCCCCGTTTGGGCCTGCACCCCCGAGGAAGCCACCGCCAAACGCGAGCAACTGGCTCAGGAAGTGGCCAGGCTCACCGAGCAGAATCCGGCCAAAGCCAAAGAGATCAACGACGAGTTGCAGAAGATGGACCTGGGCACAGCCGCCAAGGATTTGCCGGATAAATGCCAGTTGATTGATCAGCGTTTGAAGGAGTTGCAGACGGCGGACAAGAAAGCCGAGAGCTGATCGGTCGAGGAATTTCGAGCATAAAAAAACCGGACATCCGTCCGGTTTTTTTGGGTCACGACAACGGCTTATTCAGCAGCCGGCGCTTCCGGCTTGCGGCGCTTGAGCGGCGCCATGCCGTCCTTGCTGACCAGCGACAAGGCGTCGGTCTTCGGGCGGTTGGCGATTTTGCGCTTGGTCGGGGCCTTGGCGCCGGTTTTTTTCTTGTCGCCTTTGGCGTCGACTTTTTTCTTCTTCACGCCAACGGCTTTGCCCGAGGCCTTGACCTTTTTCGGTCCGCCGTAGGTGCCTTTGACTTCCTTGATGGTGCGGCGCTCGAAGCTCTGCTTGAGGTAGCGCTCGATGCTCGACATCAGGTTCCAGTCGCCGTGGCAGATCAGCGAGATGGCCAGGCCTTCATTGCCAGCGCGGCCGGTACGACCGATACGGTGAACGTATTCGTCGCCGCTGCGTGGCATGTCGAAGTTGATCACCAGGTCCAGGCCTTCGACGTCGAGGCCGCGAGCGGCAACGTCGGTGGCAACGAGGATTTTCACGCCGCCCTGCTTCAGGCGGTCGATGGCCAGTTTGCGGTCTTTCTGGTCTTTATCGCCGTGCAACACGAACGCTTTGTATTCCTGCGCCACCAGACGACCGTAGATGCGGTCGGCCATGGCCCGGGTGTTGGTGAACACGATGGCCTTCTGATAGGTCTCGTTGGCCAACAGCCAGTTGAGGATCTGCTCTTTATGCACGTTGTGGTCAGCGGTGATGATTTGCTGACGGGTAGTCGCGTTCAGGTCGCTGACGTTGTTGACCTGCAAGTGCTCAGGGTTGTTCAGCACTTTGGCGACCATGTCGCGCAGGCCCGAACCGCCGGTGGTGGCGGAGAACAGCATGGTCTGCTGACGGTTGGTGCACTCCTCCACCAGACGCTGCACGTCTTCGGCAAAGCCCATGTCGAGCATGCGGTCGGCTTCGTCGAGCACCAGCACTTCCACTTCTTTCAAGTCGAGGTTACCGGCGTTCAGTTGCTCGATCATCCGGCCTGGCGTGCCGATCAGGATGTCCGGCACCTTGCGCAGCATGGCAGCCTGGACCTTGAAGTCTTCACCGCCGGTGATCAGACCGGATTTGATGAACGTGAACTGCGCGAAGCGCTCGACTTCCTTGATGGTCTGCTGAGCCAGCTCGCGGGTCGGCAGCAGGATCAGGGTCTTGATGCTGACACGGACTTTCGCCGGGCCGATCAGACGGTTGAGGATCGGCAAAACGAAAGCAGCGGTTTTGCCGCTACCGGTTTGCGCTGTCACCCGCAGGTCACGCCCTTGGAGCGCCAGCGGAATAGCCGCTGCTTGCACTGGCGTTGGCTCGACAAATTTAAGCTCGGCCACGGCTTTGAGCAGGCGTTCGTGCAGGGCGAATTGGGAAAACACGGGTGCTACCTCGAAGAAATACAAAAAAACAGCTGCATAGGGTAACGGTTTCGAGCGCTCAGGCCGAGTTTCTTTATACAAACGACGGTAAACAGTGGCTTTTTGTTGCCTGATTTGTCTTCAAATGTCATCCCAAGTGTCTTAAATGCTCTAATCGCCCCATCGCGTCCTACAGGAAAATCGTTTTAGCCCATGGATATCAAACAGCTCTGGCTCAACGCCCAAGACCTCTGGGGGGCCCTTGATCAGCACCCGCTCCTGCATTCAAGCCTGGGATTGGTGTTGTTACTGGTCATTGCGCTAGTCCTCGGACGAGTGGCGCGCTTCCTCATTCTTCACGCCACCAAAATGCTGGGGCGTCAGCCAGCGCTGCACTGGATCAACGACTTTCTGCACAACAAGGTGTTTCATCGCCTGGCCCAGATAACGCCGTCGCTGGTGATTCAGTTCGGCCTGCACCTGGTGCCGGAGTTGAGCAAGACCAGCCAGAACTTCCTCGGCAATGTGGCGCTGTCCTTCACCATTCTGTTCCTGCTGCTGGCGTTCAGCGCCCTGCTCAGCGCCTTGCTGGACATCTACGCGCGCACCCAATACGCCCGCACCCGCTCGATCAAAGGCTACGTGCAACTGGCGCAGATGGTTTTGTACGTGCTGGGCGCGATCATCATTGTCGCCACCCTGATCGACCGTTCGCCGCTGTTGCTGCTCTCGGGTCTGGGCGCCATGTCGGCGGTGATTCTGTTGGTCTACAAGGACACCCTGCTGTCGTTCGTGGCCAGCGTGCAATTGACCAGCAACGACATGCTGCGGGTGGGCGACTGGATCGAGATGCCACAAGTCGGCGCTGACGGTGACGTGGTCGATATCACGTTGCACACGGTAAAGGTGCAGAACTTCGACAAGACCATTGTGTCGATCCCGACCTGGCGCCTGATGTCCGAATCGTTCAAGAACTGGCGCGGCATGCAGCAATCCGGGGGGCGACGGATCAAGCGCAGCCTGTTCATCGACGCCAGTGGCGTGCGTTTCATCCGCGATGATGAAGAGCTGAAGTTGTCGCAGGTGCATTTGCTGACCGATTACATCGGCCGCAAACAGGCAGAACTCAAAGCCTGGAATGAAGCACAGGGCAATGTGGCGGCCATGGCGGCCAACCGGCGGCGGATGACCAACATCGGCACCTTCCGCGCTTACGCATTGGCGTATTTGAAAAGTCACCCGGGGATCCAGCCAGACATGACGTGCATGGTCCGCCAGATGCAGGCCACTGCGCAGGGAATCCCACTGGAAATCTACTGCTTCACCCGCACCACGGCGTGGGCCGATTACGAGCGGATTCAGGGGGATATTTTCGATTACTTGCTGGCGGTGCTGCCGGAGTTTGGCTTGAGTCTTTATCAGCAGCCGAGTGGTGGGGATTTACGTGCCGGGTTGTTGCCCGCGATGCTGGGCGCAAGCCACATCCCCGAAGCCGAAAAACACATCATGTAAACACCACAGAACCCAATGTGGGAGCGGGCTTGCTCGCGAAGGCGGTGTGTCAGTCAATGTAGATGTCGACTGACACTTCGCCTTCGCGAGCAAGCCCGCTCCCACAGGGGTTTGCATTTGTTTCCAAGGTTGGCGGATTACTTGACCTGACGCTGCGGCGCCTTGTGCACCATGGTGTACGCGTAATCCACGCCCATGCCATACGCGCCGCTGTGTTCCAGCACCAGGCCCATCACGGCTTCATAAGTGTCTTTGTGTGCCCAATCGCGCTGGTACTCAAGCAGTACCTGTTGCCAGGTCACCGGCACCGCACCGGCCTGAATCATCCGCTGCACCGACATGTCGTGCGCTTCCTTGGTGGTGCCGCCGGAAGCATCCGTGACGATGTACACCTCGTAGCCTTCTGCCAACGCTTCCAGTGCCGGGAAGGTCAGGCAGACCTCGGTCCACAGCGCCGCAATGATCAGTTTTTTACGGCCGGTGGCTTTCACCGCATCAACCAGCGCCTTGTCTTCCCAGGAGTTCATCGAGGTGCGCTCGATCGGCTTCTGATCCGGGTGAACAGCCAGCAACTCAGGCCAGATGTAACCGCTGAAGCTTTCAGTTTCGACCGAGGTGTAGATGGTCGGAACGTTGAAGATCTTCGCAGCCTTGGCCAGACCGACTGTGTTGTTCTTCAGGGTCTGACGGTCGATCGACTGCACGCCGAACGCCATTTGTGGCTGGTGGTCGATCAGGATCAGGGCGGAGTTGGTTGGGTTGAGCAGTTCACGGATAGACATGGCGCGTTCCTTTTGATGTCGATATTCAGGTGAGTAATGAGTGAGTCGACCTTGCCGTCAGAGGCTTTGTTGTCGGCTTGGATGTCACTTTAGGGGCTAGCCACAAAAGGGACAATTACCTAAAATCGAGAATCATTGATTCTAAAATAGGGACAATCATGGATCGCATCGAATGCATGCGCGCCTTCGTCGTCACGGTCGGCGAGAACGGCTTCGCCGCCGCTGCCCGGGCAATGGATGTGCCGCGATCAAAAGTCAGCAAACAGATTCAGGCGTTGGAGGAAGCCATCGGCGTGCAACTGTTGCAGCGCACCACCCGCAGCCTGCACCTGACCGAGGCGGGCGCCGAGTACTTCGACGCGGCACGCGAGGTGCTGGCGTCGCTGGACGAGGCTGAACAGCGAGCGCGTAATGGCATTGGCGAATTGCGCGGGGTGTTGCGGGTCAATGCGCCAATGTCCTTCGGCTTGCGCCGGCTGGGGCCGCTGATTCCGCTGTTTCATGAACAGCACCCGAACATCGAACTGCAACTGGTATTGAGCGACCAGCAAGTGGACCCGGTACGCGGTGGTTTCGACGTGACCATCCGCATCGCCAGCCTGCCGGATTCGACGATGATTGCCCGGCAACTGGCACCGGCACCACGAATCATGGTGGCGTCCCCGGCTTATCTGGCACGTGCCGGCACACCGCAGACCCCACAAGACCTGCGCGCCCATCAGTGCCTCAACTACGGGTACCTGCAAAGTGGCGTCAGCTTGCAGCTGTGTAATGGCACGGAAACTCAACGGGTCAACGTGACCGGCCCGTTGCATGCCAACAATGGCGACTTGCTCGCTCAGGCGGCCGAGGCTGGCATGGGCATCGCCCTGCTACCCAACTTTATCGTCGAGGATGCGCTGGCCGCTGGCCGCCTGGTGCCAGTGATGTGTGAATGGCAGGCGCCCGCGATCACGATTAACGCGGTGTACCCTTCGGCACGTCGAGTCCCGCAGAAGACCCGGACGTTTATTGAGTTTCTGGTTACGCAGCTGGCGGAGAAATAATGCAGATTCCCTGTGGGAGCTGGCTCGCCCCCACAGGGCAAGTGTCTATTTTCCGAAGAGTCGGCGCACCTGCTCCGCGTCGGCGCTACCGTTCTGCTCAAGCGCGACGAAATACTTCAGCTGCCATTGCTGCGTCTTGATCGCCTGTTTTGCGACGGGCCTGGCCCAGGGCGGGTAGACACGAATTGCGCGTTTGCCACCGTTACCGTCAATCGACATGACCCCTTTGGCGACCAGAATCTTCTGATCGAACACGAACTGCCCGCGGAGCGTGTCATCAGCAACGCTCACCACCACAAAGGCGACGCCATCGCCGGTGTCGAACGGTGCAATCTCGCTGGTCGATGTCGGCCGCTTCCATAGCGTAACGAACTGGCCAATTTTGGTTGGCGTGGTTTTCGCCACACGGAAGACCACTCCCTGATGATCGAGGCCAAGGCGACAGGCTCCGTACTCGGTACTCTCCAGCTCGCGTTGAGCCTGCTGCGTCAATGCCATGCCTGCTGGCTTGTACATCTGATCAATGGCGGCGGCTAGTTCGTGTGGAAGGTCCGTCACGATCGTTCCCGCATCGCCTGAATGTCTTGTCTGATGCCCAACCGACTGATCCAAACAGCCATCAAAATCACCGACCCACCGAGAAACAACCGACCCAGCTCTTCATGCTGATTCCAGATCAGCAGATTGATCAACAACCCCACCGGCACGTGCAGGTTGTTCATCACCGCCAGCGTCCCGCCATTCACCAGACAGGCGCCCTTGTTCCACCAATACAAACCCAGCGCCGTCGAGACCAGGCCGAGGAACACCAGCACGCCCCATTGCAGCGGCGCTTCGGGCAGGAAGTTTTGTTTGCCAAACAGCAGGAATGCGGGCAATGCCACCGCCAATGCCCCCAGATAGAAGTAACCGAATCGCCGGTAATGCGGCAGATCGCTCGGATGGCGGGCCACCAGATGTTTGTAAAGCACCTGGCCGGCAGCGTAGGTGAAGTTGGCCAGTTGCAGCAGCAAGAACCCCATGAAGAAATCCGGGTTGATCCGGTCGTAGCGAATCACCGCTGCGCCCATCACCGCCACCACTGCGGCAATCAACGCCCACGGATTGAAACGCCGGTTCAGCGCGTCTTCGATCAAGGTCACGTGCAATGGCGTGAGGATGGTGAACAGCAACACTTCCGGCACCGTCAGTACCCGGAAGCTCAGGTACAGGCACACGTATGTCACGCCGAACTGCAACGCGCCGATCAACAGCATGCCGCGCATGAACGCAGGCTCCACCGAACGCCAGCGCGTCAACGGAATGAACACCAGTCCCGCCAGCACTACGCGCACCAGTACCGCGAAATAACTGTCGACGTGACCGGCCAGGTATTCGCCGATCAAACTGAAGGAAAACGCCTGGATCAGCGTGACAAAAAGTAGATAGCCCATGCTCGCCTCATTTCGAATGGCGGCGACGATAGCGGGTTTTACCCGTCACAGCGAATCGTCAGACGACACACAGCCCTGTAGGAGCTGAGCTTGCTCGCGATGAGGGGGCCACATTCAACATGGATATCGGCGGGTACACCGCTATCGCGAGCAAGCTCAGCTCCTACAGGGTTATGTGTGTGCCCATCAAATCGCAGGCAAAAAAAAGCCCGATCTCGCTAAAGCGTTCAATCGGGCTACAGCACTCAGGAGCAAAAAGTGCAAAGGGAGGTTCGATGCGCGTAAAACCGTGAAGGGGTTGCGCCAGGTCACTAGACCATCCAGTGATTATCTGGCGATTAAAGGATCAGGCGACCTGAGAAAGCTTGGCGTTGGCCTGGTTCAAGCCCTTCTCCTGGAAGTCGCCGCCCAGGTTCATGCCTTCGGCGTGAATGAAGGTCACGTCGTGGATGCCGATGAAGCCCATGACCTGACGCAGGTACGGTTCCTGGTGATCCGATGTGCTGCCTGCGTAGATCCCGCCGCGAGCGGTCAGCACGTAGGCACGCTTGCCGCTGAGCAGACCTTGCGGGCCGGTCTCGGTGTATTTGAAGGTCACGCCGGCACGCAACACATGGTCGAGCCAGGCTTTGAGCGTGCTGGGAATAGCGAAGTTGTACATCGGTGCGGCCATGACCAGCACATCGGCGGCCAGCAGTTCATCGGTCAGCTCGTTGGAGCGTTCCAGTGATGCCTGTTCGATGTCGCTACGTTGCTCGGCCGGTTTCATCCAGCCGCCCAACAGATTGATGTCCAGGTGCGGCACCGGGTTGACGGCCAGGTCACGAACAGTGATCTGGTCAGCCGGATGGGCGACTTTCCACTGGCTGATGAAGGTCTGGGTCAGCTGACGGGAAACCGAGTCTTGCTGGCGGGCGCTGCTTTCGATGATCAGAACGCGTGACATAGGTTGTAGGCTCCATCTGAGAATGCTGTAAGTCGATGGAGTGAAGATTAAACAGAGTCAAATCGATGAAAAAGCGCAAATAACTGCTATAACCCATCAATTAATTCGTTTATAAGCTGAGCATGCCTTTGTAGGAGCTGAGCTTGCTCGCGATAGCGGTGCGTCAGCCGACATCAAATTAAATGACACACCGCTATCGCGAGCAAGCTCAGCTCCTACAAGAGATTGCAGTCATTTCGGGGTGCAGGTCAGCTCGATACGCAGCTTGATAATGCTGCGGGTGAACTTCGCGGTGGCGTTTTTATGTTTGCCGGCAGGCACATCGATCGTGCGCGTACGCGGTGCTTCCGGGCCATTGCTGAAAACCGCCTTGCAGGTAGCATCGACGTCTCCGTAGTTAGCCACCCGGATGGAGCCGATGTCGTTATCCGTGTCGAAGGTCTCGTAATCGATCTTCAAGCCGTTGAGTTTTTTCTGCACATCGATCGGATAAGCAAACGCCGTCAGCGGCAGCATCGCCAGCAGCACACAACCCGATACCACACAGCAAAGCTTTTTCATTCAGCAGTCTCCAAAAGGGCTGCCAGCTTAGGACAAGAGGAGCCATTCATGAAAGCGCCCCGCGTGACCCTTGATCAATGGCGAACATTGCAAGCCGTGGTCGACCACGGTGGTTTCGCCCAGGCCGCCGAAGCGCTGCACCGTTCGCAATCGTCGGTGAGCTACACCGTGGCCCGCATGCAAGACCAGCTCGGCGTGCCGCTGTTGCGCATTGACGGTCGCAAAGCGGTCCTGACCGAAGCCGGCGGCGTGTTGCTGCGTCGCTCCCGGCAACTGGTGAAACAGGCCAGTCAGCTCGAAGACCTGGCCCATCATATGGAGCAAGGCTGGGAAGCCGAAGTGCGACTGGTGGTCGACGCGGCATACCCAAGCGCCCGCCTCGTCCGCGCCTTGACCGCGTTCATGCCGCAAAGCCGCGGCTGCCGGGTTCGCCTGCGTGAAGAGGTGCTTTCGGGCGTGGAGGAAGTTTTGCTCGAAGGTGTGGCCGACCTGGCGATCACGGGATTGAGCATCCCGGGTTATCTGGGAGCGGAGTTGAGCGACGTAGAATTCGTCGCAGTGGCCCATCCCGAACATGCGCTGCACCGCCTCAACCGCGAGCTGAATTTCCAGGACCTGGAAAGCCAGATGCAAGTGGTGATCCGCGACTCCGGTCGGCAACAACCGCGCGACGTCGGCTGGCTTGGAGCCGAACAGCGCTGGACCGTCGGCAGCCTGGCCACCGCCGCGACGTTTGTCAGCAGCGGCCTGGGGTTCGCCTGGCTGCCTCGGCACATGATCGAACGAGAACTCAAGGAAGGCACGCTCAAGCTGCTACCGTTGGATCAGGGCGGCAGTCGCAACCCGAGTTTTTACCTGTATTCGAACAAGGACAAACCCTTGGGGCCGGCAACGCAGATTCTCATTGAACTGCTGCGCACCTTCGACACCGCACCGCTGGACGCGCCTTTCGCCGCCCCTGAACAAGCCTGATAAGGAGTATCTGCATGGCCTATTTCGAACATGAAGGTTGCAACCTGCACTACGAGGAATATGGCCATGGCACGCCGTTGCTGCTGGTCCACGGCCTGGGTTCCAGCACGCTGGACTGGGAAATGCAGATCCCTGCACTGTCTGCGCGCTACCGGGTGATCGTCCCTGATGTGCGTGGCCACGGTCGCTCCGACAAGCCCCGCGAGCGCTACAGTATTGCCGGTTTCAGCGCTGACCTGATCGCGCTGATCGAACATTTGAACCTCGGCCCGGTGCACTACGTGGGGCTGTCGATGGGCGGCATGATCGGTTTTCAACTGGCCGTGGATCAACCGCAATTACTCAAGAGCCTGACCATCGTGAATAGTGCGCCACAGGTCAAATTACGCAGTCGCGACGATTATTGGCAGTGGTTCAAACGCTGGAGCCTGATGCGCGTCCTCAGTTTGGGTACCATCGGCAAAGCCCTCGGCGACAAGCTGTTTCCGAAACCGGAACAGGCGGACCTGCGACAAAAAATGGTCGCGCGCTGGGCAAAAAACGACAAACATGCTTATCTCGCCAGCTTCGATGCCATTGTTGGCTGGGGAGTCCAGGAACGACTTTCGAGGGTCTCCTGTCCAACCCTCATCGTCAGTGCCGACCGTGATTACACCCCGGTTGCACTGAAGGAAACCTATGTAAAACTGCTGCCCGATGCGCGGCTGGTGGTGATCGCCGATTCGCGCCACGCCACCCCGCTGGACCAGCCCGAACACTTCAACCACACACTGCTCGAGTTTCTCACCGCAGTCGACACCACCCCACTCAGGATCACTGACCCATGCTGAAAAAAATCGCCCTCGTCGCCGGCTCCGTGCTGTTTGCTGCCAACCTGATGGCTGCGACGCCTGCCAAGGCGCCGCACGTTCTGCTGGAAACCACCAACGGCCAGATTGAAATCGAACTGGACCCGGTCAAGGCGCCGATCAGTACCAAGAACTTTCTTGATTACGTCGACAGCGGCTTCTACAACAACACGATTTTCCACCGTGTGATTCCTGGATTCATGGTCCAGGGCGGCGGGTTCACCCAACAAATGCAACAAAAAGAAACCAAGGACGCGATCAAGAACGAACACAAGAACGGTCTGGTCAACGTTCGTGGCACCTTGTCCATGGCACGCACCTCGGCGCCTGATTCGGCCACCAGCCAGTTCTTCATCAACGTCAAGGACAACGATTTCCTTGATCAGGGCGATGGCTACGCCGTGTTCGGCAAAGTGGTCAAAGGCATGGACGTGGTCGACATCATCGTCAACTCGCCGACCACTGTACGTGGTGGCATGAAAGACGTGCCGGCCGACCCGGTCCTCATCAAGTCGGCCAAGCGCATCGACTGAGACTAAGCTGGACAGGGATGTCAGAGCCGTTGCCGGTTTTGCCGGCAACGCTCAAACCGTTTAAAGGAGAGCCCGTTTACGGGCGAGAAACTGATGCTTTATCGCCGTTTTGAACAACTGATCGACGTGTTTCGCGACGCCCCGACGGCCGCTCCGCCGGATCGCGTTCTCCCTTTTTATACCTACTACCTCAAGCAGGTCTGGCCAAGCTTCGCCGCCCTGCTGATCGTCGGCCTGTTCGGCGCACTGATCGAAGTGGCGCTGTTCAGCTACCTGAGCCGCATCATCGACCTCGCCCAAGGCACACCCGGTGCCGACTTCTTCAAGGAACACGGCATTGAACTGGCCTGGATGGCCGTGGTGGCGCTGATCCTGCGCCCGGTGTTCGTTGGCCTGCATGACTTGCTGGTGCACCAGACCCTGAGCCCCAGCATGACCAGCATGATCCGCTGGCAGAACCACAGTTATGTGCTCAAACAGAGCCTCAATTTCTTCCAGAACGACTTCGCCGGGCGCATCGCCCAGCGCATCATGCAGACCGGCAACTCGCTGCGCGATTCGGCCGTGCAAGCGGTGGATGCGCTCTGGCACGTGCTGATCTATGCGATCAGTTCGCTGGTGTTGTTTGCCGAAGCCGACTGGCGCTTGATGATCCCGTTGCTGAGCTGGATCGCGGCGTACATGGGCGCGCTCTGTTACTTCGTGCCACGGGTCAAGGATCGTTCGGTGGTCGCCTCCGATGCACGCTCCAAACTCATGGGGCGGATCGTCGACGGCTACACCAACATCACCACGCTGAAACTGTTCGCCCACACCAACTTCGAGCAGCAGTACGCCAAGGAAGCGATCGAAGAACAGACGGTAAAAGCGCAACTGGCCGGTCGCGTGGTCACCAGCATGGACGTGGTCATCACCAGCATGAACGGCTTGCTGATCGTCACCACCACCGGCCTGGCGCTGTGGCTGTGGACGCAGTCGCTGATCTCCGTGGGCGCGATTGCCCTGGCCACTGGCCTGGTGATCCGCATCGTCAACATGTCCGGCTGGATCATGTGGGTGGTCACGGGCATCTTCGAAAACATCGGCATGGTCCAGGACGGTTTGCAGACCATCTCGCAACCGGTCAGCGTGACCGATCGGGACGAGGCCAAACCGCTGGCCGTCGCCCGTGGCGAAGTGCGTTTCGAGCACGTGGATTTCCACTACGGCAAGAAGAGCGGGATCATCGGCGACCTCAACCTGAGCATCAAGGCCGGTGAAAAGATCGGCCTGATCGGGCCCTCCGGTGCCGGGAAATCGACCTTGGTCAACCTGCTGCTGCGTCTGTATGACGTGGAGGGCGGGCGAATCCTTATCGATGGCCAGAACATTGCCGATGTCGGCCAGGAAAGCCTGCGCGAGCGTATCGGCATGATCACCCAGGACACGTCGCTGTTGCACCGTTCGATCCGTGACAACTTGCTGTACGGCAAACCCGACGCCACCGACGCAGAGCTCTGGGACGCGGTCCACAAGGCCCGCGCCGACGAGTTCATCCCCTTGCTGTCCGATGCCGAAGGCCGCACCGGCTTCGATGCGCATGTCGGTGAACGCGGGGTGAAACTCTCCGGGGGGCAGCGCCAGCGTATTGCGATTGCTCGCGTGCTGCTCAAGGATGCGCCGATCCTGATCATGGACGAGGCCACGTCGGCACTGGATTCGGAGGTGGAAGCAGCGATCCAGGAAAGCCTGGAAACCCTGATGCAGGGCAAAACCGTGATTGCCATCGCTCACCGACTTTCGACCATCGCCCGGATGGACCGGCTGGTGGTTCTGGAAAACGGCAAGATTGCCGAAACCGGCACCCACGCCGAACTGCTGGCCCATGGCGGGTTGTATGCACGGTTGTGGCAGCACCAGACCGGAGGCTTTGTCGGCATCGATTGAGTCTTGTTCTCACCACAGATCCTGTCTGATCGTTCCCTCGCTCTGCGTGGGAATGCAGCCGGTGACGCTCCGCGTCACTGGACGCAGAGCGTCCCTTGAAGCATTCCCACGCAGAGCGTGGGAACGATCGGCCCTCGGCTACCTGCTGGAATTCTCTTGAAACCCTGCTGTACTCAGCCAAGGTTCTGGTGATGGTTCTGCAGTCCATCTGCTGGATGCGATAGGCAGAAAAACCTTGAAAGGGCACGCTCTATGTCTCTATTCAAACGTTCAGCGACAGAGTTGGTTGGTACGTTCTGGCTGGTGTTGGGGGGGTGTGGCAGTGCGGTGCTGGCCGCCGCTTTCCCGGAGGTGGGGATCGGTTTGCTGGGGGTGTCCCTGGCGTTTGGGTTGACGGTGCTGACCATGGCGTTCGCTATTGGCCATATCTCCGGTTGTCACCTTAACCCGGCCGTGTCATTGGGGTTGGTAGTCGGTGGACGCT
Source organism: Pseudomonas sp. OV226 (assembly GCF_003148705.1). NCBI lineage: Bacteria > Pseudomonadati > Pseudomonadota > Gammaproteobacteria > Pseudomonadales > Pseudomonadaceae > Pseudomonas > Pseudomonas sp. OV226. The sequence continues at coordinate 48,555 of NZ_QGGS01000030.1, read as the reverse complement.
TTCCCGCCAAGGAGTTGCCGGCGTACATCATTGCGCAGGTCATCGGCGGGATAATTGCAGCCGCATTACTGTACTTCATTGCCAGCGGCAAACCCGGTTTCGACCTGGCCGGTGGCCTGGCATCCAACGGTTATGGTGAACATTCCCCTGGCGGCTATGCCATGGCGGCAGGTTTTGTCTGTGAACTGGTGATGACGGCGATGTTCATCCTGATCATCCTCGGCGCCACCGACAAACGCGCTCCGGCTGGACTGGCCCCTATTGCCATCGGCCTGGGGCTGACCCTCATCCACCTGATCTCGATTCCGGTCACCAACACTTCGGTCAACCCGGCCCGCAGTACCGGCCCGGCACTGATCGTCGGCGGCTGGGCGATTCAACAACTGTGGATGTTCTGGGTGGCGCCACTGCTGGGCGCGATAGTCGGCGGCGTGCTCTATCGGTGGCTGGGCAAGGAAGACACTTAAGGCCTGGGACGAGGATCAGTCTTGCCGATAAGGCAAGGCGGTCCTCGCCTCCTCGGCATACGCCAACACCCCAACGCGCTCTTGCTGCAGGAAATCTTTGACCGCTGCTTTCAGGCCGGGATGGCGCAAGTAATGCCAGGAATGCGTGATCACCGGTTCAAACCCGCGAATCAGTTTGTGCTCGCCTTGGGCACCCGCATCAAAACGCTGAAAACCGTTGGCAATCGCATAATCCATGCCCTGATAGAAACAAGTCTCGAAATGCAGTCGATCAAACTCGGCCAGACAGCCCCAATAACGACCGTAAAAACTGTCGCCACCCACCAGACTGAACGCCATGGCCACCGGTCTTGAGCCCTGTTTGGCCAACACCACACGAATTGATTCCGGCATGCGCTCGGCCAGCAGGCTGAAGAATTCGCGCGTCAAGTAAGGCCTTTGTCGACGTACCGCATAGGTATTGGCATAGCAGGCGTAGACGAAATCCCACTGCGCCTGATCCAGTTGCCGCCCCTCAAGCCATTCGAACTCAATCCCCTGCCCCGCTACCTGTTCACGTTCTTTGCGCATCTGCTTGCGCTTGCGTGAACTCAGGACGTCGAGGAAGTCCTGAAAGTCCCGATAGCCGCGATTTTGCCAGTGGTACTGACAGCCTATTCGCTGCAACCAACCGGGTTGTTCGGCCAGTGCCGCGTCCGTAAACGAATCGGTGAAATTGATGTGCGCGCTGGAGAGCTCTTCAATCTCCAGATACCCCGGCAAGCTCTTGAGTAACTCGAAACCGTCCTCGACGCTGGCCGCCAGCAGCCGTGGCCCGCTGACCGGGCTGAAGGGCACGGCGGTCAATAATTTGGGGTAATAGTCGATGCCGGCTCGCTCACAGGCATCGGCCCAAGCGTGATCGAACACGTACTCGCCGTAAGAATGCCACTTGCGGTAACTGGGCAGCGCGGCGATCAGCCGATCACCTTCCATGTGCAACAAATGCTCGGGCTGCCAGCCGGAATGCGGCCCCAGGCTGCCGCTGTCTTCCAGCGCACTGAGAAAGGCGTGGCGCAGAAATGGCTGATTCTCAGGCACCAGGGTGTCCCAGGCCTGGGGTGCGATTTCAGACAGTTTTTCCAAACGTTGCAGCGGCATCAACTTCCTCTCCACTTCTTGCGTGAAAGCCTCGCGAGTATCGCTTATCGCCACCGATTGCACACACGCGTTTCGCCGACAAACGTCCGAAGAAAAGTTCAAACAGCCTTTTTATCGTCATCTAGACGCCATCACTTCGCCACTGCTTTGTCATAAACCATCGCGATACTGGCGCCTGTTTTTATAGCGCCGGGTTATACCCGGCCACTGTTTTCCGTCCATCAATGGTCGGTTGTGCCCTGGATGGCTCAGTCATCCACTCTCATCTTCGGAGATTGATATGCGTCTTGCTTCCACGAAAACTGCGGCGGCCCTGTGTGGCGGGCTGTTGCTGGCCATGAGCGTTTCGGCCAGCGCCGCAGTCGACGCCAAACTGCTCGACATGCTCAAGGCTAACGGCTCGATTACCACTGCGCAGTACAGTGAACTGCAAGCTGAACTGGCCCGGGATCAGAAAGATCAGCAAATCGCCCGTCAGGCTCAGCAAGAGACCAACGAGCAGATCGCAGCAACCGCGAAGAAAACCACTGAACTGAGCACCTTCGACCAGAAACTGGCGTGGGCTGCCAAGACCCAATTCAAGGGCGACGTGCGCTTCCGTGAGGAAACCGTACACAACGATGGCGTTCCAAACAACAAAGACCAGGATCGCCAGCGCATTCGTGCCCGCCTGGGTGCCTACAGCGAAATCAACCCGCAAGTCGACACCGGCATCCGTATCGCCACCGGCAACAACGACGATGCCCGTTCCACCAACCAGGACCTGAACAACTACTTCGACAAGAAGTCGATCTGGCTAGACCAGGGTTACGTCGACTACCACCCTGACGCGATCAAGAACCTGCACCTGGTTGGCGGCAAGATGCCACAGCAATGGGTGAGCATGGGCGACATCATCTGGGATAGCGACATCAACCCGGAAGGCCTGGCTGCGACCTACAAATACCCGCTGAGCGGCAGCACCGAGTTGTTCGGTAGCGCCGGTCACTACACCCTCAAGGACAACGTCGACGGTGAAGGCGTGCAGTTCAAGCATGACCTGCGTCTGTACGCCGGCCAGTTGGGTGCACGCTTCGCCATCACCGACAGCATGAAAATGACGTTGGGCGGCAGCATCTATTCGTATGACAACGACAGCAACAGTGCTTGCCCGACCACCGGCACCGTCACCGCGCCGTGCGCACTGGCCGTCAACGGCAACAGCCCGGGCGAAACGTTCAAGCTGTATGAAGGTTTTGGTCAGCTCGACTTCACCAACCTGCCAGTACCGCTTTCGTTGTACGGTCAGTACGTCAACAACAAAGACGCGAGCAACGACCAGGACACTGGCTGGTTGGCCGGCGTCAAGTCCAAGTTCTACGGCTTCGCAGTGGACTACAACTACCGCGACGTCCAACAGAACTCTGTGGTGGGTGCCTTCACCGACTCCGACTTCGCCAACGGCTACACCGGTTCGCGCGGCAGCAAGCTGAAAGTGAGTTACGAGTTGGACAAGAACTTCAACCTCGGCGCCACGTACTTCATGGCTAACTCCGACTACACCAACGCCAGCATCAAGAAGACCGATTCCGACATCAACACCCTGCAACTGGATGCTGAAGCGAAGTTCTGATTTACCCCGCTACACGACCCGGGCAAGGAAGCCCGGGCCGCTTTTACAGTCTGGCGTGGATGGATTGATCCCCATCATCCGTTCGGTTCATCCACGCGAGTCTGTTTCTTGATCCGCGCGATAAATATCCTCTGCTACGGATTGTCCTTGCGACGCTCGGCAGCGAGACGTTCAGCCAGTGCATCAACGTCTGGCACCGCCTCTTCCGGCATGGCACGCAACGTCGCCTGCATCAGCCGTATCTGACGAATGAACCGCCGGCAATTACGGCAGAACATCAGATGATGCCGAACCATCAACTTCTCGCGAAAGCTCAACTGACCGTCGAGATAATCGCTGGAACGTGCCACTTGTTCCTTGCAGGTCAACATTCCCCTGTCTCCTCAAAATGCTCCACGGTCGCAAATACCTTCAACCGTGCCCGATGTAGCAGCACGCGAACATTGGAGAGCGAGATGTCCAAAAGATTACAGATCTCCTCCAGCTCGAGCCCCTGACGCTCGCGCAGTAATAACACGCTGCGTTGCAGCTCCGACAGACTGAGCAACGTATAGTCCAGGCATGTGCGCAGCTCGTTTTCGAGCAGTAGCGCTTCCGGGGTGTCCTGATGCCAGGCAAACGGCGCCACCAGCCAATGGCCATCGCCGGATGAGAAACGATCGTCATCGATGGTGCCGTGGGGGGATGGAATGTCATCAAGCAGCACCTCGCGGCGGTTTTGCTTGTAGCGACCTTTGGCCGCGTTGGCGGTGATGGTCAGCAACCAGGTCTTGAGGCTCGAACGCCCTTCGAACTTGCTCAGGTTACGCACCACCGACAGCCACGCATCCTGCACTATTTCGTCGGCATGCCGACTGCCGACAATGGCATACGCCACCGCGCGCATCGCGCTCTGGTAGGTGCTGACCAGCTCTTTGAAAGCGCGTTGCTCCCCTGCCAGCAATCGTTCCAGCAATTGCGCGTCATCAGCCGCCATCAAACAGTTTCCTTGTTCTGAACTCGAATTTGACTACAACAGGACGTCACCCAAAGGTTGTCCTGCTGTCATTTCCGAAAGTTACAGCGTCCTGACGGTTTCGAATGTAGGAAACTTCATCACAACTCAAGGAAAACGCTCAATAACACTCGATTAACGCTTGCGCAGTAGCACGCTGCCAATCGAGTAACCGGCGCCAAACGAACTGAGCACCGCCAGGGAACCGGCAGGCAGATCATCCTGGTTCTTGTGAAACGCAATCACGGAACCGGCGGAACTGGTGTTGGCGTAAGTGTCGAGAATCACCGGTGCTTCTTCTTCGGTGGCCTCGCGACCCAGCAGTTTCTTGACGATCAGGTGGTTCATGCTGAGGTTGGCCTGGTGCAGCCAGAAGCGCTTCACGTCGCTGACGTTGAGCTGGTTTTCTTCCAGGTGCGTAGCGATCAACTCGGCAACCATTGGGCAAACATCGCGGAATACCTTGCGGCCTTCCTGCACGAACAGTTTGTCCTTGGCACCGATGCCCTCTTCCGCCGCGCGGTTGAGGAAGCCGAAGTTGTTGCGGATGTTGTTGGAGAACTTGGTCAGCAGCTTGGTGCTGACGATGTCGAACTGGTACTTGGACGTCGCCAGGTCAGCACGCTCGATGATCACCGCCGTGGCCGCGTCACCGAAGATGAAATGGCTGTCGCGGTCGCGGAAGTTCAGGTGGCCGGTGCAGACTTCCGGGTTGACCATCAGGATGGCCCGGGCCTGGCCCAGTTGCACGCTGTTGGCGGCCGCCTGAATGCCGAAAGTCGCCGAGGAGCAGGCAACGTTCATGTCGAAACCGAAACCCTGGATGCTCAGCGCTTCCTGGACTTCGATGGCAATGGCCGGGTAGGCGCGTTGCAGGTTGGAGCAAGCGACGATCACACCGTCGATGTCCGCAGCAGTCTTGCCGGCGCGTTGCAAGGCTTGTTCGGCGGCGCCGATGGCCATTTGGCACAGCACCGACCACTCGTCGTTCGAACGCTCCGGCAGGCGTGGTGCCATGCGTTGCGGGTCGAGAATGCCGTCCTTGTCCATGACAAAGCGGCTTTTGATGCCAGAGGCTTTTTCGATAAACGCCGCGCTGGACTCGGTCAGCGCCTCGATCTCGCCATGGGCAATGGCCTGGGCGTTGTCGGCGTTGAATTGCGCGACGTAGGCGTTGAAAGACTGCACCAGCTCTTCGTTGGAGATGCTGTTGGCCGGGGTGTACAGGCCGGTGCCGCTGATGACGACGTTATGCATGGTCGTTTCTCTAATCTGTTCAGGCAGAAAGCATTGGCACCGACGTACCAACACACAAAGGGTCTATTCCCATCCGGGGGACGCAAACCTGGCATCGCTTTATTCCGAACTGCCCGCGGCCGTAGAGGCTCAAAACCGTGGGGCCGGTGTTTATAGGCGCGAAGTTTGCCATAAACGTTAGAATTTGGCGCCTTTTGCTGGATAAAGCACCTTCCTCAAACGCAAGGGCGTATCAGTAGGAGCACGGCTTGCCGGCGATGGCGTCCTTGAGGCCGCCATCGCGAGCAAGCTCAGCTCCTACAACCCGAGGGTTCTACGGTTCGACCTGGGTCCACTGTTTATTCAGGCGCTTGTCGGAGATCGGCACCTTCGTCCCCAATTGCTGGGCGAACAGCGAAACCCGGTATTCCTCCAGCCACCAGCGATAGAGCTCCAGCTGCGGATCGCGTTTGCCTTCCTGGGCATGTTTATTGGCGCGAGTCTGGTACTGAGTCCAGAGGCCGGACAATTCGCCGCTCCACACCCGGTCTTTCTGCACCTGAGCGCCCAGCTTCTCGAAACGCTGCTCGATTGCCTTGAGGTAGCGCGGCAATTCCTTGAGCCACTGCATCGGCGTCTCCCGAACGAAGCCCGGATACACCAGGTGACTGAGCTGCTGCTTGATGTCGTTCAGGGCCACCGCTTGCGCCAGGTCGATCTTGCCCTTGAAGCGTTTTTGCAGGCCATGCCACAGCTTGAGGATTTCCAGCGTCAGCTTCGCCAGGCGCTCCGCGTGCTCGGTCCAGCCGCCACGTTTGCGCTCGGCCAACGCCGCCAACCCGGCGCCGTCGCGCGGCAATGGGTCTTCACCGTCGAGAATGCAGCTGTCGAGGCTGGCCAGCAGAATGTCTTCCACCAGGCTATCGACGCGCCCCATGTCGCGGTACATCAGGCCCAGCTCAGTCAGGCCCGGCAACTTACTGCGCAGGAACTTCGCCGGTTCGGCCAGTTGCTGCATCAGCAAGCGCTGCAAGGCGCGGCGATGCTGGAACTCGGCTTCGGCCGGCGTCGAGAATCGACCTTCCTTGACCGTGCCGCCCTCTTCCACCAACGCCGGATAAACCGTCATCGACAGCCCGGCGATCTTTTGCTGGGTTTTCTCGGCCACGGCGGCAAAGACTTTCGCCTCCACCGGCTGCTGGCTTTTCGCGGTTTGCGGTACCGCCAACGCCGCCTGACTGGCTTCGGCAAATCGTGCGGTCAACTCCGCCAGATCACGTCCTTCGCCCAGGAACTTGCCCTGGCCGTCGACGATTTCCAGGTTCATGCGCAAATGACTGTCGACTTGCTGCGACGCCTCCGCCCACGCTTCATCGCTGACCCGCGCACCGGTCATGCGCAGCAATTCACGGCCCAGTGCCTGAGGCAACGAGCCCTCGGCGAACGTCATGCGCTGCAACGCCGCTTTGACGAAGTCCGGCACCGGCACGAAATTCTTGCGCAGTGCCTTGGGCAGGTTACGCACCAGCGCGATGCACTTGGCTTCGATCACACCCGGCACCAGCCATTCCAGACGTTCCGGCGGCAGCATCGGCAATAGCGGCGCCGGCACCCGCAAGGTCACACCGTCGCGCGGATGATTGGGTTCGAAGTGGTAACTCAGCGCCAGCTCCAGATCGCCGATATGCAGCGTGTCCGGGTAATGCAGGGCAGTGACTTCGCTGGCCTCGCGAGCCAGCACGTCTTCTTCGCGCATGATCAGCAACTGCGGGTCTTTCTGGCTGTTGATCCGGTACCAGCTGTCGAAGGTCGCCGTCTGGTGGATCTCTGCCGGCAGCCGTGCATCGTAGAAGGCGAACAGGGTTTCTTCGTCGGCGAGGATGTCGCGACGACGGGCCTTGGCTTCCAGTTCGTCGAGTTGTTCCAGCAACTGCGCGTTGGCCGACAGGCATTTGGCTTTGGATTGAATCTCGCCGCGCACCAGGCCTTCACGAATGAAAAACTCACGGGACACCACCGGGTCAATCGGCCCGTAATGCACCGGCCGCCGACCGACCACGATCAGCCCGAACAAGGTGATCTGCTCGAACGCCACGACCTGGCCGCGCTTCTTCTCCCAGTGCGGTTCGAAGTGGTTTTTCTTGATCAGGTGCCCGGCCAGCGGTTCGATCCAGTCGGCGTCGATCTTGGCGACCATGCGCGCGTAAAGCTTGGTGGTTTCCACCAGTTCGGCGGTCATCAGCCATTGCGGGCGTTTCTTGCCGATCCCCGACGAGGGGTGAATCCAGAAGCGTCGCTGGCGGGCGCCGAGGTAATCGCCGTCTTCGGTTTTCTGGCCGATCTGGCTGAGCAGCCCCACCAGCACCGCTTTGTGCAGTTTCGGGTAGTCCGCCGGCTCTTTATTAATGTGCAACTGCATGTCGCGGCAGATCAGGCTCAACTGACGGTGAGAATCGCGCCACTCGCGCAGGCGCAGGTAGTTGAGGAAGTTCTTGCGACACCAGTTGCGCAACGGGCTGGCCGTCAGCGCCTGGCGTTGTTCTTCGAAACCACGCCACAGATTGACCAGCCCGGCGAAGTCCGAGTCCACGTCTTTCCACTGCGCGTGCGCCTGGTCCGCCGCTTGCTGACGCTCCGGTGGACGTTCGCGCGGGTCTTGAATCGACATGGCGCTGGCGACGATCAGCACTTCCTGCAAACTGCCGAGTTTCGCTGCTTCCAGCAACATGCGGCCCATGCGCGGGTCCACCGGCAAACGTGCCAATTGACGCCCGAGCGGAGTCAACTGACTGTTGCGGTCCACGGCCGAGAGTTCTTGCAGCAAGTTGAAACCGTCGCTGATGGCTTTGCCGTCAGGTGGTTCGATAAACGGGAAATCGGTGATCTCGCCCAGGCGCAGGTGCAGCATCTGCAAGATCACGGCGGCGAGGTTGGTCCGCAGGATTTCCGGGTCGGTAAATTCCGGACGACCGATGAAATCGTCTTCGCCATAGAGGCGGATACAGATACCGGGCTCGACCCGACCACAGCGACCTTTACGCTGGTTGGCGCTGGCCTGGGAAATGGCTTCGATGGGCAGGCGCTGGACCTTGGCGCGATAGCTGTAACGGCTGATGCGCGCGGTGCCGCTGTCGATCACGTAACGAATGCCCGGCACCGTCAGCGAGGTTTCGGCAACGTTGGTCGCCAATACGACTCGGCGTCCGGGGTGCGACTGGAAAATCCGCTGTTGCTCGGCCGGCGACAGCCGTGCGTACAACGGCAGGATTTCGGTGTGCTTGAGCTGGGCCTTGCGCAGCATGTCGGCCGCGTCACGAATCTCGCGCTCACCGGGCAGGAACACCAGCACATCGCCGGGACTCTTGCGCTCACTGCGTTCGAACGCGGCGATTTCATCGAGGGTGGCGAGGATCGCCTGGTCCACAGTCAAGTCATCTTCGACGCGGTTGCCCTCTTCGTCCTGCTCCAGCGTCAGCGGGCGATACCAGGTTTCTACCGGGAAGGTACGGCCGGAGACTTCGACAATCGGCGCGTCGTCAAAATGCTTGGAGAAGCGCTCCAGGTCGATGGTCGCCGAGGTGATGATGACTTTCAGGTCCGGGCGACGCGGCAGCAGGGTTTTCAGGTAACCCAGCAGGAAGTCGATGTTGAGGCTGCGTTCGTGGGCTTCGTCGACGATGATCGTGTCGTAGCGTTCGAGGTAGCGGTCGTTCTGGGTTTCCGCCAGCAGGATGCCGTCGGTCATCAGCTTGATCAGAGTGTTGGAATCGCTCTGGTCCTCGAACCTCACCTGATAGCCGACCAGCGCGCCCAGCGGCGTCGCCAATTCTTCGGCGACCCGGCTGGCGACGCTGCGCGCCGCAATTCGACGGGGCTGGGTGTGGCCGATCAGGCCATGCTGGCCGCGACCGATTTCCAGACAGATTTTCGGCAACTGAGTGGTTTTACCCGAGCCGGTTTCGCCGGCAATGATCAGCACCTGATGCTTGAGCAGCGCTTCCTTGATTTCGTCGCGCTTGGCGGCGATGGGCAGGCTGTCGTCGTAACGAATCACCGGCAGGCTGGCGCGTCGCGCCAACACCTGATCACAGGACGCCTGCAGGCGCGTCACCCACAGGGCCAGCTTGGCCTCGTCAGGTTTCTTGCGCAGCTCAAGCAACTGCCGCCGCAGCCGGTGACGGTCGGCGAGCATGGCGTGATCGAGGTTTTTCAGCAGTTTGTCGATGGAGGGCGATTCGTCGGTCATCAGGTACGCAATTCAGTCGTCTAGTGGCGCAGGGGGGCGATTGTCGCAGATTTAAAGGACGAACGAGATCCCTTGTAGCGCCGACGTTCGGTTCCGTAGCTGTCGAGCCCCGGCGAGGCTGCGTTCGGCTCCGTAGCTGTCGAGCCCCGGCGAGGCTGCGTTCGGCTCCGTAGCTGTCGAGCCCCGGCGAGGCTGCGTTCGGCTCCGTAGCAGCTGTCGAGCCCCGGCGAGGCTGCGTTCGGCTGCGAAGCAGTCGTCATTCGGACTACCCCGGTTTACCTGAAACACCGCGTGTGCTGATTTTACGACCGCTTCGCAGCCGAACGCAGCCTCGCCGGGGCTCGACAGCTGCTACGGGCGTGCGGGTCTGGTTATTCGTTATCGAGGCCTTTGCGTCGATACGGGAACACATCAATCACCTTCCCCGCCCGAATCGCCTCTTGTAGGCTTTTCCAATAGTCGGCGTTGTACAACTCACCATGCAGCTGATCAAACAGGCGCCGCTGCCCCCAATCTGCAAACAGGAACGGCGGAAACTCCTCGGGAAACACATCCAGCGGCCCGATCGAATACCAGGGCTCGGACGCCATTTCGTCTTCCGGGGTGCGCGGCTGCGGGATGTGCCGGAAGTTGGCTTCAGTCAGGAAACAAATTTCGTCGTAGTCATAAAACACCACGCGACCGTGCCGGGTGACGCCGAAGTTTTTCAGCAACATGTCGCCGGGAAAGATATTCGCCGCCGCCAGTTGCTTGATCGCCAGGCCGTAATCCTCCAGCGCCTCATGCACCTGCGCCTCGTTGGCGTTTTCCAGGTAGAGGTTCAACGGTGTCATCCGTCGTTCGGTCCAGCAGTGGCGAATCAACACGGTGTCGCCTTCGAGCGACACCGTAGAGGCTGCCACGTCGAGCAATTCCTCCAGGCACGCCGGATCGAACTTGCTCAGCGGAAAACGGAAATCGGCGAACTCCTGGGTATCCGCCATACGCCCGACGCGGTCAACGCTTTTGACCAAACGGTATTTCTCGATCACCGTGGCGCGGTCGACGTTCTTCGAGGGCGAGAAGCGGTCCTTGATGATTTTGAACACGGTGTTGAAACCTGGCAGGGTAAACACGCTCATGACCATGCCGCGCACACCAGGGGCCATGATGAATTGGTCGTCGGTGTTGGCCAGGTGATTGATCAGCGCCCGGTAGAACTCGGACTTGCCGTGCTTGTAGAAACCGATCGAGGTGTACAGCTCGGCGATGTGCTTGCCTGGCAAAATGCGCTTGAGGAAACCGATGAACTCCGCCGGCACCGGCACATCGACCATGAAATACGAACGGGTGAACGAGAAGATGATCGACACATCCGCTTCATCGGTGATCAGCGCATCGATCTGAATCCCGCGGCCTTCACGGTGCAGCAGCGGAATCACCAGCGGCCACTGTTCGTCCCGGGTGTAGATGCGCCCGACCAGGTACGCGCCTTTGTTGCGGTAGAGCACCGAGGAAAACAGTTCGACGCTCAATTCCGGGTCCTTGCACACCCAGTCCGGCAGGTTCTCGCGCAACTGCGCTTCGAGGCGGCTCAAGTCGCCGGCCAGATCAGCGTAATCCTCACTGAAACGGTAGTCGGCAAAAATGCTCGCGAGCATGCCGGACAACTGGCCCTGGGGTTTGTAGGTGCGGGTTTGCGCGGCGCGAGCCCGGCGCAGGCTTGGGCGGGTGGTGTGGATGAACATGCAGCCGTCGCTGATCAGGTCATGGCTGAACAAGCCGCAGAAGATCGAGTTGTACCAGGTCTCGGACAGTTCATCGTCGAAACGCAGGTCGATCAGCGTGATGTACGCGCTTTTGACCAGCGGCCAGCAACTGACATCCAACGTGTCGGCGTCAAACGCGATGCGCAGGCGCTCGACCGTTTCGCCGACTTTCTCTTCGTAAAGATTGATCCGCGCCGCCGACGCGATTTGCGTTTCCTGCCACTGGGCCTGTTCGAAGCGGGCCCGGGCGCCGTCGGTAATCTGACGGAAATGCTCGCGGTAATCGTCAAAGCCATCGAGGATCATTCGGGCGATATCGGCGGCTGGCCATTGCTGCGGCATGGTGAGACCTCTGCGGGAATTTGCGAGCCCTGAGCTTAGCCAGTGAACCGGGTCGAGGAGAAGCGTAATTTTCGGCCCGGATTGATTGCTCGTTTTTCGGTTGCCATCAATCGGGCGCTCGGCAACACTCTCGTCCCGATCAAGGAAGGAGTGCACCGTGAGCCCCGTCGATATCGTTCGTTTACTGTCACTGGCGGCCATTTGGGGTGCGAGCTTTCTGTTCATGCGTATCATCGCCCCAGTGATTGGCACAATCCCCACGGCTTTTTTCCGTGTGTCGATTGCCGCCGTCGGCCTGCTGGTGATTGTCGCGCTGATGCGCATCAGCTGGGATTTCAAAGGCAAGCTAAAGACCGTGATGTTGCTCGGGGTGATCAACTCCGGAGTTCCGGCGACCCTGTATTCCGTGGCCGCCCAAGTGTTGCCGGCCGGGTACTCCGCAATCTTCAACGCCACCACGCCGCTGATGGGCGTGCTGATCGGCGGGTTGTTCTTCCATGAAAAGCTCACCGCGGCCAAGCTCGGCGGGGTGTTTCTCGGGCTGCTCGGAGTTGGCGTGCTGACCCGTGCGGGCCCGGTGGCGTTCGACATGCAATTGCTGTTGGGCGCCCTCGCCTGCCTGATGGCCACGACGTGCTATGGCTTCGCCGGCTTTCTCGCCCGCCGCTGGCTGGACCAGGCCGGTGGTCTCGACAGCCGTTTGTCTGCGTTGGGCAGCATGCTGGGTGCGACGCTGTTTCTGTTGCCGTTGTTCGGGTACAGCGCGATCAGCCAACCGCCGGCGAGCTGGGGTGGCTGGAATGTCTGGTTGTCGTTGCTGGGGTTGGGTCTGGGATGCACGGCCCTGGCGTACGTCATTTACTTCCGTTTGCTCAGCTCGATCGGGCCGGTGAGGTCGATGACCACGACCTTCCTCATCCCGCCGTTCGGGGTGTTGTGGGGCGCGTTGTTGCTGGATGAGCCGCTGTCCATGGCGCATATCTATGGCGGGGTGTTGATTGCGGCGGCGTTGTGGCTGGTGTTGAAACCGGCCAAAAAGGTTACCCAGTAATTTTGTGGTGCTGCTGATGACGCCATCGCGGGCAAGCCCGCTCCCACAGGGCTGGGTATTGAACACAGAATCTGTGCACGACACCCATCACTGTGGGAGCGGGCTTGCCCGCGATGGCGTCAGTTCAGACACTACAGAGGTGAATCGCTAACCTCCCCATCCACCAACCGCCGAATCCCCAGCGGATTGGCGTTTTGCAACGCCTCGGGCAACATCGCATCCGGGTAATTCTGGAAGCACACCGGCCGCAGGAATCGATCGATCGCCAGCGTCCCCACTGACGTTCCCCGCGAATCGGACGTTGCCGGGAACGGCCCGCCATGCACCATCGCCTCGCACACCTCGACCCCGGTCGGATAGCCGTTGAGCAAAATCCGCCCGACCTTTTCCTGAAGCAACTCGGCCAGCCAGCGGTATTCCAGCAACTCCCCGGCCTCGCCAATCAGCGTCGCCGTCAATTGCCCGCGCAATCCGTGCAACGCCGCCGCCAACTGCGCCTGGTCCTCCACCTCGATGACGATAGTCGTCGGCCCGAAGACTTCTTCCTGAAGCAGTTCATCGCCCTTGAGCAACAGACTGACATCAGCCTTGAATACCTGCGGTTGCGCCTGATTGCCCGCTTGCCGTCTGCCTGCCAGGTGCGTCAGCCCCGGATGTTCGTGCAACTCCGCGAGCCCTCGGCTGTAGCTGACCAGGGCACCGACGTTGAGCATGGTTTGCGCCGGTTGCTGGTTCATGCTCGCGCAAAAAGTTTCCAGGAAGGAGCTGAACTGCGGCGAACGCAGGCCAATGACCAACCCCGGATTGGTACAAAACTGACCACACCCCAGCGTCACCGAACCGGCCAGTTGCGCAGCGATTTGCTCACCGCGTACCGCAAGCGCTTCGGGCAACAAGAACACAGGGTTGATGCTCGACATCTCGGCAAACACCGGGATCGGCTGCGGCCGGGACGCGGCCAGCTGGCTCAGGGCATTGCCGCCCTTGAGCGAACCGGTGAAGCCCACGGCCTGAATCGCAGGGTGTTTGACCAGCCACTCACCGACGCCCCCGCCGTAGATCATGTTGAACACGCCGGCTGGCATTTCGGTGCGTTCGGCCGCCCGGATGATGGCGTCCGCTACCCACTCAGCCGTTGCCATGTGACCGCTGTGAGCCTTGAACACCACCGGACAACCGGCGGCCAATGCCGAAGCGGTATCGCCGCCGGCGGTGGAAAACGCCAGTGGAAAGTTACTCGCGCCGAACACGGCGACTGGCCCTAAAGCGATGCGGTACTGACGCAGGTCCGGACGCGGCAACGGCTGGCGGTCCGGCAGTGCCCGATCAATTCGCGCACCGTAGAAATCCCCGCGACGCAGAACCTTGGCGAACAACCTCAATTGCCCGCTGGTGCGTGCGCGCTCCCCCTGGATACGCCCGGCGGGCAGCGCGGTTTCACGGCAAACGGTGGCGACGAAATCGTCACCGAACGCATCGATTTCATCGGCGATGGCCTCGAGGAAGCGTGCGCGCTTTTCCGCGCTCAGGCTTCGGTAGATCGGGTAAGCGGCAGCCGCTGCTTGGGCGGCGGCAGACACTTCCGCTTCCGACGCCTGAATGAAGGTGCCCGGCAGCGGCTCGCCGGTCGTCGCATCAAGGCTTTGCAGGTGCAAGGTCCCATTGGCGCTGCGGCGCCCGCCGATGTAGTTGTGTCCGAGTGGCAATGTCATGAGGCTTTCCTTTTGAACACTCAAAGCGCACGAACCTGACCGATAGCCAATGGCTGGGCACTTTCGCCGATACCGTTGACTAAAGGCGCGCCGAACTCGTCGAGGCTGATCTGGAAACGATCCCCCGGCCGGGTTTTGACCCCGTCGGCAAACGACAGCGTGGCGGTGCCGAAGTAGTGCACATGGACATCGCCAGGGCGCAAAAACTGCGCATATTTGAAGTGGTGGAATTCAAGGTTGGCGAGGCTATGGCACATGTTGTCTTCGCCGCTGAGAAACTCCTTCTCCCAGATCGTTTCGCCGTTGCGCTTGATCCGGCTGGTACCTGCCAGGTGTTTGGGCAACTCACCGATGCGCAGTTCCGGCCCATAAGAACAGCAACGCAACTTCGAATGCGCGAGGTACAGGTAATTGCGCCGTTCCATCACATGGTCAGAGAACTCGTTGCCCAGCGCATAACCGACGCGATACGGCTGGCCGTCATCGCCGATGACATAGAGGCCGGTCAGCTCCGGCTCCTCACCGGCATCTTCAGCGAACGGCGGCACCGGGAAGTCCGCCCCGGGGCGCACGACGATGCTGCCGTCGCCTTTGTAGAACCACTCCGGTTGCGCGCCCACCTCACCGGCCGCCGGTTTGCCGCCCTCAAGACCCCACTTGAAGATGCGCATGGTGTCCGTCATGTCGGCTTCGACTGCGCCGTCATGCTGGTGCATTTTGTCCCGCGCCGAAGCACTGCCCAGGTGAGTCAGGCCGGTGCCGCTGATCAGGCAATGGGCCGGGTCTTCGTGGTCCAGCGGTGGCAGGACGCGGCCTTGGCGCAATAGCTGCGCATAGTCCGGGCCGGGCTCGGTACCGCGCAGGGCCACTTCTTCTTGCAGGCTACGCTGGCCGCGGATCGCCGCGAGCGCCAGTTCGCGAGTGCTGCGGGTGTCGCGCAGCACCTGAATCTGTGCCCCATCAACCAGGCCAACCTGGCGCTGCCCGGCGGTGTTTTCAAATTGAATCAGGCGCATGACGGCCTCCAGAAAGTCGGGGATGGCGCCGCAGGCATGCGACGCCCCAAGGTCACTCGATGATGTTGAAGTCACTCAGGTATTCATCGGAGATTTCCAGGCCCAGGCCCGGCGTGTTGTCGTCGAGCTGGATGTAACCGTTGACCGGTTGTGGCTCGCCCTTGAATACGTAGTAAAAGAGTTCGTTGCCGACTTCGACATCGAATACCGGGAAGAACTCGGCCATCGGCGAGGCGGTGGTGGACATGGTCAGGTGATAGTTGTGCATCTGCCCGGCGTGAGGAATGACCGGCACCGACCAGGCTTCGGCCATGGCGTTGATTTTGCGTGCGGCGGTGATGCCGCCAACGCGGTTGGTGTCGTACTGGATCACGTCGACGGCGCGGCGTTCCAGCAGGTCTTTGAAACCGTAAGAGGTGAATTCGTGCTCGCCGCCGGAGATTGGCATGATCCCCATTTTTTTCAACTCGATGTAGCCTTCAATGTCATCGGCGATCACCGGTTCTTCGAGCCAGCGCGGCTCGAACTCGGCGAGTTTGGGCAACATGCGCCGCGCGTATTCCAGGGTCCAGCCCATGTAGCATTCGAGCATGATGTCGATGTCGGGGCCCGCCAGATGGCGCAACGCGCGCACTTGCTCGATGTTCTTGCGCATGCCCGCCGGGCCGTCTTTCGGGCCGTAGCCAAAGCGCATCTTCAGCGCGGTGAACCCCTGATTCAGATAACCCTGGGCTTCTTCGAGGAACAGGTCGAGGTTGTCGTTGGCGTAGAGTTTGGAGGCGTAGGTCCAGATTTTTTCCTTGGTGCGTCCCCCGAGCAACTTGAACACCGGTTTGTTCACGGCTTTACCCATGATGTCCCATATGGCGATGTCGATCGCCGAGATCGCCGCCATGCCGATGCCTTTGCGCCCCCACGCGTGGCTCTGACGGTACATTTTCTGCCAGATGTATTCGTTGTCGAACGGGTCTTCGCCGATGGCAATCGGTGCCAGGTAGGTGTCGATGATTTCCTTGGCCACACGTGGCGCGAGGGCGCAGTTACCGATGCCGACCAGACCGGTATCGGTCTCGACTTCCACCACCAGCCAACCGTGAAAACGGAACGAGCCCATGGCATCGCCACGCTCGAACAGGATGTCGCTGGCGTTAGTGCAGAAGTGCGCCTGAGGCGGAACGACTTTGCCTTTCCACTCAAAAACGCGGGTACGGATTGCTTTGATTTTCATGAATACAGTTCCTTGCGCTGCCGGCTTCTTGTAGTTGTTGAGTCGCGTACGCCGAGCCGCTCGGGGGCGGGTTCCGGGCATTCGATGGAGCGACTTTAGCCAGCGCTCGGGGGGCGCGGATAATCACTTATGCGTATCCGGCGATAACCTGGGGTGATCGCTAAAAGTGTTTTTCAGATAGATAAAGTTATCGACCACACACAAACAACTGTGGGAGCGGGCTTGCCCGCGATAGAGGTAGTACAGACACTTTGGTAGTGACTGTCAGACCGCCATCGCGGGCAAGCCCGCTCCCACAGGGTCCAGGGTGGACAGGGGATTTATGATATTGAGATCAGGGATCAGTAGTTGTTGGTGCCCATCCGGCACGCAATCTCGAACGCCTGGCGAATCGCCCCGACATTCGCCTTGCCCTGCCCCGCGATATCAAATGCGGTGCCATGCGCCGGGGTGGTAATCGGAATCGGCAACCCGCCCTGCACCGTCACCCCACGAGAGAACCCCATCAACTTGATCGCGATCTGGCCCTGGTCGTGATACATCGTGACCACCGCGTCGAAGGCACTGGCATCGCCCTGCACCTTGAGGAAAATCGTGTCCCCCGGGTACGGCCCTTCCGCCGCAATCCCTAACGCCTGAGCGGTCCGCACGGCGGGGCCGATGATGTCCAGTTCTTCGCGTCCGAACGAACCGTTGTCGCCGTTGTGCGGGTTCAATCCACACACGCCGATGCGCGGCTTTTCCAGGCCATTGCGCTTGAGCGCGGTGTCGATCAACTGAATCGCTTCCACCACCCGCGCCTGGCTGAGCAGGCCCGGCACATCGGCCAAGGCGACGTGGGAGGTCACGCGTGACGTCCAGAGATTGTCGAGCACGTTGAACTCACAGAACGGCCCTTGAAAATCCAGCAGTTCGGCGAACCAATGCAATTCATCGCTGTGGGCCATGCCGGCCATGTGCAGCGAGGTCTTGTTCAGCGGCCCGAACAGCACGGCATCAGTGATACCGGCCTCGGTCAGGCGCAAGGCTTTCTCCAGGGTATCGAGGCTGTAGCGACCGCCGATGTCACTGGCTTCACTGCGTGCGAATTCGCCGACCGTGTCGCCGCGATAGTCGTAGAACAGCGGCGTGTCATCGACGAACGACAGTTGCTCCAGCGACTCCACGCGACGGTAAGGAAACTCCATCCCGGCGATGCGCATGCCGCGACGCATTTCTGCCTCGTCGGCGATCAGGATCACATTGGCCTGACTGCGCACCTGGGGTTCGGCGAGCAGGCGTGCGATCAGTTCCGGGCCGATGCCCGCCGGGTCGCCCAGGACCATCGCGATGGTGGTTTTGTTCATGCTTCACTCCTCAAGGGTTCGGGCCATGTCCGGTCAATGGCGCAAGGCTCGCAGCGATAAACCTGCTGCGCATTGCTGTAGAAAAGACGTTGCTGATCGGCACTCGGAAAATCGGCAACGATGGATTTGAAACCGCTATAGATGTCGTCGAACGAGCCGCACAGGCTGTCCACGGGGAAGTTGCTGGCGAACATCGCGCGGTCGCAGCCGAACATCGCTATGACTTCGCGCACGATCCAGGCGTTGTCCTTGGCGCGCCAACGCTGACCGCCCTGCCCCAGGCCGGAAATTTTCACCTGCACATTTGGCCATTGCGCCAGCCGCGCCATCGCCAGGCGCCAACCTGCGAGGCCTTCGGCACTGCGGTCGTTGGGCAATCCGGCGTGGTTGAGAATCAGCGTGGTGCCGGGAAAGTCCCGGGCCAGGCGTTCAGCTTCGTGCAAATTCCACCAGGGGGTCTGAAGGTCGAAATGCAGGCCCAGGCCTTCGAGCACGGCGTAGCTGCGGCGCCAGTGTTCGTCGCTCATCAAGCTACGCATGTGCCCAACCTGCTCCGGCGCGATCGGGCCGCCGGGTTTGTGGCGCACGCTGCGCACGCACTTGAAATTCGCTTGCTCGGTCAGCACTGCGATGGCGTCCGGATGGTCGAGCCAGGCTTGTGCGACGATCGCGTTCGGCACGCCATAGCGAGCGGCCAGTCCCTCGATGAAACGGGTTTCGCCAATCGGGTCTTGCGGGTTCCATTCGGTCTCGACATACACCGTTTGCACGACGTTATGGGCACCGGCATCGGCGAAGTAGTCATCGGGAAAATAGCGACGCTTGATCGCGCTGTAATCACCGTAGCGAAATGGGATGTTGGCCTCAGGCGCCAACCAAGGATGGTCATTGATCGCCGGGTCCCAGAAATGGTGATGCGCGTCTACGATCGGGCCGTCCCACAACTTAGTCATGACGCACCTCATCCAGGCTGATAAACAATGTGGCCAACACGAAGACCGCCGAGCACGCCGCAAAGAACCCCAGCACCGGCGCGAAACCGCCGGCCATTTGCACAATGACGCCCACCAGAATCGGCACCGCGATACCGCCCGTGCTGCCGGCCATGTTCATCACGCCGCCGATCAAACCGACCCTGGCCGGGGCTGCCAGCAATGCCGGAAAGCTCCAGTAAAGACTGCCCCACATCAGGAAAAACGCCGTCATGGCCAGCAACGCCACGGCGGCAAAAGGATCGCTCAGGGTCGGCAGCAACAGGAACGCTCCCAACGCCACGACACCGGAAAACGCCAGCAGACTCTTGACCGCCACACCGCGGCTCACACCTTTGCGAATCAGACCGTCGCAGAGGAAACCACCGGTCAACGACCCCAACGCACCGCAGATGAAAATCACGAACGTCGCCGCGCCAATGCCCTTGATATCGAAGCCGCGAGCCTGCGCCAGGTAACTCGGGCCCCAGGTCAGCAAGCCGAAATAGACCATCGCCCAACTGGCGCGACCGATCAGCAGCCCCGTCAGTGAACGGGCCGCGATGCCCAGGCCCTTGACCGGCGCACGGGCGGCTTCGGCAGCCGGCGTGGCGCGTCCGGCGTTGATCTTCTCCAGCTCCAGGGCATTCACTTGTGGATGCGTGGCCGGGTCATCGCGCAGATAACGCCGCGCCAGCCAGGCCAGCACCAGAGTGGCGATGCCGGCAATCACGAAGGCCAGGCGCCACGAGTCCAGCGAAGCAATCAGGTAGGCAATGATCAAACCACCCACGGCCACGCCCAACGGGCTGCCACTGTCCATCAACACCGCGCCGCGACTGCGCTCACTCGGCGCCAGCCACAGGGAAATCAGTTTGCCACCCGAAGGAAACAGAGGCGCTTCGGCGGCGCCCAGCGCCACCCGGGCAAACAACAATGACAAGCCGCCCGTGGCAAACGCCGCCAGCACCTGAAACGTGCCCCACAAACCGGTGGACCAACTGATAACCCGGTGCGGGCCGAAACGGTCGATCAGCCAGCCGCCGGGAATCTGCAACAGCGCATACGCCCAGAAAAAGCTGCTGAGGATCAGCCCTTGCAGGCTCGGCGACAGGGAAAACTCATGGGCAATGGTCGGCATCGCAATGGACAGCGACACCCGGTCGATCAGGTTGACCATGGTCAACGCAAAGATGATCGCAAAGATCCGCCAGCGTACGCTGCTGGCTTTGCTCGCACCGGAGAGCGGGACAGCCGCTGCCGTTGATTGAACACCTGCTGATTGAACACCAGAGTTGTGCAGATGCAGGGAAGCACTGGGACGAGCCATGGTGCGTACCTCGATTTATTATTCTTGTGGTGACGACATGCCGCTGCGTGGCGGCGTTGGTGAGCACTATCGAAGGCTCAGTGATAACCGTCTAATCAAAACTTGAAATCAGGCGATAGCCACGAGTTATGGCATGCCCTGCTTTCAGGCAGCTTTCAACGGGCAGCGGCCCTTTCGGCTTTCCTCGAAAACCGCTCTGGCGCACAGCCTGGCGCCTCAGCTGCCACTTTCACTGCCCAGACCTATAACCCCAGGCTATCGGTGTATGTATTGTTTTGACTAGACGCGGGCCCTGAGGCTTCACACACTCAGGCCAGGCTTGCAGCAATCGAGCATCGACAAGCCACTCATAACAACTACAAAAACGAGGCCCTTCCATCATGCGAAATGCATTCGTCCGTCGCACCTCCCGTTTGTTTCTCGGCTGCACACTGATCGCCGCAGGCGCCCTTCCCGCTCTCGCCAACGCTGCCTGGCAGCCGGACAAGAACGTCGAAATCGTCGTCGCGGGTGGTCCCGGCGGCGGCACTGACCAACTCGGTCGCCTGATCCAGTCGATCATCACCACCCACAAGTTTCTCGATGTGAATACCATCGTCCTGAACAAGGGCGGTGGCAATGGTGCCGAAGCCTTTCTCGACCTGAAAATGAACAAGGGCGACCCGGAAAAACTGGTGGTCGGCACCAACAACATCTACCTGTTGCCGCTGGTGTCCAAGCTCGGTTACCAATGGCAGGAACTGACGCCCGTCGCCGCCGTGGCCGAAGATGACTTCATTCTCTGGAGTTACAAAGACGCCCCCTGGAAGGACGCTAAAGGCTTCTACGCCGCAGTCAAGGCCGACCCATCGAACCTGCGCATGGGCGGCAGTCAGTCCAAGGACGTCGACCAGACCCTGACTTTGCTGCTGAACCAGACCAACAACAGCAAACTGGTGTACATCCCGTTCAAGAGTGGCAGTGAAGCCGCGACCCAACTGGCCGGCAAACACATCGCCGCCAACGTCAACAATCCCAGCGAAAGCATCAGCCAATGGCGTGGCGACCAGGTCGAGCCGCTGTGTGTCTTCAGTAAAGAACGCATGAGCTACACCGAGAAAGTCGCCGGTGACAAATCCTGGGCCGACGTGCCGACCTGTCACGAAGAAGGCCTGGGCATCGATCAGTACCGCTTCCCGCGCACCGTGTTCATGCCGGGCGACGTCACTGCCGAACAGCGCGCGTTCTATGTTGAGCTGATGCGCAAAGTCACCGAGACGCCGGAGTTCAAGGCGTACGTGAAGCAGAACGCGCTGGTACCGACCTTCCTCGAAGGTGAGCCACTGACCGCCTACATTGAGAAGGACACCGCCCGCGTGACCCCGGTGTTCAAAGAAGCCGGCTGGCTGAAAAACTGAGTCGCCAACGGCCGTCCGCACGCGCACGGCCGTCATCTGCTGGAGGTGTTTCATGTCCCATTCTTCGGATTCACCGGCGCTGGTCGGCACCCGCTGGGTCGAGCTCGGCCTGACACTCTTCACCACGCTGATCGGCGCGGTGGTGATGTTTGGCAGCGTCGAACAAGGTATCGGCTGGGGCGATTCCGGCCCTGAGCCGGGTTACTTCCCCTTTTACATTGGCCTGCTGTTGAGCGCCGCCAGCGTGGGCAACGGCGTATTGACCGTGGTGCGCTGGCAAGCCCTGAGCGTTTCATTCGTCAGCCGCAGCGCATTCAAGCAAGTGCTGTCGGTGTTCATCCCGATTGCGCTATTCGTCGCTGCCATGCCGTTCACTGGCATCTACGTGGCCTCGGCCTGTTTCATTGCCTGGTTCATGTGGCGTGACAAGGTCCGCGTCAAACCGTACGGCAAACTGATGATCGGCACGGTGTCGCTGGGCGCTGTACTTGCCAGCTACCTGATTTTTGCGCTGTGGTTCAAGGTCCCGCTGGATGCCGGCCCGATGGGCGACTGGATTGCCCTGGCCGGGAGAAATTTCAAATGAGCGAGTTCGATTCCCTGCTGCAAGGCATGAACCTGATCCTGACCCCGGGCCACATTGGCCTGATGGTGATCGGCGTACTGCTGGGCATTCTGGTCGGCGTGTTGCCCGGCCTCGGCGCCCCCAATGGCGTGGCGTTGCTGCTGCCGCTGACGTTCACCATGTCGCCGGTGTCGGCGATCATTCTGCTGTCGTGCATGTATTGGGGCGCGCTGTTCGGCGGCTCGATCACTTCGATCCTGTTCAACATTCCCGGTGAGCCCTCATCGGTGGCGACGACGTTCGACGGTTACCCTATGGCCCGTGAAGGCCGCGCCGCCGAAGCCCTGACTGCCGCATTCAGTTCCGCGCTGATTGGCGCATTGGCCGGGGTGTTGCTGCTGACATTCCTGTCGACCAGGATTGCCGCGTTCGCCATGTCGTTCAGCTCGCCGGAGTTCTTCGCGGTGTACCTGTTGGCGTTCTGTACCTTCATCGGCATGAGCAAGAACCCGCCGCTGAAAACCGTGGTCGCGATGATGATCGGTTTTGCCATGGCGGCGGTCGGCATGGACACGGTGTCCGGCAACCTGCGCCTGACCTTCGACCAGCCAATCTTGATGACGGGCATCAGTTTCGAAGTGGCGGTGATCGGTCTGTTCGGTATTGGTGAAATCCTCTGCACCGTCGAGGAAGGCCTGGTGTTTCGCGGCGAGCATGCGCGCATCACGCCGATGGTGATTCTGCGCACCTGGGCAAAGCTGCCGCGCTACTGGTGGACGATTGTGCGCAGCACGCTGGTCGGTTGCTGGATGGGCATCACCCCCGGCGGCCCGACTGCTGCGTCGTTCATGAGCTACAGCCTGGCGCGGCGATTCTCGAAGAACCGCGAGAATTTCGGCAAAGGTGAACTCGAAGGCGTGATCGCTCCGGAAACCGCCGACCACGCGGCGGGCACCAGCGCCCTGCTGCCGATGCTGACCCTGGGCATTCCCGGCTCGGCCACGGCAGCGGTGATGCTCGGCGGCTTGATGATCTGGGGCCTGCACCCTGGCCCGACGCTGTTCGTCGAACAGCATGATTTTGTCTGGGGCCTGATCGCCAGCATGTACCTGGGCAACGTGGTCAGCCTGATCGTGGTGTTGGCCACCGTGCCGCTGTTTGCCTCGATCCTGCGGATTCCGTTTTCGATCATTGCGCCGATCATCATCATGGTCTGCGCCATCGGTGCCTACTCGGTACACAACTCGTTCTTCGACGTGGTGCTGATGCTGGGCTTTGGCGCGCTGGGTTATCTGTTCAAGAAACTCGGTTATCCGATTGCGCCACTGGTACTCGCCGCCGTGTTGGGGGACAAGGCTGAAGATGCGTTCCGTCAGTCGATGCTGTTTTCCGATGGCCATTTGGGGATCTTCTGGTCCAACCCGCTAGTGGGTAGCCTGACCACGGCGGCGTTGCTGATGCTGTTCTGGCCACTGATTTCCAAGGCGCTGGGCGGCCTGATGGGCCTGCGCAAATCCCACGTCGCCAAACCCAAATCGGTGCTGTGACACGGCAATGCTGGCAACGCCTGACATTTGTTGGCAGGCTTGCCGCAGACTTCCCAGCGAGCCACGGCCCATGACCCGAATTCCTGCTGCCAATGTGATCCACAGTCGCCTGCGCCTGCGCCAACTGCGGTTGATGCTGGCGTTGCAGGAGTTCGGCTCGTTGCGCCGCGCGGCCGACCATATCGGCATGACTCAACCGGCCGCGACCAAGATGCTCCACGAAGCCGAGGACTTGCTCGGTGTCGAACTGTTCGAACGCCTGCCACGGGGCATGCGCTCTACCGCGTTCGGGGAAACCGTTATTTATTACGCGCGCATGGTGTTTGCCGAACTCAGCGGCATGCGTGAAGAACTGGTGGCACTGGAATCCGGCAACCTGGGGCGAGTCGCGGTCGGTGCGATTCCGGCACTGGCGTCGGGGCTGTTGACTCGCACCATCGCCACGCTGAAACAAAGCCATCCCCGACTGTCCATGAGCATCCAGGTCGATACCAGCGACGTGTTGGTCCAGGCGCTTTTGCAGGATCAACTGGATATCGTGCTGGGGCGGATTCCGGCCGGTGCACGCGCCGAAGAGTTGCTGTTTGACAGCCTCGGTGAAGAAGCGTTGTGCGTGATCGCCGGCGCGAAAAACCCACTGGCGCAGGAAAAACAACTGAGCTGGGCGGAGCTGCAGCACATGACCTGGGTACTGCAACAGCATCCCAGCCCGATGCGCGCCATCATCAATCAGGTGTTTCACAACGCGCGGGTCGATATCCCCAGCAGCATCGTCGAAACCACGTCGATCATGACCTTGCTCTCCCTGGTCCAGCAAACCGACATGCTCGGCGTCACACCGGTGTCGGTGGTTGAGGATTATCCCGGTCGTGATCTGCTCGCCATACTGCCGATCAAGTTCGAAGCGCGGCTGCCACCCTACGGGCTCATCACCCGCCGCCATCGCATTCAGTCATCGGCGATGCAGGCGTTCATGAATTCGGTACGGGCCGAGCATGCGCTGGCCAAATAAAAAGACCCGGAGCCAATGCTCCGGGCCTTTGGGTGTTTACGCTGTCTTACGGAAGACGAAGACCAAGCCGACGATGATCAGCAGCATGCCCAGCAGGCTCAACGCCGCCAGCCTGTTGCCGAAAATCAGATAGTCCATCACCGCCGTTACCGCCGGCACCAGGTAAAACAGACTGGTGACATTCACCAGATTGCCCCGGGCGATCAGGCGATACAGCAGCAACGTCGCCAGCACCGACACCACCAGCCCCATCCACAACACCGGCACGATAAAACCTCTGCTCTGTTCGAAATGAAACGGCTGGAACGGTACGAAGATCCCGCACAGCAACAGCCCCGCCAGGTACTGCACCGGCAAAGTGCCCAGAGGATTGTCGGTGATGCGCTTCTGCATGATCGAGCCGAACGTCATGCTCGCCAGCGCCAGCAAACCGTAGAGCATGCCGGCCAGTGACATGCCGGCCAGACCGATGCCCTGATACACCACCATGATCAATCCGGTCAGGCCCAATGCCAGACCGAACATCCGGCTGATGGAGCGCTGACGCTCCATGATGACCACCGTCAGAATGGGCTGTACACCCATGATGGTCGCCATCACACCCGGCGTGACTTTCAGGTCCAGGGCCAGCAGATAGAAAATCTGATAAGCCCCCAGCAACACCATGCCCGTGGCCATCGCATACAGCATCGGCATACCGCCCTTGGGCAACTTCAGCTTGAGCAACGGCACCAGCAACACCAGACCGCACAAGGCAATCACGAAGCGAAACAACAGAAAGGCAAACGGTGACGCGTGGGCCAGGCCCCATTTGGAGAAGATCGCCCCACTGCTCCACAGCAGGACGAACAGGCTCGTGGACGCCGCCGCGAGCGCGGTTTTTTTCGAAAGGACAAACATGAAAACCACCTGTAGTCAGGCAAAAAGCCAACTCAGCCGAAGCTGAAATTCAGTTGTTTTTTCTGGGGGCACAGGGGAACAGCAAAGAGACGCTGATCAGCCCGAAATGCCAACACCCGGCGGCGATACGACTGCACACACCGGTGTGTTACTGACAGGTGGGGGGTAATGACTGATCTGCGCAGGCTGCTGATTCCCGCACGGCATGACACCAGCGTTGACCGCTGAATCGACTACCGCGTTGATGTGGGATGCAGGCATGGGCTGATCTTTTTTGATGAGGTTGACGGTGGGCTGGAAATCACCGTGCGCCGACTATAACCAGCGACTGACATGGATTGCAATGACTTGGACAAAGGGCCAGTAACGACAGCCGGAGAAGTGCTGCTTACTCTGAGTGAAAGGGAATCGCCCGCGTTGGGAGGACAGGGAATGCAAGAGATCACATGCCAAGGGAACGGACGTGTCTGCGGTATCAGTTGTATAAATCAAGGGCTCGAAAGCTGGCTGCCGCTAGTACTTCCCAGCTTCAACATGAACTGGAACTAGCCGGCCCAACCGCCCTCGATTTATCCAGGGTGCGCTTCGAAGCGATCAACGCGCAGGCACTGGGTGCTTTCGAGCATTGGGAACATCCACATTTTTCGTGGGGCGACGTTGTTGGATGGAAAGCTCGAGAGCCATTGGCTCTGGATATTGCCATCTGGTTCGAGGACGAACTCTGTGGAATGTGCTTCGCGAATCCAAACAAAAGTCGGTTGCGAATCCGCATCGTGCGACTGGAGGGGCGTCCAAAGGAAGCACATCCATTGAAAAATCGCGTGGCGACACTGTCGATGATTGCCATTGAACACTACGCAAAAATCATCGGCAGCCGATTCCTCGAAGTTCAGGAGCCTCAGGAAGGTGCGGTATCAATTTATCAGGAGCTTGGCTTTGACTTCGACACAGAAGGCCGGCTTGTCAAAACATTGGAGCACCTTGTATCGTGACAATTGTTCAATTAGTAACCAGCCACGGAGGGAATATGCGCAAAGTCATCAAGAGGTCCGCCACAAGGAAAAGCTCGCGCACTACTGAAGACAAGACCATCGCTGTAGAACTGACTGCCAGTCAGCGGCGTCTCTTACAGATACTTGTCACGGGCACCGAAGGCGACGAACCGAGCCTGCTCGCAGGACGCCCTTGAAAAAGGCGAAAAAAAACCGCTCCAGGGAGCGGTTTTTCATTTCTTGACGGGTCTCACCCAAACAACCAATACCCCAACAACGTCAGCACCACCACCGCCAACACCGGCCGCAGAACGCGGTAGGCCTTGGGGTTGCGACGTTTCCACTTTTTGATCACGCCGCTGAACTTGTCGCTGGAATTCTTGCTCCAGGCATACACCCGGTTAATCCCGCCGACGCGTTCATCATCAAGGTTTTGAGGTGCTGTGGCGCGACCGAGCTGACTGCTGATCCAGCGGTTAATGCGGGTCATGACGCGGTTGCTCAACGGACGTTCGATATCGCAGAAAAGGATCACCCGGGTTTTCTCGGTTTCGTTCTTGACCCAATGCACATAAGTCTCATCGAACATCACGTCTTCGCCATCGCGCCAGGCGTATACCTGGCCATCCACAAAGATGCGGCAATCATCGGAGTTGGGGGTCGACAGCCCCAGGTGATAACGCAAGGAACCGGCAAACGGATCACGGTGCGGATTGAGGTGACTGCCACCCGGCAACAGCGCGAACATTGCACCCTTGACGTTGGGAATGCTGCTGACCAACGCCACGGTTTTCGGGCACAGGGTTTCGGCCGATGGCAGTGGTTTGTCATACCACTTGAGGTAAAAACGCTTCCAGCCTTTCTTGAAAAACGAACCGAAACCGGCGTCGTTATTCTTCTCGGCAGCGCGGATGTAACCCTCGTCGAACAGGTGCATGGCCTCGTCGCGGATGACTTCCCAGTTGTCCTTGAGTACGTCCAGTTCCGGAAACTTGCTGCGGTCCAGATAGGGTTTGGATGGCACGCCGGAGAACAGGTACATCAAGGCGTTGTAGGGCGCAAACAAAGCCGAGTGGTTGACGAATTGACGCAAGACCGGCAGACGCGCCTTGCCACGCAAATGGACATAGAGCGTGCTGCAGAAAAATAGCAGCAACACCGACGTTTTCGCGGCAAACGAAAAACTCATCAACGACTCCTTGAGAATAGGCTCATTGCTCAACGCCTTTTACCCGACGTGGCAGTCGGCCATGATAAACATTCCCGACCTTGGGAAATACCCGCCCGTCGCAACATTCAGTATTAAAGATTGCGCAACAAAGCCCTTCTTAGCATAAGTTCCCTGAACGGAGGCTGACCTGATGTCCTCTGTCCATTATCAATGGCTACTTAGCCGCAGCCGCTGTTACTGCTGATTCTCCTGTTCGGTAAACAGATCGCTGAACAGCATGCTCGACAGGTAGCGCTCACCGGAGTCCGGCAGGATCACCACGATGGTCTTGCCCTGCATTTCCGGGGTTTCCGCCAGACGGACAGCGACCGCCATGGCAGCGCCGCACGAGATACCGCACAAAATCCCTTCTTCCTGCATCAAGCGCAGGGCCATGGCCTTGGACTCGTCGTCAGTGGCCAGCTCCACCCGATCAACCATCGTCAGGTCCAGGTTCTTCGGTACAAAACCGGCACCGATACCCTGAATCTTGTGTGGACTCGGCTTGATTTCTTCACCGGCGATGGCCTGGCTGATCACGGGTGAAACAGCAGGCTCCACGGCCACCGAGATAATCGGTTTGCCCTGTGTATTCTTGATATACCGCGAAACACCGGTGATGGTTCCACCCGTTCCGACCCCAGCCACCAACACATCGACCGCGCCGTCGGTATCGTTCCAGATTTCCGGACCGGTGGTCTTTTCATGAATGGCCGGGTTGGCCGGGTTGTCGAACTGCGCCGGCATGAAGTACTTGGCCGGATCGCTGGCAACGATGTCGCCCGCTTTTTCAATCGCGCCTTTCATGCCCTTGGCCGGTTCGGTCAGCACCAGTTCGGCGCCGAGTGCCTTGAGCACTTTGCGCCGTTCGATACTCATGGACGCCGGCATGGTCAGCATCAGCTTGTAACCACGTGCTGCGGCAACAAATGCCAGGCCGATGCCGGTATTGCCAGAGGTGGGTTCGACGATGGTCATGCCAGGCTTGAGTTTGCCGCTGCTCTCGGCATCCCAGATCATGTTCGCGCCAATCCGGCACTTGACCGAGTAACCGGGGTTGCGCCCTTCGATCTTGGCCAGGATGGTCACGCCGCGCGGGGCGATGCGGTTGATCTGCACCAAAGGCGTATTGCCGATGGAGTGGGCGTTGTCAGCGAAGATACGGCTCATGACTGGGTCCTTAGCTACAGCATGGAATTAGCGCATCAAGGTAAGCCTCTTGCCCTTGGGCGTCCAGTCAGGTCGAACGTCCGGCTGTCAGCGCAGTCAATGGTTTTACATCGCCAGAGATTTGCCACCATGAAACGTCGATACAGCTGGCCCCTGTGGATCTTCGTCGGCCTCGTTGTGCTCCTGATTGCCCTGCACATCGCCCTGCCCTACATGGTGCGCAACTACCTGAACGACAAACTGGCGAATATGGGTGACTACAGCGGGCAGATCACGGACGTAGA
The DNA here is from genome assembly GCF_003148705.1 of Pseudomonas sp. OV226. NCBI lineage: Bacteria > Pseudomonadati > Pseudomonadota > Gammaproteobacteria > Pseudomonadales > Pseudomonadaceae > Pseudomonas > Pseudomonas sp. OV226. The sequence goes on along the minus strand of NZ_QGGS01000030.1, from coordinate 19,039 downwards.
CCTGGCCCTGTGGCGCGGCGCCTACAAAATCAACGGACTGAAAATCGTCAAAGTCGACGGCAAGGTCCCTGTGCCTTTCGTTAACGCACCTTTGATCGACCTCGCGGTCAGTTGGCACTCGCTCTGGTACGACCACGCGGTGGTGGCCCATGTGCAGTTCTTCAATCCCGAGGTGAACTTTGTCGATGGCGGCGCCAATAAGCAGAACTCTCAGACCGGTCAGGGCACCGACTGGCGCGCACAACTTGGCAAATTGTTACCCATAACCCTGGATGAGGTGCAGATCCACGACGGCAAGCTCAGTTTTCGAAACTTCAACTCCAAGCCACCGGTGAACATGAACGCCACGCAGGTCAACGCCAGCATCTATAACCTGACCAACGTGGTCGACACTAAAGGCAAGCGAGACGCCCGCTTCGACGGTAAAGCCCTGCTGCTGGGGCATGCGCCACTGGAAACCAACGCAACGTTCGACCCATTGAGCAATTTCGAAGACTTCCAGTTTCGCCTGCGCGCCAAGGACATCGAACTCAAACGCATGAACGATTTCGCCGCGGCCTACGGCAAATTCGATTTCAATGCGGGCCACGGTGATGTGGTCATTGAAGCGCAAGCCAAAAAAGCCCAATTGACGGGCTATATCAAACCATTGCTCAAAGACGTCGACGTGTTCAACTGGCAACAGGACGTGGAAAACAAGGACAAAGGGATCTTCCGGTCCATCTGGGAGGCCATCGTCGGCGGCTCCGAAACCGTGTTGAAAAACCAGGGCAAAAACCAGTTTGCAACCCGAGTGGAACTGCGCGGCAATGTGCATCGGCAGGATATCAGCGCGTTTCAGGCGTTTTTGCAGATTTTACGCAATGGTTTCATCCAGGCATTCAATGCGCGCTATGAGCAGCCGAAGCCGGAAGCGGGCTAAGGTTTGCGTGTGACGGTATAGCGCCCCGTTGTTTCTGCGGCCCGTGTAGACGTTGATTGCTGTTGCAAGAAATCCCATCCCAGACAGGCCAAGGCTAACGATCGTGGCACCGCTTCACGGCCACTACTATATCGGGTGATGCTCCGCGCACTCACCCCAAGCGCCTCCGCTGCCTGATTGAGTGACAAACCGGTGCGAGCGCGCCATTCAATGAACGTTCGCGTGTTTTCATCGGGAGAGTTTTGAGCGAGCGCATCCAGATACAACGTATCAGCCCCTATCTGGATGTCCAGGTCAGGCCACTCGACGCTCCAGCCATCATCGGCCAACGCGGCCCCTTCAAACGCAGCCTGCGCCTGCAATGGCTGCACCCCTGGATAGGCTTGCAGGTCACGGCTCAAATCGAGTGTGAGTTGTTGGCCATCGATAAAGGTCAGCGCCAGACGGTTTTCCGGCAATGCCTGAACGGCCGAGAGCCGTGGTCGCTTCATGGGTAACATCGTTTCCAATCCTCCAATAACGGCACTTGATGGGCGCTGCCCCACTCGAGCGCTTCCTTGATTATCAGCGGCAGTGCCTTGCCCACCATGACTTCTACGGTTTCAAGGCTGAGCATTACATCCAGCCCACCCCCTGTCAGGTGGACATGGGGGTGGCGGATGATCCTTCTCGCGCAACTGAATACGGTACGTGTCGCGAAATCGATATTTAGTAGACATGCCCCGAAATCTATCGCCAAAATGGCGATAGCTCAATACTGGCCAGCAGCCGAGACTGAGTCAATATGTGACGTGCCATTCAGAGACTGAATAAGTCGTCTGCGTTCACAGTCGACCGGACAGCGCGGTATAGTCGGGCATCACAATTATTGCGTCCCGGCCTGCATTACTCAGGTCGGCGTCACCGTTCGAGGATTAGCAGATGAAGTTCGAAGGCACCCAGGCCTACGTCGCCACCGATGACCTGAAGCTGGCGGTCAACGCCGCCATTACCCTGGAACGTCCACTGCTGGTCAAGGGCGAGCCAGGTACAGGCAAAACCATGCTGGCCGAGCAATTGGCCGAGTCCCTTGGGGCCAAGTTGATCACCTGGCACATCAAGTCCACCACCAAGGCGCATCAGGGCCTGTACGAGTACGACGCGGTCAGCCGCCTGCGCGACTCGCAACTGGGCACGGAAAAGGTCCATGACGTTCGCAACTACCTGAAAAAGGGCAAGCTCTGGGAAGCCTTCGAATCCGAAGAGCGGGTGATTCTGCTGATCGACGAAATCGACAAGGCTGACATCGAATTCCCGAACGACCTGCTGCAAGAACTCGACAAGATGGAGTTCTACGTTTACGAGATCGACGAGACCATCAAGGCCAAGAAGCGCCCGATCATCATCATTACCTCCAACAACGAGAAAGAGCTGCCGGACGCCTTCCTGCGTCGCTGCTTCTTCCACTACATCGCCTTCCCGGACCGCACCACGATGCAAAAGATCGTCGACGTGCACTACCCGGACATCAAGAAAGACCTGGTCAGCGAAGCGCTGGACGTGTTCTTCGACGTGCGCAAAGTGCCGGGGCTGAAGAAGAAGCCATCGACGTCCGAGCTGGTGGACTGGCTCAAGCTGCTGATGGCCGACAACATCGGCGAAGCGGTACTGCGCGAACGCGATCCGACCAAAGCCATCCCGCCGCTGGCCGGCGCGCTGGTCAAGAACGAACAGGACGTGCAACTGCTTGAACGCCTGGCGTTCATGAGCCGTCGCGGCACCCGCTAAGAGGCTGATGCCATGTTGCTCAACCTGTTCAATGAAATGCGTGCCGCCAAAGTGCCGGTTTCGGTGCGCGAGCTGCTGGACCTGATCAACGCGCTTAAACAGCGCGTGACCTTCGCCGACATGGACGAGTTCTATTACTTGTCCCGGGCGATTCTGGTGAAGGACGAAAAGCATTTCGACAAGTTCGACCGGGCGTTCGGGGCTTACTTCAATGGCCTGGAAAAACTCGACGATCACCTTCAGGCACTGATTCCCGAAGACTGGTTGCGCAAGGAATTCGAACGTTCTCTGACCGACGAAGAGCGGGCGGCGATCCAGTCCCTCGGCGGCCTGGACAAACTGATCGAAGAGTTCAAGAAGCGCCTCGAAGAGCAGAAAGAACGCCATGCCGGTGGCAACAAGTGGATCGGCACCGGGGGCACCAGCCCGTTCGGCTCCGGTGGCTTCAACCCGGAAGGCATTCGGGTCGGCGATGCCGGCAAACGCCAGGGCAAGGCGGTCAAGGTCTGGGATCAGCGCGAGTACAAGAACCTCGACGATTCTGTCGAGCTGGGCACGCGCAACATCAAGGTTGCCCTGCGCCGCTTGCGCAAATTTGCGCGTCAGGGTGCAGCAGAAGAACTCGATATCGACGGCACCATCGACCACACCGCCAAGGATGCAGGGCTGCTGAATATCCAGATGCGACCGGAACGGCGCAACACCGTCAAGTTGTTACTGCTGTTCGACATCGGCGGCTCGATGGACGCCCACGTAAAGATCTGCGAGGAGCTGTTTTCGGCCTGCAAGACCGAGTTCAAGCACCTGGAGTACTTCTACTTCCACAACTTCATTTATGAATCAGTGTGGAAGAACAATATGCGTCGCACCTCCGAACGCACATCGACCCAGGACTTGCTGCACAAGTACGGCCCCGACTACAAAGTGATCTTCATCGGTGACGCCGCCATGGCGCCTTATGAAATCACCCAGGCCGGCGGCAGCGTCGAGCACTGGAACGAAGAAGCCGGTTATGTGTGGATGCAGCGGTTCAAGGAGAAGTACAAGAAACTCATCTGGATCAACCCGTATCCGAAAGATACGTGGGGCTATACGTCGTCGACCAACATTGTTCGGGACTTGATTGACGACCAGATGTATCCGCTGACCCTTCGTGGGTTGGAAGAAGGGATGCGGTTTCTTTCCAAATAATCTTCGCTGTCCGTTCGGGCCTCATCGCTGGCAAGCCCGGCTCCTACAGGGATTTAGGTGGTTCACATGTTTTGTGAGCGACCTCAATCCCTGTAGGAACCTGGCTTGCCAGCGATGCTTTTAGCGTTTTGAAAACCGCCGCAAATACTCGACCTGCTCCCGATGCGCCACATCCTGCACCACCGGCCGCAGTCGCACCTTCGCTCCCGGCAGGCACTGCGCCAATCGTGCCAGCGCCAACGGCGTCAACGCGCCCAATCGTGGATACCCGCCAATGGTCTGCCGATCATTGAGCAACACAATCGGCTGCCCATCCGGTGGCACCTGCACCGCGCCGAGCGGGATGCCCTCGGAGATCATTGGTTTGCCCTGGTACTGCAACGCCATACCCAACAGGCGAATGCCCATCCGGTCGGCGCGGCTGTCGAGGGTCCAGGCGTTGTTGAACGCGTCGAACAGACTCTGCCCGCTGAACTCGCCGATCTGTGCGCCCAGCACCAGATCCAGCGGCGAATCGTTGGTGAGGTCCGGTCGATGCTCCTCCGGCAATTCTCGCAGCAGTAGCAATGCACTCCCGGAGTAACTCAATTGCGAACCTTTGGCCAACGCCCGACCCATTCCATCCAGGCCGCCAAGTTCCTCACGGACCACCGTCGAACGGCTGCCCAGTACGTTTGGCGCATCAAACCCACCGGGTGCCGCAAGATAAGCCCGAGCCCCGAGCAGCGGCTGGGTGAAGTGCAATCGCTGGCCCTTTTGCAGCCTGAAACTGCGCCACGGCGCCAGTGCCTCGCCCTGCACCTGTGCCCCCAGATCCGCCCCGACCAGTGCCAGCACGCAATCCTCTTCGGCCACCACCGTGAATCCGCCGAGGGTGATTTCGATCACCGGCGCGTTCAGGTCATTGCCCAGCAGCCAGTTGGCCCAGGACATCGATCGCCAATCCAGCCCGCCCCCCTGGGTCACGCCCAAGTGCCGCACGCCAAAACGACCGGCGTCCTGCAACAGGCACAGCGGCGTACTCGCTTCAATGGATAAGCGGCTCATGCCTGCGCCTCCAATGGCGTATCGTCACCGCCCAGATTGATGAATTCGGCATGGTCGACCGCTTCGAAGCGCACGGTGTCTCCCGGTTGCATCAGGCTGTAGCCGTCGCGCTCACGGTCGAACAGTTTGGCCGGGGTGCGACCGATCAGGTTCCAGCCTCCAGGCGAAACCACCGGATAAGCCGCCGTTTGCCGCTCGGCAATCCCGACACTGCCCGCCGCCACCTTCTTGCGGGGCGTATTCAGACGTGGAGCCGCCAGCACTTCTTCTACCAGCCCCATGAATGCGAAACCTGGCGCAAAGCCTAGCGCGAACACCTGATATTCACGCTCGCTGTGGCGGCGGATGACGTCGTCCACCGCCAGCCCACTGCGCCTGGACAACAGGCTCAGTTCCGGGCCGACGCTCAGGTCGTACCAGACCGGCAACACATGGCATTTGCCACGGCTACGGGCGTTGGGCGACAAATCGATCAAGGCTTCGGCAATCAGTTCCCGAGCCTGAGCCGGGGTTAATGCCAGCAGATCGTAATGCACCATCAGCGTCGTATAAGACGGCACCAGGTCAATCAGTTGCTTGCCAAAGGCTTCGCGCAAGCGCTCGCTGGCGGCGAGCATCCACGGCATGTTGGCCTCGTTGATCTCGTCGAACAGACGCAGCATCAGGCAATCCAGCGCCACCACTTCCACGCGCGGTTTCATGGTGCGCTCTGCTCATCGAGGGCTTGGCGAATCCGGCGCACGGCAGCCACGGAACTGGCGTTGTCGCCGTGCACACAGAGGGTGTTGGCCTGCAAGTGCAAGGCACTGCCGTCGCTGGCGACAAGGTGATCGCCACGGGCAATGGTCAGCGCCTGCTCAATGATTTTTTCCGGGTCGTGATGCACCGCCCCCGGCAGTTGTCGAGAGACCAGCATCCCAGCGCTGTCGTAGGCACGGTCGGCAAAGGCTTCGAACCACAAGGTCACGCCATATTCATCGCCCAGTTGTTGCGCGGCGCTGTTGTCTCGGGTGGCCATCAACATCAGCGGCAATGTCCGGTCGTAAGACGCCACGGCCTGAAGCACCGCGCGCAATTGTGCCGGGTTGGCCATCATGTCGTTGTACATCGCGCCGTGAGGTTTGACGTAGCTGACACGTGCGCCCTGAGCCCGGCAGATGCCGTCGAGAGCGCCGATCTGGTAGTGCAGAATGTCTTGCAGTTCCTGGGGGGTGTAGGCCATGGAGCGACGGCCGAAACCGACCAGGTCCTGATAGGCCGGGTGTGCGCCAATCTGTACGCCATTGCCCAGGGCCAGGCTGACGGTCTTGCGCATGATGCTCGGGTCGCCGGCGTGGAAACCGCAGGCGATATTGGCGCAATCAATGAAGGGCATGACCTCGGCGTCCAGACCCATGGTCCAGTTGCCGAAACTCTCGCCGATGTCGCAGTTCAATAGCAGGCGGCTCACGGTGAACACTCCTGTAGGCATTGTTCTTTTCAGATGCAGGCAGATTACTGCGCATCCAGTTGTTTGCCACGGGTTTCCGGCAGGCTCAGCGCTGCAAGGATCACCACCCCATAGGACACTGCCGCAAAAGCCCCGATGCCCACGCTCAGCGGCACACGCTGGCTAAGCAAACCAATCAGCAGCGGGAACAATGCCGCCAATGCGCGGCCAATGTTGTAGCAAAAACCCTGGCCCGAACCGCGAATCCGCGTCGGAAACAACTCGGTCAAAAACGCGCCCATGCCGCTGAAAATCCCCGAAGCGAAGAAGCCCAGCGGGAAGCCCAGCCAGAGCATCACAGCGTTGCTGACCGGCAGTTGGGTGTAGAGCAAAACGATGGTGAACGAGCCGACCGCGAACAGGATGAAGTTCTTCTTGCGCCCCAGGAGGTCAGTCAAATACGCGCTGATAACGTAACCGACGTAGGAACCGACAATCACCATCGCCAGATAACCGCCTGTGCCGAGTACGCTCAAGCCCCGCTCGTTCTTCAGAAACGTCGGCAACCATGAGGTGATCGAGTAGTAACCGCCCAGTGCGCCCGTGGTCAGCACCGAAGCACGAATCGTGGTGAACAGAATGCCGGGGGCAAAAATCTCGTAGAACTTCGCCGGGTTGCTCGGTTCCTGTCTGGCTTTGGCTTCACGATAGATTTCCGGGTCTTTGACCAGACGACGAACGAAGATCACGAAAATCGCCGGCACAATGCCCAGAATAAACAGGGCGCGCCAGGCGTCTTCCGGCGGCAACACTGAGAACAGCAGCGCATAGAGAATCGCCGTCAACCCCCACCCCAACGCCCAACCCGATTGCACCATGCCCACGGCTTTGCCACGGTCCTTGGCGCGAATCACTTCGCCCATCAGTACGGCGCCGGCGGTCCATTCACCCCCAAAACCGAATCCCATCAGGGTGCGACTGATCAACAGTTGTTCATAGTTTTGCGCGAAGCCACAGAGGAAGGTGAAGAAGGCGAACCACAGCACCGTCAGTTGCAAGGTGCGCACACGACCGATGCGGTCAGAGAGAATCCCCGCCACCCAACCGCCGATGGCCGAGGCGATCAGGGTGCTGGTGTGAATCAGCCCGGCCTCGCCGGTGGTAATGCCCCACATCGCAATCAGGGTCGGCACCACGAAGCTGAGCATCTGGGTGTCCATGCCGTCCAGGCCATAACCGATCTTGCAACTCCAGAAGGTGCGACGCTCCTGCTGATTGATGTTGCGGTACCAGTCGAAAGGTCCCGGGCGGGCCTTGGCATTGGCATTGGCATTGGGGATGTCGAGCGTGTCGGGCGCACTCATGGCAACTCTCCGTGCAAATTTTATTGGTATTGTTCTAAGCCCCGACGACGCCTATCGTGGGAACCGGATGCGTCGATTTTTGGGTCCGTGGCCCTGCTGCGTCCAACTAATAAAAACCCGCTCCAGACATAAGAAAACTTTATCCCCACGAGCTGACCCCATGAATTTGAAGTTTCTTGAAACCTTTGTCTGGGTCGCTCGACTCAAAAGTTTTCGTCTGACCGCCGACAAGCTTTTCACCACCCAGGCCTCGATTTCCAGCCGAATTGCGGTGCTTGAAGGTGAACTGGGGGTGAAGCTGTTTTTGCGCGATTCCCGCGGCGTCAGCCTGACGCCTGAAGGCTTGAAAGTGCTCGACTATGCCGAGCAGATGATGGACACCATGCAGGCACTCAAACAATCGATCGAGACCCGATCGAGCAAGGTCGGACGGGTGCGGATCGGCGTCATGGACACGGTAATCCACACATGGCTGAGCCCTCTGGTGGCGCAGATGACGGATCTCTATCCGTTGGTGGAAATCGAACTGGTGGCCGATACCTCGCTCAACCTCTGCGATCAGCTGCAAAAAGGCTTTCTCGATCTGATCCTGCAAACCGACCTGATGCGTCAGGAAAGCGTGCGCAGCCTGGAGCTGGCCAGCCATCCCATGGGTTGGATCGCGGCGAGTAATTCGCTCTACAACCGCGAATATTCGGGCATCGCCGATCTGGCGCGCGAGCGGATCATTACCTACTCGAAAAACTCCCATCCACACCAGGAAGTGCTGGCCCTGATGCAGGCCAATGGCGTAATGGCCCCGCGCCTCAACTGCGTGAATTCGGTGTCGGCGATAACCCGCTTGTTGCGTGATGGTTTTGGCATTGGCGCGCTGCCGCCGGTGCTGGTAGCCGAGGAATTGGCGCGCGGGGAATTGACGCTGTTGGCCATTGATCAACGACCGCCGGATTTACAGGTGGTGGTGTCGTGGCGCACGGGCGTTGAGTGGGTCGAGGAGATTGTGGCGTTGTGTCAGCAGGTGCTGAAACGGTATGCGCAGGAGATGGGCGAGGATTACATCGTTCTGGCGCGCCAACCTATGTAGCAGCTGGCGTAGCCTGCGTCCGGCTGCGCAGCAGTCGTAAAATCAGCCTCCGTGGTGTTTCAGGTAAATCCCGGCGCTGGTTTGACGACTGCTGCGCAGCCGGACGCAGGCTGCGCCAGCTGCTACAGGGGGCCGATTCGGCCTAGAGGCCGCGCACATCGCGGTCTTCAATCGGCCGGCTCTGGCGCAGGCGTTTGCCGCCCAGCACCACCCAGTCGATCAAGCGGAACAGGCATTCAATCCCGAACGACAGCAACAACGCGCCGCTCATCCCCCAGATCATCGCTTCGGGCGTCAGCAGGATCTGATAGCTGTAGCCGTTCCAGGTTTCCTTGCGAATCTCCGGGTCAGCCGCCAGTACCACCTGCAGGAAGCGGATGTACCACGGGCCTTGCATGGCCTGGAATTGTTTGTCCAACGCCAGCTGACGGGTCAGCAGGTTGCTCAGGCTGTCGGCATCGCTGCGAAAGATCGGGTCTTCGCTGGCGCGGTAATGAGCGACCAGTGCCTGCATATCCCCCTTGAAGAACTGATTGGCGGTGCCCTGAAAACCGCTCAAGCCTGTTTGCGCCTCTATCAGATGCGCCTCGACCCGCTTGGCGTAATCATTGATAAACCCCGGCACCTGAACACCGACCAACAGACCCGCCGCAAACAACACCAGGCGTAGATAACTGAGCAACATCAGGGAGATCCTTATTCGGTCTTGCCCTGGCTGACGCATTCGCCGCGTCGCCAAAGGCTCCATTGGCCCGGTTCGTAGCGGGTCCAGGTTTCGTTTTCGGTCAGGGGTTCGGTGGCAATCACCGTGACCACGTCGTTGGGCGTGGTTTCGGCCTGGAAGTCGACAATCACATCGACATCCTTCAAGCGCGCAGGGCCGAAAGGTGCCCGACGAGTGATCTGGGCCAATTTGGTCGAGCAATAGCAGAACAGCCAGTCGCCGTCGCTGAGCAGGCAGTTGAACACGCCTTTGCTGCGGTATTCGGCGCAGGCCGCCACCAGGTCGGGTAGTAATTCTTCAACCTCGACCGGTTCCGGGAAGGCTGCGCGCACACGGTTGAGCAAATCGCAGAATGCCGCTTCGCTGTCGGTGTCGCCGACGGGGCGGTAGAAACTGGCGGTCGGTTGAAAGTCAGCGAGTTGGCCGTTGTGCGCGAAACACCAATTACGCCCCCACAGTTCGCGCACGAACGGGTGGGTATTGGACAGGCAGACCTTGCCGACATTGGCCTGGCGGATATGCCCGATCACCACTTCACTTTTGATCGGATAGCGCTGCACCAGGTTCGCCACCTCAGACTCGCAGCTGGCAGCCGGGTCCTGAAACAGGCGCAGGCCGCGCCCCTCATAGAACGCGATCCCCCAGCCATCGCGGTGCGGCCCGGTACGGCCGCCGCGCTGCATCAGCCCGGTGAAGCTGAACACGATATCGGTCGGCACATTGGCGCTCATGCCCAATAACTCACACATGCTCGGGTTCTCGATGAAAAGGCAGGGGCAAGGTTACAAACGTGGCTCGACCCGCAATCGCTGAGGATTGCTCGGGACCGGCGGTCGGCCGTAACGATCATCGCCGGCACCGCCGAAGGGATGATCATCGTCAGGGTCTTCTGCCTTGGCAGCAGCCTTGGCGGCGGCCGCCTGTTCCTTGCGAGCGTTGGAAGCGCGCTCGATCGGGAAGCGGATCGCCACCATCACCAGGTACAGTCCGAAGGCGATCATGCCGTACATAAAAAGATCGGAAATTGCCCGCCAGGCGTTGTTGCCGACCTTGAATAGCAGGTCGAGCGCCGTGATCGCGATGGCCGGTGCGACTTTGTCCTTCACCGGGTCGATGATCGTCGGGCTAAACAGCAACACCGCCACCAGCAGCCGCAACGGCTCGCGCAGCCAACGCCACATCCAGCGGGTCAATCGCATCCACACCAACAGGCAGCCCAAAGCGGCGAAGGCGTAGAGGCCCCAAGCGATCAGATAGTCGTTCTCGGTCATGGTGTCCATGGCAAGGCAGGCAAAGAGGCGCTTATAGTAACGACTTTTCGCACATCAGGCTTGCCCGCTGTCTGCGACCCGCCAATTTCGTACAACGTTCGAGAGTCTTTCATGCCCCTATCCGCCAACGTTTCCGACGCGCCCATTGCCCACAAGGCGGAAGGCGATGACCCGTATGCCTGGCTACAGGAGCGCGACACCAACGCGGTGCTCGACTACCTCAAGGCTGAAAATAGCTATCAAGAGGCACAAACCGCCGATCAGGCCGGCCTGCGCGAGACCCTGTTCGAAGAGATCAAGGGGCGGATTCTCGAAACCGATTTGTCGCTGCCCTCCCCTTGGGGGCCGTACCTGTATTACACGCGCACCACGGCCGGTGACGAATATGCCCGGCACTACCGCTGCCCGCGCCCGGCCGATGACAGCCTGCAACTCGACGAAAGCCAGGAACAGCTGCTACTGGACCCGAACGAATTGGCCAACGGTGGCTTCTTTTCCCTGGGGGCGTTCAGCATCAGCCCGGACCACCAGCGCCTGGCCTACAGCATCGACTCCACGGGTGATGAGATTTACACCCTGTTCGTGAAGGAATTGTCGGACGGTCGCGTCAGTGAACTGGAGTTCCAGGACTGCGACGGCAGCATGACGTGGGCCAACGACAGCCTGACGCTGTTTTTTGGCGAGCTGGACGACACCCATCGCCCGCACAAACTGTTCCGTTATCGGCTGGACGGCACGGCGGCCGAAGAAGTGTTCCACGAGCCGGACGGCCGATTCTTCATGCATTGCTACCGTTCAAGCTCCGAGCTGCAACTGCTGCTGTCCCTGGGCAGCAAGACCACCAGTGAAGTCTGGGCGCTGGACGCCTCCCTGCCGCATCAGGCCTTCACCTGTCTGGCGCCACGGGTTGAGGACCATGAGTACGACGTCGACCACGGCGCCCTCGATGGCCAATGGGCCTGGTTCATTCGTACCAACCGCGACGGCATCAACTTCGCGTTGTACAGCACCGTCGATACCGGGGTGGCGCCCACCGAGGCCGAATGGCAAAACCTGATCCCCCACAGCGACACGGTGATGATCGACGGCATGAGCCTGAACACTGGCGCCATGACCCTGAGCCTGCGCGAAGGTGGCTTGCCGATCATCGAAGTCCACCCACAAGGCCAGTCGCCTTATCGCGTGCAATTGCCGGACGCGGCCTACAGCCTGCACGTACAGAACAGCCTGGAGTTCGCCAGCGACAGGATCCGCCTGCGCTACGAGGCATTGAACCGTCCGGCGCAAATCCGTCAGCTCGTACTGGCGAGCGGCGAGCAAAAAGTCCTCAAGGAAACGCCGGTACTCGGCCCGTTCGACGCCGATGCCTACGTCAGTCAGCGCCTGTGGGCAACGGCACCGGACGGTACGCAGGTGCCTATCAGCCTGGTGGTCAAGCGCGAGCACCTCGGCAAACCGGTGCCGCTGTATCTGTATGGCTACGGCGCTTATGGCGAAAGCCTCGACCCGTGGTTCTCCCACGCTCGCCTGAGCCTGCTGGATCGCGGCATGGCCTTCGCCATCGCGCACGTGCGTGGCGGTGGCGAATTGGGTGAGGCCTGGTATCGGGCCGGTAAACAGGAACACAAGCACAACACGTTCAGCGACTTCATTGCCTGTGCAGAGCATTTGATTGCCAACGGTTTCACCAGCGCAAAACAATTGGCGATCAGCGGCGGCAGCGCCGGTGGCTTGCTGATTGGCGCCGTGCTCAATCAACGGCCGCAATTGTTCGGCGCGGCGATTGCCGAAGTGCCGTTCGTCGACGTGCTCAACACCATGCTCGACCCCGACCTGCCATTGACCGTCACGGAATACGACGAGTGGGGCAATCCTGAAGAGCCGGACGTTTATGATCGGATCAAGGCCTACGCCCCGTACGAAAACGTCACCGCACAAGCCTACCCGGCAACGCTGGTGATTGCCGGCTACAACGACAGCCGCGTGCAGTACTGGGAAGCGGCCAAGTGGGTGGCTAAATTGCGTGCGACCAAAACCGACGCGAACCCTCTGCTGCTCAAGACCGAATTGGGCGCCGGACATGGCGGAATGAGCGGTCGTTACCAGGGATTGCGTGACGTAGCGCTCGAATATGCATTTTTGTTCAAGGTATTGGGTATTGCCTGAGGAACTTGGCCCGGTGTGTCGGTCTTAAGACCAGACACTTGGCCCCAAGGCACACACATCCCCTCCTACAAGGGGTTGGGGATCTCCCGAAAACCGGAATCAGACACAAGAAAAAAGACCGTGACGACATGTCAGAACTAACCTTACTGAACAACGAAATTCGCGACTGGCTGATGGATTGCGGCCTGTTCGATCAATTGCTGCCCGCAGACTTCGCGGCCGCCTCGGGCTATTTCAGCATCAGCACCGTGACGCAAGGTGAGGAAATCTTCCACGAGGGCGATGCCGGCAGCTTCATGTGCATCATTCACACCGGCCAGGTGGCGGTGCAAAAAACCAATGGTGACGGGCAACTGGTGACCATGGCTACATTGCGCAGCGGCCGCTCGTTCGGCGAGATGGCGGTGCTGGACGGTGAACGACGCTCCGCCAGTTGCGTGGCCGCCAGTCACTGCCAACTGCTGAACCTGGGCAAGGACTCGCTGGAAAAGATGATCAACGACGCACCGAAAATCGCCGCCAAGATCATCCGCGCCCTCGCCGTCTCCCTCTCCAAACGCCTGCGCATGGCGGATGGACAACTGCTTTCGCAACAGGTTTAGCCGCCCGGCGATTTGGCTTTCGTCGGGGTCGGCTCGATCCCCGGCACAGGCTGGTCCTTGGTCGGCGGGCTCGGCATTTCAATCGGCACCAATGGCGGACCACTGCTGCCCGGCCCCGTTTTTGGCAAGGAAGGCGCGGTGATTTGCGGGTACGGCGTCGGCGTCGCGGTGCCGGGCGAACCGGGCATGGTTGGGGGGCTGACGGGGATGGATTGCAACTGTTGCGCCTGCACTGCAGTAATCGAGAGCGCGGCCAGAGCAATGGCCGTTAGAATGGTGCGCTTCATCAATGGCTCCGTTGGCGATTTCGTCACATTCAGGCTACTCCCAACTGCGCCCGTTTGCCCTCCCAGTTTATGCAAGACTTTCTCAAGAGAGCCCCATGAAACGTTTCGTCCTGCTCGACACCACGCCCATTCCTGAAAACGGCGGTGCCCTGTGCCTGTTCGAATACGGTGAGGACTTCGTCATCAAGATCCAGGGTGGCGACGGCGGGCAGTTGATGAACACGCGCATGCACGGCTCCGAGGATGCACTGGCCGAGATCCCCTGCCGCAAAGTGGCCGGCCGGCCGAATTCGCGCGTGCTGATCGGCGGCCTGGGCATGGGCTTCACCCTCGCCTCGGCGCTCAAGCATTTGGGCAAAAGCGCGCAAGTGGTGGTCGCCGAGCTGGTGCCGGGCGTCGTGGAGTGGAACCGTGGGCCGCTGGGCGAAAAAGCCGGCAACCCGTTGCTCGACCCGCGTACCGTCATCCGCATGGAAGATGTCGCCCACGTCCTGCAAGCCGAACCACAAGGGTTCGACGCGATCATGCTCGATGTCGACAACGGCCCCGAAGGCCTGACCCAGAAGGCCAACAGCTGGCTCTACTCCGCCGGCGGCCTCAGCGCTTGCGCCAAGGCCCTGCGGCCCAAGGGCGTATTGGCGGTGTGGTCGGCGAGTGCCGACCGACAGTTTTCCGACAAATTGAAAAAGGCCGGTTTCAAGGCCGAGGAAGTCCAGGTCTTCGCCCACGGCAACAAGGGCACACGCCACACCATCTGGATTGCCGAGAAGCTCAAGGGCTGAGCTAAACTCTGAACATAACCGTCATTAGTCTTTTACAAAGGTGAACCCATGAGTTCGTCCACCCCGACCAACACTTCGAAGCTGGATCGCATCCTCGCCGACAACCAACGCGACAAGGAAATGGGCTACCGCGACAAAGCCCTGAAGATGTACCCGCACGTGTGCGGCCGCTGCGCCCGTGAGTTTTCCGGCAAGCGCCTGAGCGAACTGACCGTGCACCATCGCGATCACAACCACGACAACAACCCGCAGGACGGCTCGAACTGGGAATTGTTGTGCCTGTACTGCCACGACAATGAACACTCGCGCTATACCGACCAGCAGTATTTTGGCGAAGGCTCGCTGAGCACGCCGAAGATCGCCAAGGCGACACACAACCCGTTTGCGGCGTTGGCGGGGTTGATGAAGAAGGAAGACTGAAGGTCTTCGGCGCCCTTACTGGCCTCATCGCGAGCAAGCTCGCTCCCACAGTTATTGTGTACACCACGAATCCTGTGGGAGCGGGCTTGCCCGCGATAGCAATTGTCCAGACACCACCAATCTCAAACCAAACACCCCTCCCCCAATCCCCGTATAATCGCCGTTTTTTCCCCGAAGGCACCCCGCTCGTGGCAGACAAACGGTACAGCTGCATTGGTTTGTATAACCCCAAATCACCCGAAAACGTCGGTTCGGTCATGCGCGCCGCCGGCTGCTATGGCGTGGCGTCCGTGTTCTACACCGGCAAGCGCTATGAACGCGCTGCCGACTTCGTCACCGACACCAAGCGCGTGCACTACGACATCCCGCTGATCGGCATCGACGACCTGAAAAAAATCCTGCCTCTGGGCTGCGTGCCGGTTGCCGTGGAACTGGTCGATGGCGCCCGTTCCCTGCCGGAATACACCCACCCGGACCGCGCCCTCTACATCTTCGGCCCGGAAGACGGCTCGCTGGATAAAGACATTCGCGACTGGTGCGAAGACGTGGTCTACATCCCGACCACCGGTTGCATGAACCTGGCGGCCACCGTCAATGTCGTGCTCTACGACCGCATGTCCAAAGGGCTCAACACCCGTTCCGGTGCGAAATTTCGCTGAATCAATGCACATCCAATGGAACAAGCCGCCGGCCTCGGCAGTCAGCTTAACTATCCACGACTGAATCAGTGATTTCTGCCAGGAGAAAGATCATGAGCGAACTCAAACGTGTAGAGCGCATCGAATCCACCCCGTTCCAGACCCCTTCCGAGCAGAACGTTCACGGCTGGGAACGCGCCGGCTCCGTGGCCGGTGGCGTGTTGATGATGGGCAAGGGCCTGCGTCGCGGCGGTATTTTCGGCTTGATTCAGGTGGCGATCGGCGGCGTGGCACTGGCTCGAGGGATTACCGGGCACAGTTCGCTCAAAAGCATGATCGAGAAAAGCCGCCAGGACATGGACATCGTGCGGGCGAAGATCGAGCGGGCCGGGGAAGAGTTGAGCAAGCTGAAGGCGAATGCCGAGGCAGCGACCAAAACCGCTACGGTGACGGGTAATGATTCGTTGAAGTCGCCGAAAGCCGGGGTTTGATCCTCAAGATGTACTGAAGCTGAGGGCCTCATCGCGGGCAAGCCCGCTCCCACCTTGGAATGCGTTTCCCTGTGGGAGCGGGCTTGCCCGCGATGGCGGTGTTACTGAAGCAACGCGGTATCAAGGACCTTGGACGATTCGCCAATGACGCTCTCGGCCAACTGAACGAACGCCTTGGTATCCACACTTCCCAGATGCATCGCCTCGCGCAGTACATCATCCAGCGAACGCTTGTTGCGGGTTTTCAAGCGTATCTCGCGATCCAGTTCCTGTAACAGCACCACGGCTTTCGACACTTGCGCCGAATTGATCTGTTCGCCGCGCAGGGTCGTGACTTTCTGGCTGTCCTTGATCAGCTTGCCGTGCAAGCTTTCATACCGCTCATCGCTCATGCCGCCGGCGCGGCGCATCAGCTCAATGGCGTAATACTCGGCAAAACCTTCGCTGATCCAGTCGCTGCGCTGCGTATCGTTGAGCCGTGCGAACACCTGCACCAATTCACGCACCAGCGCACTGCTGCCGCTTTCGCTGACCAGCGGCAGACGCGTATTGAGGTAGATCGATTCATGCGCCGCGAGGCTACCGCGCCACATCGGGTCGTTGGCACCGACAATCAGCAATTTGCCTGGATGGCTCGGGAACACGGCTTGAACTTGCGGCCAGACAAAGGTCAGCAGCGTCAGTACGTCCATGCGATGCATGCCCTGGCCCTGAGGCGAAGCGACGGTGACTTCGGTTTCCCCCAACCGCGTGCGGCGGCTGCCGAGGTGGCCGGCGAGCATCCACCCAGTCGGCCGGTCGAACAGCCGGGACACGTTGTCGATGCGGAATTTGTTTTTGCCGATCCGCGGCCAGGCGGTTTCGACGCTTTTCCAACCGGTGGGCAACTCGAACTCAAGGCGTGATACCAGCTCGACGCCGTCCTGCTGATCGAGCTTGGCGGCCGGCACCAGATCGTCACCGCGCATCAGCGCCCAGGTCGGCGTCATGCGCGTGTCGAAACTGCCGCTTTTGCGCCCATGGCTGATGCGCACGCGGTAGGTCAGGCTGGCCTTGTCGGCGGCGGGATGCCAGACACCCCGCGCCACCTTGCCCGGCGTGAGCTGCCACTGGCCATCGGCCTTGAAGTCGCTGTAGCGGCTGCCATCGCCCAGGTCAAAATCCAGGCTGCGCACCGACGAACCCTGCGTCAGCGTCAGGCGCACCTCAGCCTGATCACTTTGCGGCAACAGGCGCACGTGATAATCCAGATCGACTTTCATCGCCGCCCACACGGACGAATTCAGGGCCAGCAGCCCAACGACCAACGCCAGCCGCAATCCCACAGCCATACACACTCCTTCGTGAAACGTTAAAACCCTGGTGCGATCAGCCCGCCCGGAAAATCAGGTGATCTTCCCAATCATCTTCAGGCACGCTGCCTTCGGCAAGCATGCGTCCGGATTGTGAAATACGTTCGTGGTGCACCGCATCGCGGTCGCCGCACACCAGATGGTGCCAGAGCGGCAGGTCCTTGCCTTCACTGACCAAGCGATAGCCGCAGGTCGGTGGCAGCCATTTGAATTCGTCCGCCTTGCCCGGCGTGAGCTGGATGCAGTCCGGAACGAAGTCACGCCGGTTCGGATAATCGGTGCACTGGCAGGTTTTCAGGTCGAGCAATTTGCAGGCGATACGCGTGTAGTAGACGCTGTTGTCGTCTTCATCTTCGAGTTTTTGCAAGCAGCAAAGGCCACAACCGTCGCACAGCGACTCCCATTCCTCTTGATCCAGTTGATCGAGGGTTTTGCGTATCCAGAACGGTTCGACTTTGGCGGCCATGGCTCAAGCATCAACATCAGGTGGTGAAAAGGCCGCCAGTCTAGTGCCAAGGCCCCTGTGGGCCAAGCATTGGCGACTGCCGGTAGAAACGGGCTTGTCAGTTTTTGCGCCGGCCAGTAGGGTTTCGCCTCGCCCCCTCACTTTCAAACGTAGCAAGGAATCTCTTGATGAGTGCTAATCCACGCGTTGCCGACTATGCCATCCACCCTCAGTTCACTGATCGCTGGTCGCCCCGCGCCTTCACCGGTGAAGCGATTCCAGAAGAGACACTGCTGAGCTTCTTCGAAGCAGCACGTTGGGCGCCGTCGGCCTACAACTCGCAGCCTTGGCGCTTTCTTTACGCGCGTCGCGATACGCCAAACTGGCAGCGTTACCTGGGGCTGCTGAACGAATTCAACCGCAGCTGGGCCCAACATGCCTCGGCTCTGGTGATCGTGATCTCGAAAACCACCTTCGCCGTGCCGGGCGCCACCGAAGAAACCCCGGCCCTGTGGCACACCTTCGACACCGGTTCAGCTTGGGGCCATCTGGCGCTGCAAGCGAGCATCAGCGGCTGGCACACCCACGGCATGGCCGGTTTCGATCAGGAATTGACCCGCAAGGAGCTGAATATTCCTGAAGGTTATGCACTGCATGCGGCGGTCGCCGTCGGCAAGCTGGGCGACAAGGCATCGCTGGCCGATTACCTGCAAGCGCGTGAAGAGCCGAGCCCGCGCCGCCCGTTGAACGAACTGGCGGCTGAGGGCGACTTCACCCTCTAAGCCCCACTGAAGATCTACTAATGAAATGGCTACCCCCGCTGCCCCCTGTGATCCCCCACTAAGCTTTCACAGGGGGCTCATCGGAGATCGTTGCCATGAACAAAGTAGCTATTGCCGCCATCGACTTGGGAAAACACTCCTTTCATCTGCATGCTCAAGATGATCATGGTCATGAGCTTTACCGCAAAAAGTTTACGCGGGCAGCGCTCACCCAATATCTGGCGAAACTGGAACCCTGCACCGTCGTGATGGAAGCCTGTGGCGGCGCCCATTTC